>PCVQ01000062.1:14408-31209 GCA_002796025.1 Candidatus Peregrinibacteria bacterium CG11_big_fil_rev_8_21_14_0_20_46_8
TGAAGCGGCGGATGCTTTGGTGCTGCCGGAGCTGGCGATGAGACTGGACTTGCTGCTGGCGCCGCTTGCGCGCTTTGCCCGCGCGCCGCTCCCATAATGCCGCCGGTTTTTGTGGCCGGCTGTTTTGCCGCAGGAACTGCTGGCTGTGCTGCCGGCTGTGGCGCACGACCCGGCAGACTTATACTTACGTCATTCGAAAAGCTCCCGACCACGCCCGGCGCAGCTTCCTGCTTCTTGTTTCCCGCTTCCTCTCCTGCCTGCCCCGCCTTGGCGGCGGCTTCTTGTTTTCCCGTATTCTTGTTTTCCCATTCTTCCCCCTTCTCCCCAATTACCGCCAACAGTGCTCCAACTTTTACTGTGTCGCCTTCATTCCCTTCCAAATGCAAAATAGTTCCGGTCTTTGGTGAGGGAATTTCTACAATCGCCTTTGCGGTTTCCATCTCGCACAAAACATCGTCCTCTTTTACTTCATCACCAGCCTTCACGCGCCAGCGCACAATCTCACCCTCATGAATGCCCTCGCCAACATCTGGAAATTTAAATTCAAACGCCATTGGTCGGCATTATAACATTACAGCTATTTTTCATAAATTTTGCATCGCCGCGTAGAGTTTTCTGCCAATCGCCTCAATAGTTAACGCCGGATTTTGCCTAGTCAATTTAAGTGTTTTGTTTGCCGCTTTGCGTGCGACTCTAGGGAAAAGTGTTCCCAGCACAAATGCAGTCTCTTCTGGATTCAATACTTTGCCTTCGGCAATAATGTCGAGCATGCGCTCACGCGCAATATCCCGAATGGTTTTTGGCAGCTTGGTAACATCGTATGGGGTGCAAAGTGCCTCGCTTTCTTCTGCGAGTGCTTTAAATGTTTTTTCAATTAAAACCGTGAGAACAGTCTCGGCTCCGCCAATGAAGCCGATATTCTCTTTGCCGGCAAGCAGACGGTTCTTTATATGCACAAGGTGGCCAAGAATATGCAATTTGAGAAACGAAAAATCCCTCAATTCAGCTTCTTGTGCAGGATGAAAGAGGCGGCTGTCGAGTGTTTGAGCCATATATTCCGCAATGGGCTCGAGTTCAACTTCCTTAAGAACCTGTTCGACTAACGGTGCAGCTTCTGGAGAGGCTGGGACAGCAGAAAGATGGGATGGATTCTTCATGGCACGGCATAATACCCTATTTTAATCTCTCGTCAAGCGTCGCATCGCGGACAATTCCCCGAGCCTCATCGCGCGTTTCTTGTGCCGCTGCCGCTTGCAATGCATCGAGTGTTGAGCGCTCGCTTGCGGCTTGGGCTTCAGAAGAAAGCCAGTCGTCGTTATCTACTCCTCCGGCTTTTAGGCGGTCAAAAAGTTCAATCAAAGTGTCTTCTGTTGGATTAGACATATGCAAGAGTATTAATTGTAGAGAATGAGACTTTATCCAAAATTTAGTTTTTGTCAAATATTTTGCGCCTTATTCTAAGATACTTTCTATCCCCGCAATCACCCGCTTTTCGTCCGGTAGGTTCCACTCTTCTAATTTTAGAAGTGGCGGAATGATGTCGAAGCCGGTTACTCGCTGTACAGGCGCCTGCAAAAACTGCACTGCGTTTTCCATAATTTGTGCGGAGATTTCTGCGGCCAGGCCGAGGGTGCGCGGTGCTTCCTGCACAATTACACAGCGGCCGGTCTTTTGTACGGATTCCAGAATTGTTGGCGTGTCGAGCGGGCTGAGTGTGCGCAAATCGATCACTTCTAAGTTAATTCCTTTTTGTGCAAAGTGCGGATGCACTTTAAGGATGAGCGGAATCATGGCTCCCCAGCCAATGACCGTAACATGTTCGCCGGGAATCATTACGCGCGCCTTGCCGATTTCAACAGTGTAGTCTTCGTCCGGCACTTCCTCTTTAATATTGCGATAATATTTTTTTGGCTCTTGAAAGATGACGGGATCGGGATCGCGGATTGCTGCGAGCATAAGACCTTTGGCATCATAAGGAGTGGATGGGCAGACAACTCTGAGGCCGGGCGTGTGGATGTAGTAGGTCTCTGCACTTTCGGAATGATGTTCCAGCGCGCGTACGCCGCCGCAGTATGGAAAGCGAATAACAATCGGGCAGGTGTATTTGCCGCGGCTGCGATTTCGCATGCGTGCAGCGTGATTCACAATTTGGTCAAAAGCTGGATAGACAAAGCCGTCAAACTGCATCTCGCAGACAGGCCTCATGCCGGCCATAGCTAAGCCAATTGCGCTGCCGATGATGCCGGCCTCTGCCAGCGGAGTGTCGACTACCCGCTCTTCGCCGAATTTTTTAATGAGGCCGTCGGTGATGCGGAAGACGCCACCATCGATGCCGACATCTTCACCCATGATCATTACGGATGGATCGCGCTCCATCTCCAGAAAGAGTGCTTGATTGAGTGCTTCTGCAATTGTTCGTTGTGGCATGGGAGAATTAAAGGGGAAGGTTTATAGGAATTTCTTGAGCTCTTCTTTTTGTTGCGCAAGCGGGGGCGTGATTTTTTCGTAGTGATAATCAAAAATGTCGTCGGGATTTTGCTTGGTATTTTCTGCCGCTTCTACGGCTTTGCTAATTGCTGCGTCCGCTGCTTCTTCACACTCTTTTGCAAATTCCGGCGTCCAGATTTTTTGTGCCGCTAAATATTTTTGCAAACGCAAAATTGGATCGCGGGTGCGTGCATCTTCTTCCTCTTCTTTGCTGCGATACTTGCCGCTGTCATCCGAAGTGGTGTGGTTGCCGAGCCGGTATGTCATGGCTTCAATAAAGACCGGAATATTTTGACGCGCCAGTTCCGCGGCCTCCCGCGCAACCGCGTACATCGCAAAAATATCGTTGCCGTCTACACGGATATTCCGCAATCCCCCGGCCACGGCTTTTTGTGCAAGTGTTGCGGCTGCGGTCTGCTTGTTTGTTGGCGTGGAAATTGCCCAGCCATTATTTTGGCAGCAAAAGACGGTGCGCGACTGTACTACCGGTGCAAAATTAATCGCCTCGTACAAAGCGCCTTCGGAGGTCGCACCGTCGCTAAAAAAGCTCACCGTAATGTGCGGTTTATTTTGCAAGCGAAACGCCCAGCCGGTACCAACCGCGTGCAGCGGATGACTCCCAACCGGAATAGAAACGGGTAGCGCATTCGCTTCGTAGTTACTCCCCCACTCATCGCCCATCCAGTATAAGTATATTTTTTCTAAAGGCACGCCGTGCAAGTAGCAGGCCGCAAGTTCGCGGAATGCCGGAAAAATCCAGTCGTCGCGCTTGATACCATAGATCATTCCCATCTGTGTCGCTTCCTGCCCTTCCATAGAAGGATACGTTCCGCTACGGCCGGTACGCTGCAAATTTGTAAATTTTTTGTCGGCACGCCGAATCAAAATCATCTCTTTATATACTTCGCGCAGACGGGCTTCGTCCCAATTAGGCAAGAAATCTTCGCGTACAACCGTACCGTCAGGCGCGAGCACCTGGATCATCGAGTCATCAATCTTTGGAAATTCAGGAATGAGCGGCATCTTTTTTGATTATACTTTTGATATAAAATTCCCCTGCTTTGTATGAGCTGCGTACATAGGGCCCGGCAGCCACATAGAGGAAGCCTAACGCTTCTCCACGCTTCTTATACCATTCATATTGATCGGGGGGAACGTATTCTTTAACTGGAAGATTCCAGGCAGAGGGTTGCAGATACTGGCCGATGGTTAAAAAGTCGCAATCGATTGCACGCAAATCTTGCATGGCCTGGTCAACTTCTTCGGGCTTTTCTCCGAGCCCAACCATAATAGAAGACTTGGTGCGCATTTTCGGGCTGATCTTTTTAACATATTTTAGAACATGCAGCGACTGCTCATAATTGGCACGATGATCGCGGACTTCACGCTGTAAACGGCTAACGGTTTCTACATTATGCGCAAAGACATGCGGCCCGGCCTCGATAACTTTTTTGATATCTTCTTTTTTTCCTTGAAAATCGGGAGTTAAAACTTCTATAAGCATTTTAGGTGCTGCCTTTTTTACAGCACGAATACATTCGGCAAAGTGCGCTGCTCCGCCATCCTCTACATCGTCGCGGTCAACCGAAGTTATTACCACATAATCCAGCTTCATGTTGCTTACTGCTTCGGCAAGCTTTTTCGGCTCATCATTATTGAGCGCATTTGGTCTGCCGTGATTCACATTACAAAAGCGGCAGGCGCGCGTACATGTGTCGCCCATAATCATAAATGTTGCAGTTCCGCCGCCCCAGCACTCACCAATATTTGGGCAGAGCGCCTCTTCACATACGGTCGCAACGCCACTGCTGCGCACGACATTTTTAATCTCTCCGTAGCGTTTATTCGGCAATTTTGTACGCGCCTTTAACCAGTCCGGCTTTTTGAGCCGTCCCGGCACCAGCTGAATCATCATCGATGGATTTGCACGCTTTGGGCAGGACATGGATGTGTATTATACACGAAAAATTTGGAGCCTTGACGCTCTCGATTTTTTTATTAAAATTGGTTTCTTATGAATTATAAAGAAGAGCAGCATCGAACAATTGAGGAGGCGATTAGCCGTACCCGGGCGATTCAGGCGCGTCACAAAATAGAGTCGCGGCAGACAGAAACTCGTGGATTAATTGGTCGTATTCTGGCCGCTTGGGAAGAATTTGTGATGCCTACAGCAGATCGAGAAGTACTTGCAAACATTATAAGACGCCGCTTGGCCGATTTGCAGACCCGTTTAAACCGTTTTGATTAAAGTCAATTTTGCGCACAAGCTATGCACGGTGTTACACTGCGTCCGATGAAAAAGATTTTGTTTGTTTTGGCTGCGCTCGCGATTCCGCACACCGCTTTTGCGCACGAGAAGTGGTTTGTAACCAATCATCACACGATTGAACGGCCGGAACTTTTTTTGGGTTTGAATGCGACGAATATTGTTATGGGGATTTTGGCTTTGGCGGCAATCGGTGCTGCATTTTGGCTGGATAAAAAATTAGAAAACTCTAAGGCGATTGCAAAGGCGCATAAAGATTTGGACCGCGTGCAGGCGTGGGGTATTCCGGTGGTTCGCCTTACTACCGGCGTGCTCATGTTTACCGCAAGTTATATCGGCTTCTTCTTTGCGCCGGATTTGAAAACCGTTTTTGCGCCGCCGGTGTGGGGAACAATTTTACTCTACGCGCAGGCCTTCATTGGGTTGGGATTGATTCTCGGGGTGGTGCCGCGACTTATGGCTGCTGCAGGATTTTTGCTTTACGCCGCGCTTTTTGTGATCTTCCCTCCGCTCGATATGCTTCCCTATTTTGTTTATGCCGGAATTTTTCTGTATCTGCTGATATTGGGTGACAGTTCGATGCCAAAAGTAAAAGGAAAGGGTTTGGTTTTTGCGATCTTTAAAGATTGGCTCAAAAAACTTGAGCCATATGCTTTTGATTTTTTGAGAATCGGCCTGGCGGTGAGTCTCATCTTGCCCGCACTCTTATATAAAATTATTCAGCCGGAATATGCCCTGGCCTTTGTTGCCTCGCATCCGGTGAATTTTATGCAGGGGCTTGGTTTTACACAATTTACCGACGCCATGTTCGTTTTGTGCGCGGGACTGACCGAATTCATTTTGGGAACGCTGTTGCTCTTTGGTGTGCTCCCCCGCTTTATTGTCGCTGTTTTAATTTTTGCTTTTACTGTAACGCTGACCATGTTCGGCATGTTTGAGTTGCTTGGACACTTGCCGCTCTACGGTGCGGCCTATGCTATTTTGGTGGGAGCGAGAAGTTGACACTATTTGTGCGGTTTTTCAAACCAGACAATCGGTAATGCCGCTACGGCAAGCAGCGCCTCAATAACAATCATCCAGAAGCGGCTCACAAACGCGTATATTAATGCAATGTGCGGTGCGGTAATTGATTGTAATGCTAAATACCAAACGCCTTCGCGCACGCCTAGGCCGCCGGGAGCGAAGATCGCAACAACTCCGGCTACAATTGAAAGTGCGCCGATGCTCACTAAAAATGGGATGTGCTGTACAGCGACGGGCGCAAACGACTGGAGAAAAGTCAGTTGCGCAATGCCGAATCCAAGCAGACCGACTACATAGGTGACCTGTAAAATAAAGAGCTGCCCAAAGCTTACCCATTTTTCTTGCGGGATTTGCGGATGGCGGAGTCCCCGCAAATAGAGATTAATAAAAAAGTAAAAGACATGCGGTATCAATAAAATGAGCCCAAATAATATGATGGCCACCACTCCCCAAAGAGAATATTTACTGAGTTCGGGCATTTGCAGAATCGCCAATACCGAAACATAGACTCCGGCGAGTGCCTCTAAACTCCCTTCTTCGAATGTCGAAAGAAATGTAATTTTAGGCGGCACATTGTGTGCGTTGCAGAATTTCAGACGCGCTACGGCAAGCCAAACTTTCCCGGGAATATATTTTGCCGGCTGAGTAATAAAAAAATAAGGAACTACACGGTGCAGCGCAATGGGATGACGAAATACAACAAGGAGCAAAAACCAGCCGAACGCCAGCACGGCATAACTTGCAGCTAGGGCAAGTGTTGCCGCAGCGAGCGTGGGAATATCAAAGTCAAAATCATACGCACGAATTTGCGCCCAATTTGCTGAGAGTTCTTTTCCAAGAAAATAGAAAATTGAAATAATAAGGATAGCTCCAATAATCTTCGTCGCGATCTTTTTAAGAAGTTGTTTGTTCATTATCTGCCAATGCCTTTATACAAAATGCCCGCGCGCTCAATCGCCTCTTTGTTGAGCATGTTGCGGCCGTCGATAACCACTCGAATATCATTTTGCTTGAGCAGCCGCGCACTAATTTTTTGAAATGCTGAATGATTCGTTGCGATAATAATTGCGTCGGATGTACTGAGCGCGTCTTGCAGAGATGTTGCGCTCGATTCAGTTGGAAGATAAGGGTCAAAAGTGATGGTTTTAAACCGCGCCATTTTGAGCAGCTGCAGAATTTTTACCGCCGGCGATTCGCGCTGATCGGCAATGTCTTTTTTATATGTTAATCCAAGTAGTCCTATGGTTGGACGTTTAAGTCCGGCGTCTTTAATTTGTTTTTTTAGGAGTCCTACGGTGTACGCCGGCATGCCGTTATTCACTGCCCGGGCCATGCGCAAAAATGGATGATGAAAGCCGGTATATTTTGCGCGCTCTATGAGATAGTACGGATCTACCGGAATACAGTGGCCCCCAACGCCGCAACCCGGATAGTGAGGCATAAAGGCAAACGGTTTACTCGCGGCGCCTTCAATCACTTCTACCAAATCGATGCCGAGTTTGTCGAACGACATCGCAAGTTCATTCACATAGGCGATATTAATATCGCGGAATGTATTTTCTACAATCTTTGTCGCCTCGGCCGCCTTTAAAGTTTTAAGGAGCTTTACCTTGCCGCTTAAAAAAGAGCGGTAAAATTGTGCCGCGCGCTTTCCGCTCTTCGCATCGCAGCCCGCAACATTTCGCGGAATATTATGGAGCGTCCATTTTGTATTACCGGGATCGATGCGCTCCGGACAGTGTGCCAACTGATAATCGCGTCCGCATTCGAGTCCGTATTTTTGAAATATTGGAATCACAACTTCTTCGCATGTCCCGGGATTAATTGTAGATTCGATAATTACCAATGTTCCTTTTTGCGCATACTGTGCAATAGACTCGCAGGCCTTTTTGAGTGGCCCGTAGTCTGGCATAAAATTTCGCTTTACGGGCGTTGGCACACAAACTACAGCAATATCGGCCTGGGCGATTGCGGTGAAATTTGGACTCGCAGAAAATTTATTTGAACGGATTGTTTTTTTTGCCCGCGCGACAGCCGGCTTTGCAATATCGATGCCGAGTACATGATATTTGCCACGCTTTACAAGTAGCTCTGCCAGCGGTAAGCCGACGTATCCCAAACCCAGAATTGCCACAGTCTCCTTCATAGTGGGGAAATTCTAGCATAGTCAAAACAAGCTATGATAGACTCTTTAAAAGAATGGGGCTTGGCTATTCAAAAAAAGTGAAGTTTTTCTTTGGCGCGATCGCATTCGTTGCTTTCTGCGGCGCATTTTTTATGGGTAGTTTTTTGCAGGATATTTATCCGGATTGGTATAAATTGAGCTGGCTTGCCTTGCTCTTTATGCTTCCCCTTGTTATACATGCGGTTGTTGCATTTGGTTTTTCGCAACAGTGGTTTGATATGCAAGAGGGTACAAGCATATTTTTGATTCGCTGCATGCAAATTTCGGTTCGCGTTTTTGCACTCTTTGCGATGTTCGATTTAATTATGCGCGTAAGCCAGCGGACCGCCTGGATGCTTAAAAGCATCACTCCATTTATTGGCGATGCTGCCTGGATTTTGCTTCTTATATTGTGGACTGCGATTCAGTTTGTGCTGCCGCCCAAGCTTTTTAAAAGCTAGTACTTAATGTGCCGGTGAGCGTTGTGCATTTCTCCGGCGGCCCTTTTCATCCCATCTCTGCATCTCTGCCGCACGATTATTTATGCGCCGCTTAGCGCAAGGCCATGAATTGTGAAGGCGTAATAATTCTTCTTCAAAACGTTCCTGATAAAAAGGGCGAAGATCATTATCATTCGCAGTATTTTGTCCTTTGAAAACTTCGCTGCCATCCCCTCTGGCGCCCATGTCTGCATTGCTGTCCGGGCCGGTATCGCCCACAACAACAACTAGATGCGGATCACGTGTGCCTTCTGGGCGCGATTGTATTCCAAGCATACGGTACCCGTCATCGTTGCGCATGGTCGCCGTGATTTCTCTTCCATAAGAAGCTATTACGACGGTCCGGGTATGTGAATCCGGTGTTTGTATGTTGCGAAGTTCGTGGTCGAAGCCGGTTGCATATAGTACGCACGCACCAACTTCACGCGCGAGTGCGGCAACGCTCGGGCTATATGCCTCCTGGTTATAATCAAGGGTCGATACAATGGGACGTGCGGATTCAGGAACTTTCAGCCGGCCGATTTCTCTTGGCTGCAATAGCGGATTTTCTATTTCGTGAGGAATGTAGAGAACGCTGTCATCCGCGGGTTCGGTTTCGGCGGACTCGTTTTTGGCTTCAAATCCGGGCATATTTCGCGAACGATCCGATTCTGTGGTGATTGTTTGTGTTGCGGTTGTAGTAGCATGCGCAGCTTCGAGTGCAGTTCCAAAATTTTCGGCGGGCGTGAGTACTCCGTTTACATAAAAACTCGTTTCGTTGTTAATAACTACTATTCGTACAAATGCGCCTTCGGGCGGTGTGTTTCCGCACAGTGCCAGCGTTGTTGCCACAACAGTTCCAAGAGCATGCTTGTTGGGAAAATGACGCATAGCTGCGAGGTTATTTTGTAATTAAACAATTCTATATCTTAAATTGCACCACAGTCAATTTATGGGGTCGAATTTGTGTTAGCTTTTTTTGACGTGGTAGACTTTACGCCCTATGGAGAGTTCATTTGTATATTTGGATTATGCGGCCGCGACACCATTGGATGAGCGTGTGTATGCAGCAATGTTGCCGTATCTTACGGAAAGCTATGCGAATCCTTCCGCCTTGTATGAGCGTGCCGAAAAATCCCGACACGAAATTGAAAAATCGCGCGCAAAGATTTCGCGTATTTTACAATGTAATTCACGCGATGTTATATTTACAAGTTCGGGTACCGAGGCAAATAATCTCGCACTTTTTGGAATTGCCGAGCATCACCGCCAAAGTGGGGCAAGCCGCACCGGACACATTATTACAACAAAAATTGAACATAGTTCCGTGCTTGAGCCGGCACGCGAATTAGAGCGGCGCGGTTTTGCAGTTACCTATCTCGATGTGGACGCAGAAGGATTTGTTGCTGTGGACGATGTGGCACATGCAGTGCGTGACGATACAATGTTGGTATCAATTATCTATGCCAATAATGAGATTGGTATCATTCAAAATATTGCAGAAATCGGACGCGTGCTCAGTGCGTATCCAAAAATAGTTTTTCATACCGATGCGTGCCAGGCTGCAAACTATCTCACATTGGATATGCAAGAGTTAAATGTTGATGCCATGACGCTGAATTCGTCTAAAATATATGGACCAAAAGGTGTGGGTGCACTCATTATAAAAGATACAATTTCAATTGCGCCGCGTCTATTTGGCGGTGGACAAGAGCGGGGCAAGCGTTCGGGTACAGAAAATGTTGCAGGGATTATTGGTTTCGCAGCGGCTTTAGAGATGACACAAGAAATTCGCGAAGAAGAGTCTGCGCGATTATCGCTGCTTCGTGATAACGCGATTCACGCCCTTCTCACAAAGATTCCTCAGTCGCGTTTAAACGGAAGCGCAGCGGTACGTCTTCCCAATAATATTAATCTTTCGTTTGAGGGCGTGGAGGGTGAGGCGCTTTTTGTTGCATTGCACGATAAAAAAATCGAAGTTTCTGCGGGTTCTTCGTGCAGTGAGGCGCGACCCGGACCCTCGCACGTAATTCAGGCATTGGGCGTTCCTGAAGCGTGGGCAAACTCTACGTTAAGAGTTACCTTAGGGCGCGGCACTACCGAAAAAGATGTGCAGTATCTTATAGAAGAGCTGCCCGGAATTATTGAGCAGATTCGGGAAGACTCCCCGTTTGTATAATGCAACATTTTGGTGTTTTTGCAAAAGCAGGTTATACTACTAGCCGATGGAATTGACTTCTCTACTTGCCGTTACTGGCGGACTCATTATTGGCGTACTTACAGGCCTCTATATTCTTCGACAGCGCAAAATAGATCGTGAGCGCATTGAGCGTGATACTCATGCGCAAATCTCTAAAGCAAAAGAGCAAGCAAAGCAGATGCTGCACGATGCTGAGATACACGCCGAAGACCGCAAGAAGCGATTTCACGATGAACAAGAAGAGTTTACCCGCCAATTAGATCAAATGGAGCGCGTGCTTGAAGTGAAGAAAAACTCCCTGCAGCGGCGCGAGGCGCGCGTCCAGGGAATAAAAGATTCTATTGAGCAGGCAGAGCAAGAGGCTCGCCGAATGCGCGATGAGGCAGATGCATTGCATGCCAAGAGTGCAGAGATGCTTATGCAGCGTACAGGTATTACTCGCGAACAGGCGTTGCAAAATTTGATGCGTGATGCTGAAGATGGTTTTGCAAAAAATTCTGAACTGCGTTTACAGCGTGCATTTGAGTGGGCGCAAGAGCGGTCTGTACGTGAGGCCCGCAACATCCTTTCGGAAGTTATTTATAAGTACGCATCCTCAACAAAAGAGTTCGACGAAGAGCAAGATGTAATTGTTCCTAAAGATGAGATGAAGGGACGTATTGTTGGCCGTGGAGCTGCAAACATCGCGTGTTTCGAAGAGTTGTTTGAAGTAGATGTCGTCTTTAATGATGAGCCGAATATTATCAAACTAAGCTGTTTTAATTTGGTCAATCGCGAAATTGCACGTGTTGCGCTTACAAGGTTATTGCGTGAGAAAGTTGTGAATGAGGACGTGATTCATAAAGCTAAAGTTGATGCAGAAGAAGAGGTTGCGAAGAATCTCTTAAAGATTGGACGAAAAGTACTGCATCGTTTGGATGTTCCAGCGCTGCAAAATGTGCCGGATGAGTTTGCCCGTTTGGTTGGCCGGCTCCGCTTTAGGACAAGTTACGGCCAGAATGTGCTGCGTCATTCGTTAGAGGTCGGTTATTTTGCGCGTCTTATTGCCGGAGAGGTCGGTGCAGATCCTGAAATTGCACTGCTCGGTGGCTTTTTTCACGATATCGGAAAGGCGATCGATCAAGAGGTTGGCGGTTCGCACGATGTATTAAGTAAAGAGATTTTAGAAAAATATGGCTTTTCGTGGGAAATTACGCATGCTGCGTGGACGCATCATAATGCAATTCCGCAAGAAACCGTTGAGGCCCGTGTGGTGCAGGCAGCAGATGCAATTTCTGCAAGCCGGCCGGGCGCGCGCGCAGAATCTCTAGAGCGCTACATGGAGCGCATGAAAGATCTCCAAGAGATGGCGCTCTCATTTGATGGTATTAAAAAAGCCTATGCAATTAATGCCGGCCGCGAGGTGCGCGCATTTGTCGATGCCGAACGCGTTGCAGATACTGCTCTGGAGCCGCTTGCAGTCGACATTGCCAAGAAGGTTGAAGAAAAAGGAGGATATCCGGGACGGATTAAAATTACGACAATCCGAAGCACGAAGGTTACGAATAAGATTAAGATATAATAATCTTGTTTTTTAGCTAATTATTTGTAATAATTATTCACGAAAAGGGCTTTCGGCCGTGGTTCATACACCACAAACTGGCGGAGGGTCTTTTTTCTTATTTTTCATTTGGAAATACAGAAATAAAATATTTTTCACCTATCCGTTTGTCCTCTTTTATTTGTACGAAGAATTCTTCTTTGGTTTTTGTAATGCCCGGAAATCGATGCAGAATTTCAGAGCGCGCATTCGGATTTTCTTTAGAAACCGGCTCATCATTGGAGTAACGAATGAGTTCCAAAGCACAAGGAAGATATTTTAAGCGCCTTGTCTTATCTCGATGATTTAATTTTTTGTGTAAATGCTGCCAAAAAATATCGAGAAATATTTTGTCCTTTTTAAAATACGATGAACGAATGTAGGTTCTTCGTTTTGAGCGATTTTTGATTTTTTTATAGATATCCAAGGTTCTTTTGTAGACTTCTGAGTAATTCGTTCCTGGGAGCGGCTTAATTTTTACTTGATAGGCCATAGCCTCTTCCTATATCACACTGACATTAAAAAAAGATGAACTGAATCCGCCGTATTTCTGCTATACTTCTGACCCCATGTACGATCTCATCATCATTGGTGCCGGACCGGCCGGACTGACCGCTGCGCTCTATGCTGGACGTGCGGATTTGAAAACTCTTGTATTGGGCATTGTCACAAATTCAAATGCCCATAAGGCGCACCTCATAGAAAATTATCTTGGCATCGAAAGTATTAGCGGGCCGGACTACATGATGCGTTGTTTGGAGCATGCAAAAAAATTTGGCGCAGAATATTTAGAGCGGGAAGTGCTTGATATTAAACATAACGGTGAACAAGATTTTACAATCGTCGATTCGGAACGCGATGCATACAAAGCGCGCGCCGTCTTAATTGCATCGGGACTTGGCTTTAAACCTTCGGGCATTAAGAATGAGCAGCCTCTTATTGGACGCGGCGTCTCGTTTTGCGTGACGTGCGACGGCGCCTTTTTTAAGGGTAAAAATCTCGCGGTAATTGGCAGCAGTAACTATGCCGCAGATGAGGCATTGCAGCTTCTTACCTATACGCCGCATATTACAATTCTTAGTCATGGCAAAAAATTCGAAATTTCTCCTAAATTAGAAAAAGTTTTGAAGGAGCGGGAGATTGCATGCGTAGAGACGCAAAAAATTAGTAAATTTTTAGGTGAAGAAAAGTTGAGTGCCGTTGAGTATGCAGATGGAGAGATGCAAGAATTCGACGGTATCTTTATGGCACTCGGGCACGCCACTGCCGCCGACTTTGCCACGAAGCTGGGCATCGAGCGAACTGGCCCGCAAAAGGCATATATTGTTTCCAATCCCCTGAACGGCAAAACAAATGTTCCCGGCGTCTACGCAGCCGGCGACTGCACCGGCGGCAACGCGCAAGCTTCAAAATCCAGCGGCGAAGGCTGCAACGCCGCAATTCAAATCATTAAAGACCTAAAAGGTATTGCTGCTTTTGTGGATTATAGCTAACATGTTTTGTGATGAAGGACGACAGCGCACCAAAGAAGGTCGGCAAAAAGGTAGATAAGCTCATTATGGGTGTGATTTTGGGCGGAGCTATCGGTTCGGTGCTTGGTTTAACACTTGCGCCAAAGAAGGGTGAGGAGACTCGGAAGATCATTAAAGAAAAGAGCAGTGAGCTTTTTGAAAAGGGCAAAGAGGCGGGAGAGAACTTTGTTCGCGATAATAAGGAGACCTTTGAAGGTGCTAAATATCAGCTTGAAAAAGGTCGCAAAGGCGGCTTTTTTCGCTGGCTGTTTAATAGAAAAAAAAAGAGTAAGAATAAGCTGACGCACTACATTGACGACGAAAAGTAGTATACTGTACAGCCTATGAGGAAAATCAGCGGCTTTGCTTTAGGAGTTGTGCTCGTTGCCGTAGTTGTTATGACGCTCGGCCTCGACTATGTGCGCCGTGCAGATTTAATTTTGCCTGCGACAACTTTTGCGGGAAATTCACTCGCATTTGTTCCTCGTACTGAGGCGGCTGAATTTGTTGCTCAGCGGCTCGATACTTTTTTGCATGGCGAAATTACTATTGCAGCCCGCGGCGAGGTTAAGACCACAACATTAGAAGATCTTGGTGTCGATATCGATGTGCAAAAATTTGTGCAGCGCTTGCCGAGCGGTGCACAAATTTCAAATGCAGCGGTCATCGGCTATAGTTTGCAGCCCAAAAAGCTTGAGCCGCCTTTGAGTATAGATAAAGCGCAGCTTGTCCGTAAAATCCACGAACTTTTTCCCGGCATTCCACAATCACAAAATGCATATATAGTTAATGACAATGGAAATATACGCGTTGTAGAAGGACATGCCGGAGTTGTACCGCGGGTCGATCAGCTGATGCAGGATATTCGTGCGCAAGCTGAGAATGTAGCTCACGAGGAGCTCTTTGTTGCATTTGATGAGCATCCGCCGACTGTTTTTGCATCTGATCTTCTTGCCGTTCAGGATGAGCTGCTCGCGCATATTCCGCAGTCGCTTGTTCTTATCCAGGGGCGTCACCGCTGGAAGTTGCCGCTGCATGAACATCTCGACTGGATACACTTTGCACCTGCAAATTACGATCTCGTAGAAGGAATGCTCCCCTTTTCTTTAACATTACGGGACGAAAAACTGGTGCAGTTTTTAGATGGCGATATTCGGGATTTACTCGAGTATGATCCTGAGGATGTCTCGCTGCAGGTGAATGAAGACTGGAAGCGCTCCGACGGCTCGCTTCACCGGGTTGTTATTACCGGCCATGGAGATAACGGCCAATATATTGATCGCGTTATACTTGAGCGCCGAATTCGGCGTGCACTTACGCTGGGACAAGAGGAGGTCGAGATTCCGACGGTAGTGGTGCCGGCACAAATTGCGATTGATCCGCAGCTTCAAAAGCTGGGCATAAAAGAACTTATTACGGTTGGGCATAGCCGTTTCGCCGGCTCCCCTGCCAACCGTCAGCACAATATCGCTGTAGGAATTTCAAAATATAACGGTTTGGTTATTGCTCCTGGCGAGGTTTTTTCATTTAATAATAATTTGGGAGTTGTTGATGCGTCGACCGGTTACCGCAAAGAGTTGGTAATTAAAAATGAGGGAACCATTCCTGAGTATGGCGGCGGTCTTTGCCAGGTTTCTACAACGTTGTATCGTGCTGCGCTTAACGGCGGTTTAGAAATCGTCGATCGTGCGCCTCACTCGTACGCAGTGACTTACTATTCGCAAGTTGGAGGTCATGGTATCGATGCAACTATTTATCCTCCCTACCGTGATTTTAAGTTTAGAAACAATACCAATCACCACGTCATAATTCAGTCGTATGTTGAGGGAGTGAATGCATACTATAAATTTTATGGAACTTCAGACGGCCGCGAGGTTGTTTTGGACGGTCCATATATCGGGAATCACCGTTCGGCACCGAGCCAGCCGGTACTTTTTGAAGATAGCGGTTTGTCTCCAGGACAAAAGGAGCAGGTTCAAAAGCCGGTTAACGGCTTCGATGCAACGTGGTACCGCACTATTCGGTATGCCGACGGTACCGAAGAAAAAGAGACAATTTTTAGCCGCTATAATGCAGTTCCGGCAAAATTCCGGGTAGGTCCCGAAACCACTGCAGAAGCGGAGAATCAGGGTATTGTGCCCTCATTTGGCGGGATTTAATTTTTTATAAAAAATTGAGACTGCTAACATATAGAGAGATATAATCGCTGAAGCAGGTAAGAGCCATGCCAACCAGAATTCTCCATTATTTATATGTGGCCAGTTTAACAAATAAACGCTTAGGATCGTAATGATAGAAAAAAGTACAGGAGAAGCGGAATATTGTAATTTTTGATTTTTAAAAATTGTAATAAGTTTAAGAAAAATTACTAATATTAATAAGGTTATGAAAAAAGAGTAACCATGAACCTCGTTTTCTTTTACTACGCCTTGATTATAAATATTAAATGCATTTAAAAGAATGAATGCATTGCCAACGTGCAGTACCCAAGCAATATGGCGTGCGTGCGTTTGAGAAAGCTCGATTTTGTGACTAACAATAAAGAATATAGTTAAAGTAATTGGCAATATAATCGGACTTAAGATCACGAATAAAACAAATAATAAGCCCCCTGGTGTAATCCATCCACCACCGCCGCCAAAGGAAAGTAATACTATTCTCATAACAATATTATAGTTTATTCACTTGCGAAACCTCCGTCTCTTTCTCCAGCGCTTCAATATTTTGCTTCACTTCCTCATTATACGGCTCCTTTTCCGCAACTTTTTTTAGGTTTTTGTGAGCCCGCTCCACATTGCCGGTAAGCTGATGTATATCGGTGAGAAGTTTTTTGTAATCGGCGTTGGCCGGTGCCATGTTATGAGCCTTCTCAAAATATACTTCCGCAGCTTCGAAGTTCCCCAGTTCATAGTAGATTTGTCCGATGCTCACAAAGCGGCTCGCCTTTGTCGAGTCTAGCTTTACGGCATTTTCGTAAGCGCCGATTGCATCGTGTAATTTGCCTTGATTGTATAAGCAACGGCCGTAGTTACAGTAGTAGCTCGCCTCTTTTTGTGTAATTGAAAATAGTTTCCGATACAGCATTTCTGCTT
>PCVQ01000062.1:31221-32292 GCA_002796025.1 Candidatus Peregrinibacteria bacterium CG11_big_fil_rev_8_21_14_0_20_46_8
CGCGCTGAGAATCGATATGATTTTTTCGATGTCGGCGCCGAGGGCTTCGCCGACAAAACCCAAATCGCGGTCCGATTGTTTCTTTTCCACGCGCACAAGCCCTTCATGCCCCTGAAGCCCAACCACATCTCCGCGGAGTTCCTTGATTTCGCGGGTAATTTTCTGATTCAATTTCCGAAGCTCTTCCTCGACAATTGTTAACGTGGCCGCGTCGGTCACGCGAATGCCGTTATGAAATTCGGATTTCAATCCCGTTTCTTTGATGCGCGACGAAATGTGCGGCCCGCCGCCGTGGATCAAAACAGGACGAATCCCGACGAAACTCAAAAAGACAATATCTTCAAGAACGACTTTGCGGATCGCGTCGTTGTCCAGAATGCTTCCGCCATATTTGATGACAAACACTTTCTGGCGGAATTCGTGAATATAAGGAATCGCTTCAATCAGGATTCCGGCTTTTTTAATTATATTTTCCATTGATTCTCACGTATTCCTCAGTTAAGTCGCACGTATAAACGACCGCGGATTCTTTCCCATGATGCAAATCAAGATCAATGAGAATGTGTTTCTCGGAAATGTTAAAGCTCATCTTGAGCGTCTGTTCATTGATGGTTTTGATTCCGAGCGAACCGACGGCCGCCGCCACACGCCCCCAATTGGGATTATCACCGTAAGCCGCAGTCTTGACCAGATTGGAGTTGGCCACCGCCAGAGCCGCGTCTTTGGCTTGCTTTTTGGACTTCCCGCCTTGCACACGGACTTCAATCAATTTTGTCGCGCCTTCGCCATCGAGAACAATCTTCATGGCCAGATCCATGCACACATGACGAAGTGCTTGGACGAAAATTTTAAAATTCTTGTCTTCCTTTTTAATGACAGGGTTTCCCGCCAAAGCGCTGGCCATCACCGAGACCATATCGTTGGTGCTCATGCAGCCGTCAACGGTGATGCTGTTGAACGAATCTTCCACGGATTGCTGCAAAGCCAGTTTGAGCATTTTCGCCGTGATGTTGGCATCGGTTGTAATGAATCCCAGCATCGTGGCCATGTTCGGCTGGATCATGCCGGAGC
>PCVQ01000062.1:32320-34635 GCA_002796025.1 Candidatus Peregrinibacteria bacterium CG11_big_fil_rev_8_21_14_0_20_46_8
TTTGCCGCCGATGTCAACTGTCACAGCAATTTCTTTCATGGCTAAATCCGTGGTCATGATCGCCTCAGCGACTTTGCTTCCGCCATCGGAGGACAAACCGTCAACCAGGGCGCGCGCGTTGTTCTTGATGTTTTCAAACGGCAGCGGGCGCCCGATGATTCCTGTCGACGCCACAAGGACATCCTGCGCCGGAATATTGAGAAATTTTCCAAAAATGTCCGCGGTTTGCTGAGCGTAGATCATTCCGAAGGGGCCGTTGAAACAGTTCGCGTTTCCGCTGTTGACGACAACCGCCCGGCTGGTGCCGCGATGGATGTGTTTTTGGCAAACCAAAACAGGCGCGGCTTTCACAGAATTCTTGGTAAAGACCGCCGCAGCCGTGGCCGGCTTTTCACAAGCAATCAGCGCCAAGTCCGGCTTTCCGGATTTTTTGATACCCGCGCTCATGCCGTTGGCTTTGAATCCTTTGGGGGTTGTGACTCCGCCGATGATCGCTTTCATAACAATCCTGCTTCCTCTTTGAATCCATACATGATGTTCATATTCTGCACCGCTTGTCCCGCCGCGCCTTTCACCAGATTATCGATCACGCTGGTGGCGACAAGCAGTTTCCCGTCGGCGCTGACCACCAGGCCGATATCGCAAAAATTGGTATGGTTGACATGCTGAAGTTCCGGCTGAGCGCCGATGTCCCGCACGCGAACAAAAGTCTCCATCTTGTAAAACTTTTTATAAACGGAATGAATTTTGTTCAAAGACATTTTCTCTTTCAGATGAATATAAATCGTCGCCAAAAGTCCGCGGTTGACCGGCAACAAATGCGGGACAAAGTAGAACGGAATATTTCCCTCGGAGACGTGATTGAGCGTCTGCTGGATTTCCGGGCTGTGCTGGTGATTCAGAACTTTGTAGGCCTTTAATGTCTCATTGACCTCGCAAAAAATCAAATCCAATTTGGCCTTTTTTCCGGCGCCGGAAACACCTGATTTGGCGTCGATGACGATTCTATCAATGGCTTTCGGAAAGAGCGAAGCCATGGGAAGCGCGCCGAGCGTTGAGGCGGTCGCATAACAACCCGGATTAGAGACAAATGAGGCTTTCTTAATGGCTTCGCGATAAATCTCCGGCAGCCCGTAAACCGCCTGCTTCAGATTCTTGGGATCCGTGTGCGCCTGGCCATACCACTGTTCATACGTTTTCGAATTTTTCAACCGGTAATCCCCGCTCAAATCGATGACTTTGACGCCATTTTGCAAAAGCTGCGGCGTCATGGATAAAGACACCGTATGAGGAACCGCCAGAAAAATCAATTTGCAGGAAGCCGCGGCGTCCTTACAATTGAAATTCTTGCAGATCAAATCCGTTTGTTTGGAAAACTGAGGCCAGATGTCCTCCACCGATCCTTCCGTTGTTCCGGCGCTGACATACGTCACGCGTACATCCGGATGCTTCAAAAGGATCTTCAGGGCTTCCGCCCCCGAATAACCGCTGACTCCGACAATCCCGATTTTTAACATATTGTTCCCCTTTATTGCTGTCATGACCCCGCCAAAAAAACGGCGGGGTTCATTCGCACACGAACTTACGTTCGCTTCGCTCCGTAAGTTCAGTACTCATGAAAAAACCTATCTCACAAGCTATTTGCATAGAAGCGAGATAGGTTTTTAGAAATGATTGAATCCGGAAATTAACGCTTAACCCATTGGAACTTCCTTCTCGCGCCTTTTTGGCCCGGCTTTTTCCTTTCCTTCATCCTCGGATCACGGGTCAACAAATCCGCTTTCTTCAAAGAAGGTTTCACGGCACCGTCACTCAAAATAAGAGCGCGAGATAAGCCCAAACGCATCGCTCCGGCCTGGCCTGTGCTACCGCCGCCGCTGACGCTGACGTTAATATCAAAACGATTCACGCTGTTGGTCTGGCGCAAAGGCTCGAGGATCGTAATACGGTCCGTCTCGCGAGTGAAATAATTCTCAAAAGAACGGCGATTAACGAGAATTTTCCCGCTTCCGGGAACAATGTTCACCCGGGCGATGGAGCACTTGCGACGGCCTGTTGCTGAAAATTTAATGATTTCGACCATTAGAAATCCTTTGTCCTTAAATGATGGTGACCGGTTCCGGTTTTTGAGCGGCGTGAGGATGCTTCTCTCCCGCGTAAACCTTCAGTTTCGTCCGGATTTTATTGCCCAACGGTCCTGACGGGATCATGCGATTGACAGCCACTTCCAGAACTTTCGCCGGAGATTTTTGCAGCATGACTTCCAGGGCGTATTTCTTTTGCCCGCCGGGATAGCCGCTGTACGTCTGATAAAT
>PCVQ01000024.1 GCA_002796025.1 Candidatus Peregrinibacteria bacterium CG11_big_fil_rev_8_21_14_0_20_46_8
CAACTTTTAAGGCGCCGCGTCTTATTAAGTCGTGCACTCTTCCCGGAGTTCCCACAACTATTTGTGGTTTTCTTCTTAGTTCACGTAGTTGCTTTGTTATAACTTCTCCACCAAAAACGGGAACTACGGAAAAGCCGGAAATATACTTCATGAACTTTTCAATGTCGCCTGCGATTTGAATTGCCAATTCTCGAGTAGGGCAGAGGATCAAACATTGAGCATCCTCTTGATAGTCTTCTAACTGTTGAATGATTGGTAGAGAAAAGGCCGCGGTTTTGCCGGTTCCTGTTTGCGCCAATGCAATTAAATCATTCTCGGAATTAATGAGATGAGGGATGGTTTTGCTTTGAACGGGGGTTGGTTTTTCGAATCCAATTTCTTCTAATGCCTGTAGAATCATCGGGCTGAGACCAAAGTCCTGAAATGTAATCATACGTATTTCTCTAAGTTAAGGCATCCAGGCTACCACGAATATATATAAAAGCAACAAAAAATGAGTTTTGGCAAATGGTGTGCATTCGGGATTCGAATCCCTCCTCCCCAGCCATTTTTATGGGAATAATCTTCTAAATCCGCTTGAAAAAGCCATCTGGTAAGCGTAGTCTGGCTGCCTTTGTCATATTTTCGATGAAAGTACCTAAGTTTCGCCATTTACCACGCCTGCCAAACCGTCCGAGTTTTATAACTGCCGGCCGGCTCGCAATCGTTGCCGCAATATTATTGATAGTATTTGTTGGTATCCGGATTGCAAAGCAAGAGACCGAGATGCCGCAAGAGCTTCCGCTAAAAAATAAAGTGCAGCTTCTTATTGCCAGTGATTATCAACAAGCACATACCACAATTCCTACGATCGGGAAGGTCGAGGCTCAGGCGAGTGCAGCACTTAAAAGTGAAATTGGTGCGCAAGTGATTTCACTCAATGTAAAGATTGGTGATGTTGTGCAGGCAGGCGATGTCTTACTCGAACTTGATCATAGTATTTTTGATGCGCAGCTTGAGCAAGCAACTGCTGCTATAAGCCGTGCGGATGCCGCGCTTGGCCAGCGTATCGCCGGAGCAAGTTCACAAGAGATTGCACAAGCGGATGCTGCTATTGCGCAAGCAGAAGCGGCGCTGAATCGTGCGCATACTCAAGTCGAACTTACAAAGCTTCTCGCACGCACTGCAATTAGCAATGCCGAAAGTACTTTGCGCAGTGCACAAAATAATCTTCAGTTGAGCGGTCAAGATTCTGTAAGTGCTATTACACAAAATGCATATGATTCGTTTCGCAATACTTTGAATGCGGCATTGACTACGCTGAGTAACGCTTTGCGCAGTGCAGATAACGTTCTTGGTATCGATAATCCGCTCGGCAATAATGATGTCGATCGTGCATTGGGGACACTCGATCCATCAGTTTTGCAAAATGCGCAACAGAGTTACGATGTTGCAAAGGCAGAAAATCACAAGGCCCGCACGCGCGTACTGTCACTTTCTCCAACGACTTCTCAAACAAAGATTCATGAAGCTGCGGAGCAGGTAATGGCCGCGCTCGATGCGATGCAGAAGAATCTTTTTGATGTCGATGCTACTTTGCAAAAAACACAGCCGATTTTTGAGCTTACACCGGTGAGGCTCGAAGCACTCCGTACCGGTGTTGCCGGCTCGCTCGCTGCAGTACAAGCAAGCGCATCAGCGCTTACTGCCGGGCAACAAGCGATAGAAACAGCCAAAACTAATTTGACGGCATTGCAAATTGCAGAGCAAAAGGCGCTTTTTGATCTTGAACAAGCCGAAGAGAAAGCCGCGGAAGATATTGCAAGTGCCGAAGCAGCAGTTGTCGTACAGCAACGCGCTGTTGATCAGGCGCGGGCGGCTCGTAATGTAATTGTTGCACCGCCGCGTGCAACCGATCTCGCCACTTTGCGCGCCAATGTTCGAGAGGCCGAAGCGGCGTATAATATCATTGCAGAAAATAAAAATAAGGCATTTATTACCAGTCCAATTGACGGCATAGTAGCCGCGGTCGATGTAAAGTTGAGTGACTTAGTGAGCCCCGGTCAGCCGCTGATTTCTGTGGTCGATATTAATGGGATGCATGTGACTGCACATCTTAGCTTTCGTGACCGCCAGCATGTTGCCCCGGGTGCAGATGTGCTTATTCAAAAGAGTATTCCGGGTATTGTAACACGTATTGCTCCGAGCATTAATCCAACAACAAATAAAGTGGAATTTGAAATTGCAATTCCCGAAACTCCTCAGGGGCTTACGGTAGGGCAGTTTATTGAAGCGGATGTGACCATGAATACGAATGTTGAAGATTCTACAAAGTACTTTCTTCCCCTTGCAGCAGTAAAAGTTACTTCGCGTGCGGCTTATATTTATACCGTCGATCTCGAAAATCGTATCCGGCAGCAAGAGGTACAGCTCGGCCGCCTCATTGGCGATACGGTCGAGGTGCTCGGAGGCATTACTCCAGAGATGCTTCTCGTCGCCTCGGTGCGCGGTCTCGAGGTCGGTGAAGAAGTAGAAATTTTATGAACCAAGAGAGGCGCAGCATATGGGAGTTTTTTCTCGATCACTATCGTTTCACGATGGTGATTATCGCGACCATTGTCGTGCTGGGATTTTTCGCGGCCTTTACGCTTCCCAAAGAAGCGAATCCCGAAATAGATTTTCCGGTTGTTGTAATTTCAACGCCCTTTCCCGGTGCCAGTCCCCAGGAAGTTGAAGAGCTTGTAACAAATCGCATTGAAGACAAAGTAGTAAATCTTGAAGACGTCGACGAAGTTACGTCAACATCGCGTACCGGCCTTTCTGTGGTTACTATTTTATTTGATGTTGATGCCGACAGCCGCAAAACTTTGGAAGATACTAAAGACAAAGTCGACGAGGCAAAGATTGAGTTGCCCGGTGATGCGGAAGATCCGATTGTACAAAAAGTAAGTTTTTCTGATATTCCCTTTTTAACATTTTCATTGAGCGGTCCGTTTGATTTGGCTCAGATGACGCAGTTTGCCGAGCAGCTTGAGGCCGATGTCGAGCGGGTAAGTGGTGTTTCGCGTGTTGAAATTGCAGGCGATCTGGTGCGTGAAATTCGCATACTCATCGACAAAGCACAGCTCGATGCGTATAATTTGCCGCTTGCACAAGTAACCAATGCACTTCGCCTGTCGAATACCGATATTCCGGCCGGAGCAATCGAAACCGCAGGAGAAATTTTCCCGCTTCGTTTTGCCGGACGAGTTGAGAGCGCCGAAGAAATTAAGCGCATTCCCATTGCCGTACGCGGTGACGTGCCGGTCTTTGTGCAAGATGTGGGAACAGTGATTGACGGATACCGTGAGCAGCGGACAATTTCACGCTTAAGTGTAAAAGGGGAGGAGCCGCAACAGTCGGTCTCGCTCAGTGTATTTAGTGTTGCCGGTGCCGATGTCGTGCGTACTGTCGATACGATTCGCGAAGTTATCGCAGCAGCACAGGAAGAGGTTTTGCCCGAGGGTGTTGTAGTTGTAACTGCGGTCGATAACGCCGAACTTATTCGCAAAGATTTGGGAAATCTTTTGGTAAACGGTCTTGAGACAATTGCAATCGTTATGGTATTGCTCTTTATTTTCTTGGGATGGCGTGAAGCAATTCTCGCCGGCTTGGCTATTCCGCTTACATTTTTAATTACCTTTTCGTTTCTTCTGTTTCGGGGCGATACCTTTAACTTTCTTACGCTCTTTTCGCTCATCCTCTCATTGGGAATTTTGGTCGACAGCGCCATCGTGGTTACAGAGGCGATTCATATTGCATTGCAAGAGGGAAAAACACCCCGAGAAGCAGCGGCAGAAACGATTCGGGAATTTCAAGTGCCGCTTATTACCGGAACATTCACTACAATTTTTGCATTCCTTCCCATGATTTTGACCGGAGGTATTCTCGGAAAATTCATCGAGACGATTCCGATTACCGTGACGGCAATCTTGCTCTCGTCACTCTTTGTTGCACTCGGGATTGTAACCACGCTGAGTATGCGCTTCTTGAAAGGTGCGTCTGAAGCGGCGCGTGAACAAAATTTGGTGCGCACAAAAAACTCGGCAAACACAACGACACTGCTCGAACGGCTCCGCAAACCATATCTCAAAGTTCTTAACGCCTATCTTGCAAATCACAAAAAGCGCCGCAACTTTTTTATTGGAATTATATTTCTCTTTTTTGCAGCACTCGCATTGCCCGCAACCGGTCTCTTGTCGGTCGAACTTTTTAATCGTTCGGATGAAGATACGATCTATATCGAGGTGGAGCATCCGGTTGGTACGCCACTCGAAAAGAGTGATGCATCGATGCGACCAATTGAAGATATTTTGCAGGCCGAAAAGCGCTTTCCCTCTTTTACTACCAACATTGGCCGCAGCTCTGGAATTAGCAGTAATATCGATGCTTCAAGTGTCAGCGACAGCCATCTTGCGCACGTAATTGTGAATTTAGATAGAGAGCGCGAGCAAGAGAGCGGCGAAATTATCGATGAGTACCAGCGCAAATTAGAAGGCGCAATCGATGCCGATATTCAGGTCATCCAGCTCGGCGCCGGCCCGGGCGATATCGCTCCGGTCGAAGTGCGAATTACCGGTCCGGAACTTACTGTCATCGATGATCTTGCAGAATCGGTGCAGAAAATGCTGTTAGCAATTCCGGGAACGCGGAATGTGGAGAAGAGTGTTCAGGAATCTAATGGAGAGCTTGTTATGCAAATTGATCGTGCCACTGCACAAATTTATGGACTTTCGGCGCAAGAGATCGCATTAACACTCCGCAATGCAATTACCGGCACCAAGGCAACCGAGCTGCAAATCGATCAGAATGATGTTGATGTTGTTGTAAAGTACCGCTTAAACGATGATGAAGCACCGGCCGCAACAACGAATAAAGTAAATGTTACAACAATAGAAGGCTTGACCATTCCTACGCAGCAGGGAGATATTCCTCTCGGAAGTTTTCTGGAAAGTACGTTAGAAAATAGCCGAAGCAGCATTCAGCACCGTGACGGTAAGCGCATTGTCCGGGTAACGAGTTTGGTCGATGATGCCACAACGACACCCCAAAAAGTTTTTCAGGAATTTTCGCGGCAGTTAGATGCACTCTTTATTCCAGATGGATATAGCGTTGAACTCGGTGGCCAGCGTGAAGATATTACAGAGTCGTTTTCGGATATGCTGCGCGCCCTTCTTCTTGGCGTGCTCTTAATTGCAGCACTGCTGGTATGGCAGTTTCGCTCATATCGCCAGCCCTTCTTTATTATTGTCACTATTCCGCTTGGACTCATCGGTGTATTTTTTGGTCTTACCGCAGTTGGACTTCCGCTCAGCTTTCCGGGTGTTATCGGTGTCGTTGCGTTGGCCGGTATCGTTGTGAACAATGCGATTATTCTTATCGACCGCATTAATAAAAATCGCAAGGCGGGACTTGCAGAGGATTCAGCGATTTCCCGTGCATGCGGTGAGCGGTTGCAGCCCATCATTCTTACAACAATTACGACGGTTTCGGGAATTCTGCCTCTTGCTATTACAAATCCCGTATGGGGTCCGTTGGGATATTCGATTGTATTCGGGCTTATTTTTTCAACGGTCTTGACCCTCTTGGTAGTGCCCTTGCTCTATCAAAAATTTGCCGAGAAGGAGCTGGACTAATGTATAAGGTAATTTACAGTTATATTCAAGCGCCTGGCGACGTCTTATATTTTGCGATATAATTTCAACTCTTATGAATGAAGAATCACAATTTATTCCTGTAGTAGTTGCAGCGCTTGTTGAAGATCAAACTTCGCAGTCTCCTATTGTTATTTTGCATCATTTGCAGAGCGATCGTATTTTGCCAATCTGGATTGGTGATCCCGAAGCGCGTGCCATTGCCTTGGCTTTAAACAAGGTTGAGCTTGAGCGTCCGCTGACACACAATCTTTTGCAGGGGATTATCGGGGGCATGGGCGGAAAGCTTATGCAGGTAGTTGTTGATCGTCTTGTCGATAAAACTTATTACGCATCAATTATTATTCAGCGCGGAACAACAACTGTTAAAGTCGATGCGCGTCCGAGCGACTCAATTGCGCTGGGGCTTACCGCCGGTGTACCGATTTTAGTTGAAAAAAATATTATGGATGAAGCAGGCCAAGATAATCCGGTTCGCAGCTTTCAGCCGGAACAAGCTCAGCCCATGAGCGAGATGGAGCCCAAAGATATTGAAAAATTAAAAAAGATGCTAAAAGAGGCACGACAGCGTGAACAAGAAGGCAGCGAGTAGCATGGAAAATAACCAATAATCAAATGACAAATCACAAATAATGACCAAGTTCCAATGATGCAATAATCGCGACGGAACAGGTACTATTGTTTTGGTGCTTTGGTCATTTGATTATTGAAATTGATTTGTTATTTGAGATTTGGAAGGCTTGATTATTTATTTTTCTCTTTATGCTCCTCTTTATTGCCATCGACCTTCCGCCAGAAGTCAAAGCGTATCTTGCTACGCTGCAGGCGCGGCTTCCTGATGAGGCTTTGGCAAAGCCTAAAAATTTTCACCTCACGTTGATGTTTTTAGGAGAGTGCGATGAAGCTATGCGGCAGAAAGTCGAGGCGGCACTTTCGAAAGTAAGCTTTAAGCCTTTTATAATGAGTCTATCGCGGGTTGGCAATTTTGGCGGACGCTATTATACCCGTGTGCTTTGGGCCGGCATTGAGGCGGAAAAAGAGCTGTACCATCTACAGCAGCAGGTTGAGGAGCGCTTGAGTGCACTTGGCATTGTGGTCGATCGCCGGGGATACCAGCCGCACATTACACTTGCGCGCGCAAAGTCGCCGGGCGCCGGAACTGCGCTCAATAATCATGGTATAACAGGAATAGAAAAGCACATCATCCAAGTGAATGCATTTCATCTCTTCCAAAGCCATTTAGATGAGGAAGGATCGCGCCATGAAATTCTCAGGAGTTTTCCCGCCTCTTCTGCAACAGTTTCTTAGCGACCGGCACAAGATTAATAATCAGAGTCAGCAGTAATAATCCGCTCACAATCCATATCATTTTATTGGATTTCGTTTTCACTTCCGGTGGTGCTGGCGGTGTAACCGATTGGATTCGCTCGAGCTCGTAGGTGCTGTCGATATTTTGCTGGGCAATAGCTTCGAGAAAAGTCCCCGGGCCAATGCCGAGCTCGGCAATTTCGGGATCGATAACCGAGTCATCGAAGAAGAGGATTGCATCCTCGCCACCCGCGAGCGTTACATCGAGCGCATGCTCTTCGGCACCGCCGGTTAGTGCATCGACTGTGGCGTGCAAAAGTTCGTAGCTCGGATTCGGTGCGCCAGGAGTAGGAGTTTCAATCCACTCCCAAGAAATTTTTGTTCTATCTGGCGGAGCTCCGTTTGCGCTGGCAAAGCGCTCGCCATCGGCCTGCTGACTCGTGGTAATAAGGGCATACGAGTGTCCCTTTTTTGCTTTCGCATAGGTAATTTGGTCGATAAGGCGGTCGTTATAATCGTAGAGGAAGAGAGAATCTTCGCTGTCGTTCAGTGAAATTTTTGTATCGCTGCGCTTAAAAATATAAAACTGTCCGGGAGCAAGCGTCACTGCATCAGGAATAATATAGGGCGACTTTTGTTTCGCGGTATCGGCTAGCATCCAGTTGCCAAGATTAACAGTTTTATTGCCGGCATTTATAATCTCAATCCACTCGGCGTCCGCGCCCTCATTCGGTTTTGGCAGAAGCTCGGTAAAACGAATTGCTTGGGAAAGTCCGCCATTTGTATACTCTTTTTTTGAGGTGCGTGATTTTTTTGCCTGTTTGCTGCTCTCAGGTTTGCTTGGCACGACCGAAGCAGTCGGAAATGAAATTACCCCGTCCGAAGTGTCCATAGAGAGACGCAGTTCAATAACTGCGTGCAGCGGTTGCATAGCGGCTTCCGAAGTCGGTGAAATATTGGTGCCCCCGCTCGCACTCTTTGCCGGAACTGTACAAGGTTGGGTAGTACCTTTCGCTTCTGCAGCAGGCAAGGGTTCGTTAAGTACTTGTACTTGTGTGCGCTGTACATCGGTAAGTCCGCCATCGTCAGCAACGGTCAAGCTCACAATATAGGTCCCGGGAATGGTGTAGGAGTGAGATGGGGGATTGGCATTATTGTAGATTTTGCCGTCGCCAAAATCCCAGAAAAATTGTAATTTTTTGCCTTCCGGATCGCTCGATGTCGAGCCATCGAAATTTACGGTGACTTTTTGTTGACCGATAAGTGCGCCGCTTTGGCGGGTAATCCGTGCCGTGGGTGCTTGATTTGGCGAAGGTGGTGCAGGCTACGGTTGGGGAGCAGCTTCCGGTTCAGGCGCAGGGGCTGTTTCGCTCTCTGGTTCGGGCGTCACCTCGGTCTCGGTCTCGACCTCCGCCTCCGGCTCTGCCGTTTCTTCAGCAATTACCGCA
>PCVQ01000028.1 GCA_002796025.1 Candidatus Peregrinibacteria bacterium CG11_big_fil_rev_8_21_14_0_20_46_8
CGGATTGATTTTCAGCAGCACTGCATTAGTGCGTACCGCGCTTGGCTGATTTACCTTGACCGAATTAAAAATCAACCGGCCGTGGTAGAGGAATAACCACATCTTCCCCTGGGTTAAGATTCTTCGGAAGCTCGATCAGTTTTTGTTCAGTCATGCTTTCCAAATCTGTCGCCTTGATTCTTCCCAATGATACGCTGTAGAGCGTATTGCCGATGCGAATAATTCTCTTAATATCGTTCTCGGCATATTTTGTATATGGAATATCGCGCACATTTGTATCGGCATCGTAGTTACTAAGCTTGCCGCGCAGCTGGAATCCATTTTCAAGATCTAAGTTGTAGACATAGGCGCCGCGGAAGGTAACTACTGGGTAGGGGAATACATCGGTGCGTTCTTGAACGGTAATTGGGAAGGCGAAGAGATTTCGTTCTTTGTCGTACATGAGCGCTTTATGGTTGCGAAGAAGTTCGCTGTCTGTGCCTGCCTCACCGATGAGTTCTTTATGCAGTACCTTTGGACTACTTACATCAGTGACATCGAAGAGTGCGATTTTCATGCCTTGAATTTGTGTGAATGGAGCAGGTGCAATCGCTACGTCATCTGCCGGCTCGTCGACGAAGATAGCTGGCTCAATCCATCCTGGAAAATCGTCAACCTCGACGGTCTCTTTTCCAAATCCAATGACATGATTCTCATCATAAGGATGAAGGTAATCGCTGAAGCCAGGAAGTTTTAGCTCTCCTAAAAGTGTAGGGTTTCGAGGATCGCTTAAATCAAATACAAAGAATGGATCGACCTGGCGGAAGGTTACCATATAAGCTCGATCGCCAAGAAAGCGTACCGAAAAAATCTGCTCGCCGGCAGCAAGTGGTGCAGTTTGGCCAAGGATTTCGGCTAAATTATCGGGATTAACGGTAAAAATATAGTTGCCGGCGGGAACTTCATCCGTGTCGTGCCACTCGCGCACAGTCGTTGCAATGCGGAAGCTTTCGTCGGTTTCGTCCATGGAGAATTGATTGAGAATGTGACCGGGAACTGTTCCGCGTCCTGCAAATGCAAGATTATCTTGTGAGATATCGAACTTATATAAGAGAGTCGATGGTTGTTCTACCGGCGGTGCCCAGACATCAAAGATCTCCGCTTGCGGCCGCACATAGCGGCTTGCTGCGATATATAAACTTTCTGTATTTGCATAGATGTTTTCTCCCGCGCCCATAATTACTTCTTTTTCGATATTTGCACTCGGATTTTCGAGGTCAATTTGCAGAACAGAGACAAAGTTTATTTGATCGTATTCAGGTACAAAACGAATATTGGAACATGTGGTGAGCGTCGATTCGGTCTCACTGGAAGAATCTACAACATGCGGCAAGAGATCTACGATATTTGTATTATCGACACCATCTTCTGCAGTTGGATAGTAGTTCGGATAAAAATTGGTAACGAGAAAGAGACGGTTATTTATGCGGCGTGAAGAAACTTGGGTTCCGTCAAATGTAAGTGAGCGTGTGATATTTGGATTATTTTTATCGCTAATGTCGATAAGTTGTACCAATGTACGCGGTTTATAAATGCTAATAGGCCGTGAGAAATCGTGGAGTTTCCAATTTGTGCTATAGGATGGATGAATCGCAACGACTGTATTGTTTGTTACATAAAGATCGCTGAGTGATTCGTATCCAACATAAGTTGTTTCTCGTTCTTCATCAGTAATAAGCGGGAGTTCTGCGATTAATTCCATTTCGCCAGCCGGTGTTGCCTTTACAATTTTTAGACGTGCATTATTTGCTATATAGATGTACTCGCCATCGGTTTTGATGATGTCCGCTTCATCTACACCGGCTACCTGAACATTCGTGTCGGTAAAATCTACGTCAGCTTCTTTATTTGCCGTTGGTGACGGTGCAGCCTGCGGTGCCGTTGAGGCATCATCGCTGCTGCCATCGAAATCGGCGGCAGACTCTTCAAAAACAACTTGATCCCGGCCAAAAGCGCGCGATTCTCCGAAGCCCTTTGATCTGCGATATGCAATATGTTCAAATTTTTCTTTGAGTTCGGCACACGATTCTAATAGGGGTGCTTCAGTATTTAGGTTTACATAGCTTTTTGACGGCCTGGCATGATCTTCTTCATTGAGACGCCAGATAATTTCTGATGTTTCTGCACGGCTGAGCGGTTGAGAAATATGATCGAGAGAATTCGGCACTGCTTGTGCCTCAGTAAGATTTTCGATAAACGGGCGATACCAAGGATCGCGAGCGCCCGCGGCCGTCTTTTTTAATTTATAGGCACGGGTTAAAATGGCACTCGCCTCGGCAAGGCTAATATTGTTCCCGGGGCGAAACGTTCCATCGGGGTGGCCTGCAACTAATCCCAGTTCTTTTGCCGAGCAAATAAAACGTGCATACCATTGCTCTTGTACATCTTCAAAACAGTTTGCACCTTCCGGATTATCCTCTATTGACGCGATCACCATCGTAATAAATTCAGCTCGAGGGATTGTTCTGTCGGGTGTAAAAGTTCCATTTGGATGTCCGGCGACAAATGCACGTTCCTTTAAATCTCCAATTGAACTTACAAAGGGATGATTTGTCGGTACGTCGGGGAAAGGTGAAGTATTGTTTTGTGCAGTAGCACTTCTTGCCGGCGCCAGAAGCGCAATAATAAGAAAAATCGGAAGTAAAGAACGTTTACAAAAAGCTTTCATAATATAAAGGTTAAGAGTCATTGATTTAGAACGGCAAAATCGCAGATTAGTTACGATTTAATATACATACTCGCAAGAAAGAGTATCAATGAGAGAACTACAATGCTTCCTCCGCTGGCAATGTCGAGATAGTATGACGAGAAAAGTCCTCCTATCACTGAAAAAAGTGAAAAGCCGACGGCAAGTGAGAGTGTTCGTTTAAAGCTAAGCCCGTACTGCATCGCAGTAATTACGGGAATAACCATGAGCGCTCCAATGAGCAAGACGCCGACTATACGCATTGCCAACGAAATAGTGACTGCTGCAAGCACCACAAGTAAAGTGTTGATAAGCGTTGTTTTAATACCGCTCGCTCTGGCGAGTTCTACATCGAGTGCGACAAAAAAGAACTCTTTATATAGGACAATTATGGTTATAAAGACGGTAATGCCGAGAATTAAAATTGTAGTGATGTCCTGTGTGCTTACAGTTGTGATGCTGCCGAACAAAAAACTAAAGAGGTCGACATTAAAGCCCTGAGCAATGCTGATAAGTACCACCGAAATCGCAAGACTGCCCGAAAGGAAGAGTGCCAGTACCGATTCTCCGAATATTTTTCCCCGTTCGCGGATCCGTTCTATTCCAAGGCCGGCAAGAACGGAGGTGATAATTGCAGTGATGACTGGAGGGGTATTTATGAGCATGCTAATGGCAATGCCCGCAAGTGCAACATGTGCGAGTGTATCTGCCATGAGTGAGTAGCGGCGCACTACAAGAAAAGTTCCGATCATTGGAGCAATGATGCCGATGATCGTGCCTGCTACAAAGGCGCGAACCATAAAATCATATTGGAAAATTTCAAACATACTGTTTAGTGGTCATGAAGAAGAAAGCTTACATTTTTCCCGTAAATCTTTTTAAGATTTGCTTCTGTTAAAAAGCTCTTTGGAGGTCCGTGTGAAATCAGTGTGCGGTTTAGGCACATTACCGAGCTGGCTTCGTGTGCAATTACATCGATATCGTGCGAAACAAAGAGAATTGTGAGCCCATAGGTTTTATTGAGATCGGTTATAAATGAATAAAATTTTTCTTGGGCCGAGATGTCTACGCCAACGGTCGGTTCATCCAGAATGAGAATTTTCGGCTCTCCGGCAAGCGCGCGTGCAATAAAAACACGCTGGCGTTGGCCGCCCGAAAGTTGGCCAATTCGTTTATTTCGCAGCTTCTCGATCCCCGCAATTTTAATGGCACTTTCGACGGCACGATCGTCACTGGGCTGAAAATTTTTGAGAATACCGATTCGTGCAATGCGGCCGGTGCGAACAACTTCTTCTACGGTAGCGGGAAATGCACTGCCGCCGTGCGCAATTTTTTGTGGCACATAGCCGAGTACGGATTGATTTTTAAATTTTTCGAGCGGTGTTCCGAAAATGCGCACCTCACCAAAAGAGGGCTGAATTAAGCCGAGAAGGATTTTAATGAGTGTTGTTTTTCCGCCTCCATTCGGTCCTATAATGCCTAAATATTCTCCGGCCCCAATGGCAAATGAGACGTTCTCTATAACCGGTGTATCATTGTATTGAAAATTGATGTTTATCGCTTCTATTGCGGGGGCCTTTTTTTTCTCTTTCAATTTATCTTTCATAAGTTGGGTCAATTAATCTTAGCACGGCTTTATATTGGGCAGCCAGGGCTTTTTTGGTATACTCAAGCCCGATGAAGCAATTGCGCAATATCTATTCTCCTGAGGAGTGTCGGCGGCGTTTAGCAGCTGAAACATTCGAACGTACTACCATTTCTTTTTATCGCTATGTAAAGATTGAGCAGCCGGCTGTACTACGCGATGAGCTTTATAGAGAGTGGAGCGAACTTGGGGTGCTCGGTCGTATTTATCTTGCAGAAGAGGGAATTAATGCGCAGTTTTCTGTGCCTACGCATAATCTCAAAAAATTCCGTGAAAGTTTGGAATCGCGCGGAATTTTTAGACAAATGCCGTTTAAAATTGGATTAGAGCAGCGCGAATCTTTTATTAAATTGACTATAAAAGTAAAAAAACAAATTGTAGCTGATGGACTGCAGCCCGATGATTACGATGTAACAAATGTTGGCAAGCATCTTGAACCAGAAGAGTTCAATAAAGCTTTGGAAGAAGGTGCAGTAGTCGTTGATATGCGCAATCATTACGAAAGCCGCATCGGACGCTTTGAGGGCGCGGTTTGTCCGGATAGTGACACCTTCAAAGATGAGCTGCCAATCGTGCGCGACTATTTAAAGGGCAAAGAGGATAAGAAGATTTTGTTGTACTGCACGGGAGGAATTCGTTGCGAGAAGGCAAGTAGTTATTTGAAGCATTGCGGCTTTAAAGATGTGAATCAGCTCTATGGCGGAATTATTAATTACGCGAAAGAAGTTGAGGAAAAGGGATTGGAGTCGAAATTTGTCGGGAAGAATTTTGTCTTTGATAATAGGATTGCGGAAAAAATTACCGACGATGTGCTGACTGAGTGCGATCAATGCGGCGAAAGTTGTGATATTTATGTGAACTGCAAGAATGCGATTTGTAATCTGCTCTTTATCCAGTGTGAAAAGTGTGGTGAAAAGATGATGAACTGTTGCAGCGAACAGTGCAAAAAGATTGCGCTAATGCCGATTGAACAACAAAGAAAACTGCGCAAACAACAGGGCGAAACAAATCATGCGCTCTTTGTGCAGCGCCAGCGGCCGCGATTGCGACCGAGATTGTGATCTATGCTACAAAACTGTACTCGTGGCTTAATTTAAAGCGCGCAGAAATTGATACAATGCAACTCTATGAAGTTAAGAATAGTGATTTTGGGAGTTATGTTTATCGTTGTAACAGGTTGTAGCGTGAGTGAAACGCCTTCTGGGCCGGTAGTAAACGACAATGGAAATGAGGCGCCGTCGAGTGCAGAGCGGAAAATTCAGATAACTAACGGCGTCAAACATCTTGTTCCGCTTGAGAAAATTTTGAGTGGCGGCCCGCCTAAAGACGGCATTCCCTCTATTGATAATCCTCAATTTGAGAGCGTTACAGACGCAGATACGTATTTAAATGATGCGGGGCTCGGCATTGCAGTTTCGTTCAATGGAATTGACCGCTTTTACCCAAATCAAATTTTAAATTGGCACGAGATTGTAAATGATGAAATTGGCGATCAGCCTTTGCTCGTTACCTACTGTCCATTATGCGGAACCGGAATTGTTTTTGATCCTGTCATTGAGGGGAAACGAGTCGAGTTCGGTACCTCCGGCAAGTTATTTAATTCAAATTTAGTCATGTACGACCGCGAGACCGATTCGTATTGGAGTCAGATTTTGGGGCAAGCAGTTGTGGGCCCGCGCACCGGAATGAAATTACAACTTCTGCCGCATCAGAATGTGCAGTGGAAAGATTGGAAGGCGGCGCATCCAAATGGGCAGGTTTTATCTCGCGACACCGGGCATAGCCGCAACTATACGCGCAGCCCGTACGGTGACTACGAAAATAACCGGGAAATTTTCTTTCCAGTGGATTTTGAAAGCGATGAGTATCATCCAAAGGCCCCGGGATGGGGGTTAGAGATTAATGGAGAGCATAAGATTTATCTTCTCGAAGAGCTCGATAAAGCTGCTGCGAATGAGGACGAAGACGATGTTGAATTTATAGATTTAAGTTTTGGACCAAATGGTATGAAGATTACATATGATCCCGACACAAGAGCTGTGCAGTTTTTTGACGCTGCCACTGGTGAAGAGATAATCGGCTCATTTGGATTTTGGTTTTCGTGGTATTCTGTGCATCCTGATACTAAAGTATTTACTCCCGAACTATGAAACGATTTTTTAATAAGCTCGCTGCGGCTCAAACCCCCGCCGAGGCGCGGATTTTGAGCCTTGCTGGGCGCTCGCGCCGTGCGCTCGCAGTAATTATTCTTGCTACAGTATTGTCTCTGAGCGCTTGCGCACCGACGGGAGACAATCAGGACAGCTCTCAAGAAAAACCGCTAGTTGGTTTTACCGCGCCCGATTTTACCCTGCAAACATACGATGGCCGCGAAGTTTCACTTTCGGATTTTCGTGGAGAAAAGCCGGTCATGCTGAATTTTTGGGCGGGATGGTGCCCCTTTTGTTTAGCGGAGATGCCGGCAATGGCGCTCATTCAAGAAGAATTTGGAGATGAAGTAGCTGTGATTGCCGTTAATCGTGGGCAAAAATTAGAAACTGCAAAAAAATTTACCGACGATTTAAATGTTACCGATGCATTTACTATTGTCCTCGATCCGGACGATAGGCAGTTCCCAAAGTATCAGGGAATTGCCATGCCCATGACGTTTTTTATTGGCCGTGATGGCGTGATTGTAGATAAGCATTTTGGCCCTTTGGAATCAAAAGATATGCGCGAGCGATTAAAGCCGCTTGTGGAATAAACTCATAATATACTTCACTATGCGTCCCAAATATTGGTATCTACAACAAGTGAATCTCTTTGAAGGCATGACGCCCGATGAATTGCAGCGCCTGGCTGAAGATATTATTGATAGAAGCTGGGAAAAGCGGGAGATGATTTATACGCCGGATGACGAGCTCGATAAGGTTTATATTATTAAGGAAGGTGAGGTGACGCTGTATCGCGTGCACGATGACAAGCGTATTATTATCGATGTTTTGAAGCCCGGTGCAGTCTTTGGAAATATCGCTTTTGTAAAAGATACGCAGCACGGACATTTTGCAGAGGTTTCTCAGCGCGCGTATTTGTGTGCAATTTCAAAACGCGATTTTTTAAAGATTTTTCAGGCACGGCCCGAGCTTGCAATGAGGCTGCTCAGGATGTTGGCGGAGCGTATTAGTGAGTATGAAGATAAAATTCAGGCGCTTTCCCTATTTGATGCAAAGGCGCGCGTTCTCCAGCAAATTCAGCATATTGCTGCAAAGGATCGGAAGAGTGTTTTGCCGCCGATTTTGCGGCGCAAGAGCAAGCTGACGCACGAAAAATTGGCCGAAATGACGGGCTTAACGCGGGTAACGGTAACCCGCTCAATTCATGAATTGGTCGGGGAGGGGAAGCTAGCAGTCGAGGGACGAGAAATTAGAATGATCGACGGCGCAGGAATGGACACAGTTTAGAGATATAGTTTTATATGTTCACGGGAACATTTTATACAATAACAGTCTACTATGAAAACGATTACTATCTATAAAACCCCCACCTGCGGTTTTTGTAAAATGCTTAAGGCATTTTTAGATTCGCAAAGTATTGAATATGTTCAGCGCGATGTAGTTGAGAGCAGTGATGCTCGCGATGATCTCTTCGAGCTGGTCCCGGGCAATATGAGCGTGCCGGTAATTGTTTTGAATAAAGGAAAAAAAGACCAAGAGATATTAATTGGATTTGATCAGGAAAAGTTAGAAGCTGCTCTTGGCCTGGATGGATAATGCATATTTGGAGTTCACAAGATAGCCGTTGTCAAAATGATGCAGATTGTTTTGTTTACTGAGCTCCATTGTTTTTTTTCTGGAGTTTCAGAATAGTAGGAATGTCTTCAGGACATGTATCAATTAAGCGATCCGAAATGCATGTAGGAATTGCGCGTGCTCTTTCGAGCAAACGAGGAGGAAGGGGATTTGGGTTCGCAGCGTTCCTGGCAATTAGTGACTCGCATAAGTTTCTAAGTGCAATACGTGTTTTAAATTTAAGATACGGCATGTCTCTGCCGGATTCGGCAAATTGTGCTATCGCTCCGATTGCATGCGCCGCTTCATTTAAAAATGAATAAAAAAAATCGCGCTGCGATGCATGATACTCAGTATTTGATTCGCCAGCTGCAGCCTGAATTTCTTCTTTTAAATAGAGCTGTGCTAGCTCAAAAAACAGTACTGCCCGGTATTCAGGATTTTCCCAGCTTCTGGCGCGTACGTATGCCTCTTTTTCTTTTTGTGCGACTTGGTATGTTTCCTGCTTTTCGACCAAACGACGGTTACTGAACTTTCTCCGCGCTTTTTTGAGTTCATTTTGTATAAGCGTTTTTAGCCTTTTGTTTTTTTGATCGTTGCGCAGAACGGCATCAACGATTGTGTCGATTTCTTTGCATAGGTGTGATCGTTGTGTTTGCGTCACAATAGGTAGTCTTGAACTGAAATCGGTATGCCGCCGGATACAATTTTTTAAATCTTGTTGGAGTGCCCGTACATCTTTTTCAACCCCACGGAAAAGAGACCTTTCCATTTGTTCTTCGAGACGCTCAAGGAGATGTCCGCAACGCCTCTCGACATGTTCACATAATTCATCGGCCGTAATTTCTTCAACCTCGAATATGCTGCTGGGTTCAGAAAATGCCATACGAATGTATAAAGGTGTATTTTTGTATCATAAAAAGGCGGGTTTGCCAAGGCTTGTCTTTTTGGCGTGGTGTAGTGTCGGCCGCAATTCGAGAATTTAGATCAATATGGGCTCAATCGCGCCAATTTTTCATTTCCCTATATACCCGGTACAGCGCATACGAACCACTAACTATGAGCGCTAAGCCGGCAACACCGGCACCGTGAGAGCTCACATAGTGCAGCAGATTAAAGCTATCCGTGACTTCGACGCCGTGCCCGGGATGTGCTAATACCACACTTGGAAGCAAGCTTCCTGCAAGAGCCAGAATGTATTTTAATGCTTTCATAGTTATATTGTACGCCGCTTGCATTTAGGCTGCCACCCCATTGGCCTCCATCTCTGGAGAGTAGGTGCCTTCGCGTGCCGCTGAATTTAGCTTGAGACGTTTATGAAAGCGTTCACGTGCCTCCGGCATTTTTGCATCATCGCCCGCCCAAGCTTCCAGTGCAGGACCTTGCAATGCGCGCGCATAGGAAAATGTGAGTTGCCATGGTGCCCCTTCTTTTTTTGCAAGTTTGTTGATTGCATCGAGATTTGCGCTTGCTTGTTCCGCTGTTTGTCCACCGGATAAGAATACAATTCCGCCAAGATTTGCGGGCACGCTTGTTTTGAGGGTGCGCAACGTTGCTGCTGCAACTTCTTCGGGCGTGCTCTGTTTTTCATGTTTGTTGCCGGCAAGCACCATGCTTGCTTTTAACACAACGCCTTCGGGCATGACGCGCATCATCTCTAGGTGTTCAAAGGTTGCTTTGAGAATTTCTGTTGTTACTGCTTCACAACGCTCAATCGAGTGGTCGCCCTCAAGCATTACTTCGGGTTCAACAATTGGCACAATATCATTCTCCTGGCAGAGTGCGGCGTAGCGAGCCATGGCGTGCGCATTGGAGTGAGTGCACGCGTAGGTTGGCAGTTCATCACCTTTAATGTTGATAACTGCGCGCCACTTTGCAAATCCGCATCCCATTTTATTGTATTCCTGAAGACGCTCGCGTAGTCCATCTAAGCCCTCAGTTATCATCTCGCCCGGAAAGTTTGCAAAATCTTTTGCCCCCATGTCTACTTTAATGCCGGGAATAATTCCGCGCTCTTTGAGCAGCTCGTGAAAAGGTTTGCCGCTGTTCGATTTTTGGCGGAGCGTTTCGTCGTAAAGGATGACGCCGCTGAGATACTCTTCAATTCCTTCGGAAGCCAAAAAGAGCTCGCGATAGCGGCGGCGATTCTCTTCATTTTGTTCGATATTAACCGATGCCAGCCGCTTATTTGCGGTACTGCTACTCTCGTCAGCAGCAAGGATGCCTTTGCCGGCAGCTACCATTTTTTGAGCCGTTTCTTTGAGAAGATCTGCATTCATGGGGGAAAAATGTTAGAGGAATAGGCCACTTGGCCGGGATTATAGTAGTCGGCCGATAGATTTGAGGCAAGAGATAGTGCTTGCTTGCCGGATAGTACCTATGATATCCTAAAATTAGAAAATCTAACTTTCTAACTTATGAAAACAGCTATTTTGAAAGTCCAAAGTAAAGGTCAGGTCATGCTCCCAAAGGAGTGGCGTACAAATATTTCTTTATATCAAGCTGTTAAAGACGACGATATGATTTTTTTGATTCCAGTTCACCTTGCTTCCAAGAAAGATGTTCTTGCGACGGCATCAAAAGTGATGAAAAAAAATGCTAAACTTTTAAAATCCTTGGCTGACAAGTAGAATGATCTATTTAACTGTAGCCGACGTGATAGCCATTCATGACGAGCTTGTTCGGCGATACACAGGTTCTTTTGGGATTCGCTCTCAAAAATTATTGGAATCGGCAGTGTTTAGAATACAGGCAAGTTTTGGCGGCGAGTTGCTCTACAAAAATATTTTTGAGCAATCAGCGGCGATTCTCGAATCGCTCATTAAAAATCATCCGTTTATTGACGGTAATAAACGTACGGCTTTTGTATCGGCGGTTACATTTTTGGAGCTGAATGGATACAAAACCAAATTCGATGCTGCAAGAACAGAGAAATTTATTTTAGATATTGTTGCAAAGAAAAAAACTTTTGCGCAGATTGCAAATTTTCTTAAAAAGAATAGTGAAAAGTAAGATTGGGGTGTAAACTATATATTTACCTACTACTTAATTTTTTTGTTATGGAAAAAACTTCGCGAAAATCCGGCTATCCTATTAGTGATCATTTTCTCAACCGCTGGTCGCCGCGGGCAATGAGTGCCGAACCGCTTACCGACGATGAACTCATGCCCCTCTTTGAGGCTGCCCGCTGGGCGCCGTCTTCGTACAATAATCAGCCGTGGCGCTTTATCTATGCCAAACGCGATACTGAGCACTGGGAGAAGTTTTTTAATCTTATGGTCGAATTTAATCAAAATTGGGCAAAGAATGCGGCGGTATTGGTTGTGGTCGTCTCTAAAAAAACATTTGATAAAAACGAAAAACCCTCGGTAACGCACGCATTTGATGCCGGAGCGGCGTGGGAAAATTTAGCACTGGAAGCTGCGCACCGCGGACTCGTTGCGCATGGCATGGAGGGATTTGATTATGAAAAGGCGCAGCGCAAACTCAACATTCCCGATGACCATGAAGTGCATGCCATGATCGCGATTGGGAAGCGCGGCAAAAAAGAAGATTTGCCGGAAAAGATGCAGGAAATGGAAGTGCCGAGCGAGCGCCGCCCGCTGGAAGAAATTGTTATGGAGGGTTCATTTCGCCTCTAACATTTGAAATATATTCGTTCTATATTTGCTTTGAATATCTTTGAATCCCGCTTCTTTTAGATACTCACGATATTTATTCTCAATAGCTTCATCTATGGGTTCAAAGTGATGCATCATTTTTGCTTCGATGTGCCCCAGCCAGTTTTTTGGCGGTGCAAAATCAAATAAAAAGAAGGAGCCGCCGGTCTTCAGTAGCCTGCGGGCTTCTTGTAGCATCTGTTTTTTTTCGTCGGTAGGAAGGTGATGAATGACAAGCGTGCTTATTACGATATCAAATTTTTCGCGAAGCGGAATATCGGTAGCGCTCGCTTCAATCAGCTTTGCATCGATCTTGTTTTTGTGAAATTTACGGGCCGCAATTTTTAAGATTTTAGGATCGATATCAACACCGGTAATTTCTATTTTAGGCTGGTATTTTTTGAGTGCTTGTATGACGAGGCCCGACCCGCAGCCAATGTCGAGAATTTTTTGCCCTTCTTTGGGTTTAATAATGGGTGCGATTTTTTTGTAAAGAGATCCAAAAAATATTCGCACAAAGGGATCGTACAGCGATGTAAGAAAGTGGTAGTGAGCGGCGGGAAGAAAGTCGTGTTTCATAAGATTTTTTGCCAATTTTTTCCGCTGTCGCTTGATTTATAAATGTTTGATTCATGAGCGGCATAGAGCACGCCGGGATTTTTTTGATCGGCTGCAAGCTGAACAGCGGGTTTATTGCCCGGCAGTGCGCCCATCGTTTCAAAATTTAAAACTGTGCTATCGAGATTAGCGCGCAGAACGCCCTGCTGTAAGGTTGTAATCCAGAGCGTATTGCCGGTGCGGTCAACTTCAATATCTAGCACTGCATCAGTCGCTTGTTCTAAAAGAAAAGCCGGTTCCCAGTCTTCTCCTTTATTTTGACTTTGTATGAGCGCGCCATTTGTTCCGGCATAGACGACTTCTTCATTGCGTGGATGGGTAGCAAGACTCGATATTGCTATTTGATTTTGCAATATTTCCCACGTTTCACCGCTGTCTTCTGAGCGATATACATAACCCCGGTAGTATCCGTAGATTAAAGCCGGGTTTGCTTCACTTACGGTCATTGCATGAAAATCAACCGGACCGCTTGGGTCGCCATTTGTCAGTTTTTTCCATGTTTCACCGCCATTGGTAGATTTGCGGACGCCCATATTTCCGCCGCTAGCCGGATGACCGCTCGAGAAGAAGATTTTTGAATCGGTAGGATGTGGAGAAAATCCCATATAGTCATCGCGCGATGTGCCGACAAGTTCGAGATTTTTGTCATCGCTGAGTAAGAACAGACCATTATGCGTGGCGATATACAGATGGCTTGAATCACTGCGATCGACTGCGAGCCCATGAACGTGACTGTTGAGCGTACTTTGTTGTGATGGAGCTGGATCGCCTGCACAGGCGCTGAGGAGTAGCGGAAGTGTTAATAGAATGACGATGCGGAATTTCATATATTGAAAGTTAATAATTAAAGAGTTAAGTCTTCTGTTGAGCCGGCTTATGCAAGAGGGACGTGATCATTGGAAACAGCACGAGGAAAGCGTAAATCAAGAAATGATCATTCACAAAGTTCAGTATATAGTTCAATGCGAGTATGGCCGATTCTACGACAATAATTGTAAGGGCAAGCACTGGCGAAAGCTGACGATCCGAAAAGTTTTTTCCGAGCTTTTTCATAAACTCGTCCGGACGGTTTCGTAAACCAACCACAATAAAGATGAGGTACGCATAGAGTACAAAAAAACTCATGCCTTGGATAAAAACTTCAAGCGGCGGAATATTAAATGCATTTTTTTGTTGTATGAGCCAGCCGACAAAATCGAAAAAGATAAGAAAGCCGATCATCGCCATGGCCCAAAGATGCGTCGCACTCCGGAGTGCAATGTGAGCCGGCTTTGGATGAAAAGCTTGGATAAAGACAAGAAGCGAGGCGCCGATAACAAGGGCCATTTTGCCGTTCCAAAGCGTTTCTATGGGAAATGTAACAAAAATAAAGTAGAGAAAAATAATATTGATATGGAGAATTCTTTGTTCATCAATTCTTTGATAGAGTTGGTCGTGAAACAGCGCAGTGAGCAAGCCGATGTATAGGACAATTGGATATGCGAGACCGAGATGCAATAGTTGCGATGCGATGCTTTCATCAAAATAAATTGAGAGTCCAACCCCTGCAGTAACAAGTATGACTATACTAAATTTGATAATTACCCAAAGACGCTTCTTTTTTTTCGCTTGTGCAAAGGCGGGCAGCAATATTTGCAGAATGCTTTGCAGCAGAACGCCAAGGCCAAAGATAAGGGTAAGAACCGTGAAATGATTCATGGGGATTTTGGGCCATTATATCGTACCTGGCAGGGGCGGCAGGAATCGAACCCGCGATAGCGGTTTTGGAGACCGCTGTTATACCATTTAACTACGCCCCTAGAGTGCTCGTGGATTGTATCATATACGCGAATTCTCACAGATCGTAAATATCTTTCCTGTTTTTGATTCTGAGGATCATGAGGATTTTTATCTTTCCTTTGGAGTCTGCATCAAACAGCACGCGGTATTCTCCAATCCTAAATCTGTATTCCCCGATTCGGGGATCCGATAAGCGCTTCGCAAATTTTAGCGGATCTTTTTGCTCACTAAAGAATAAGAGCTTTTTAATGATTCGCTTAGCAATGGGTTTATCAAGTTTTTTTAAATCCTGGAGCGCTTTTTTAGCGTAGATGAGCTTATGCATACGATGCTCCGATTTAAATAATCCCTAATTCTTTCATTACCTCTGCTTGTGTATATACTTCACCGCGTTTTATCTGTTTGCGTGCTTCGGCAACATCTTCAGCAAGTTTTTCGAGCGTGATTTCTTTTTCATCAATAGCCTTTATTTCTAAAACCGGTACATTTTTTTTCAAAATAATGAAGCGGACATTTTGTTGTTTTGCCTTTTTAGTGTAGGTCGCCATATTTTGGCGAAAATCTTTCATGCCGATGAATTTTGTAGTCATTGGGATGTTTAAATGTTAAGTGTACCTTAAGTGTACACTATATATAGCAAAATTCAATCCCTCACGCATCCGGCGGAATATTGTAGTACTTCAGCATGAACTCTGCGATCTCGCTAAAGAGGGGGGCTGCGGTCGAGCCGCCCCAGATTGAAGCACGTGGACGGTCTATTTTAACCAACACGGCAAATTGCGGATCATTTATTGGTGCATACCCTATAAAAGATGCAATGGTTGTTCCGGGTCCGGTGAGCGGCTGGCCATGTTTATATGTTTGTGCAGTTCCGGTTTTGCCGGCAATACGGTAGCCCTTTACTGCAGCACGGTTGCCTCCGCCATTTTCTACAACACTTACCATCATTGCGGTAATGGTTGCTGCTGTTTTTTCTGAAATAACACGCCGCACCGGCTCGGGTTCGATGGTGGCAATTTGTCCGTTACCGCGATCGATCTTTTTTACAATTTGCGGCTTCATGAGGATTCCATTATTTGCCAGTGCGCCGACGGCGGTAATGAGCTGAATCGGGGTTACTGCGATACCTTGTCCGAATGCATAGGTAATAAGTTCTGATTCAGCCCAGCGCGAGCCATCTTGCATTTGTCCTTTTTGCTCGCCTTCAAATTCAATGTAGGTGCGCTCTCCAAATCCAAACTTTCTTAAATTTCTGTAAAAAAGTTCGCGTCCCATTCTACGCGCCACAAAGGCCATGCCGGTATTGAGCGACTCTTCCAGAACGGTCTGCATCGTTGTATTCGGACCATAGTAGTCGCCAAGCGCATTTTTAATTTCGAACTCATCAACTTTAACCGGGCCAGTATCGTTAAATGTTGTTTGCGGCGTTACGTCGCCGTCTTCAAGTGCAATTGCCATTGCGATCGATTTAAATACAGAGCCCGGCTCATATACATCCTGTACTGCTCGATTTCGGAACACACCAGTTCCGAGCAGATTTTTAAATTTTGAGACAATAATTTTGCCGCCTTCGGTAAGTTGTTTAAAAACCTGGATGCGATAGTTGCTGTCGGGGTCAATCCAGAGATAGTGACTTTGGTTCGGCGGTTCGCCGACATCGACAATGCCCTCTTTTTCTTCTGTTGTAAGGTTGTAAATATCTTCGGTTTCGAGCGCTCGCCAGTACTCATTCGGGTCAAAGGTAGGGTAGTGAGCCATAGAGATAATGCGGCCAGTTTTTGGTTCCATCACAATAACCATTCCTGAATCGGCACGCACACCGTCGACAGTCTCTTTAAGGAGGCGCTCAACTTCCATTTGAATAGAACGATCAATGGTAAGCGTAACATTTGCACCGTCAATTGCCGGTTGGATAATAAGGTCGTCGCCTACGATTACCTGTTGGCCCGTTGCATCGAGTCGTGTTTTAAAAATTCCTTTTTTGCCGCGCAGCTCTTCATCAAAACTCTGCTCAATGCCATAGAGTCCGCCGTCGTTATTTGCAAAGCCCAGCACTTGGGCTGCCAGCTCTCCTTCTGGATAGTAGCGGTAGCTTTGATCCTGGAATGCGATACCGGCAAAGAGTTTTGCATCGGTAGCCTTATCTTCTTCTATCATTTTGCGAATTTCCTGTTCAGCCTGGCTCGAAACGCGCCGTTGTAAAACCACATAGCGGTTGCGCCCCTTAAGCAGCTCATCGAGGCGTTCGTAAGGAATTTCGATAAGCGGTGCCAAAACCCGTGCAGTATATTCGCGGTCGCCGATCTGCATGGGATGTGCCAAAATATCTTCGTCCGATATTACAATGCCGGGCAGATTTTGCTTTTGAATTTTTTCAAGAAGTTTTGGTTCAGCTTCTTGATACAAGATAATTGTATCGCGCGTCTTTTGACTGATTTTTCTGAAAAGTTCGGCATGAAAGTCCGAACGAAGCTGTTCTTCGGGTTTGGGCGTTAGGCGCGCCAGCTCTTCTTGCGACGGATTGTCGGGAAGGTTGCGGCGGACTTCGCGAATGCGAGCCGTATCTTCCGCTTGGGCATCTTCTACATTAAAGATAAGAGGCGCCAGCTTGTCTGCGAGATATTGAGGATCTTTAATGAGTGTTGGGTCGGCAAAGAGGAGGGGAATGGTTGTATTTGTTGCAAGTCGAAACTGCTCGCCAGAGTGGTAGTCCTCCAGCAGAATTTCTCCGCGGCGTGCATTTACTTCGCTGTATCCAAGATGGCTTGTCTCTGCTTTATCGGCATAGTAGTTGCCGCGTACAACTTGCAAATAAAAGAGTTTTGCTACGATAAGTGCCGCAACGGCCAGGCTCAGGCCTAGCATAATATAAACACGATTGAATTGGGTGCGTCGGGCTACCATGTGGGAATTCATTATAGCGCAAAGCCGGAGCTTTGACATTTGGCAGTCTACTCTTTATTCTGCACCGCGATGCAAAAAGAAACTTTTACAAATGGATTGCGTGTCGTGACGCATGAACTGCCCGGTACGCAAGCAGCTACGGTTTTAATTTTAGTCGGCGCAGGCTCTCGATATGAAACCCGAGAAATAAACGGCATTAGCCACTTTTTGGAACATATGTTTTTTAAAGGAGCAAAGAAGTACAAAACTGCAAAAGAAGTTTCTGAAAAGATTGATGGCATGGGCGGCGATTTTAACGCATTCACCGGCAAAGAGTATGTAGGATACTATGTAAAAGCTGCGTCGCACCACTATGAGACCGCAATGGATGTGCTTGGTGACATGCTTCTCTTTTGTAATCTCGATCAAAAAGAGATCGATAAAGAGCGCGGCGTAATTATGGAAGAGTATAATATGTATCAAGATACCCCGATGTATCAGGTTGGTTGGGATTTTGAGCGCTTAATGTATGGAGATCAGCCGATGGGATGGGATCAGGTTGGAACAAAAGAAGTGATTAACGGTGTTACCCGTGAGCAGTTTTTCGATTATAAAAATGCACTCTATTCTCCGGATAATGTAGTAATAAGCGTTGTTGGTAATGTAAAGCACGATGATGTATTGGAAAAAGTACGCACCTATTTCCCCTTTCAGGACGGCAAAAAGCAGTACGATTCCGCTGCATTGCAGCCGAATGACGATACGACGCGCGTTAAGCTCCAAACAAAGAAGACGGAGCAGGGCCATGTTGTTGTCGGCTTTCCCGGATATGCAGAAGAGCATCCCGATCACTATGCACTAAAAGTATTGTCAGTTATTTTGGGCGGTAATATGAGTTCGCGCATGTTTCTTGCAGTGCGTGAAGATAAAGGCCTTTCATATTATATCTCTACCTCGACCGATGATTATTTGGATTCGGGAATTATCTCGACTCGTGCCGGTGTAGACACAAAGCGCACACCGCTTGCTGTAGAGGCTATTTGCCAAGAGTATAGGAAAATTCGCGGCGAGAAAGTTCCCGAAGCGGAGCTGAAAAAAGCTAAAGAATATTTAAAAGGAAAATTGGCGCTGCGGCTCGAAGATTCTGAAGAGTATGCACATTTAATTGGAAAAGACGAGTTGCTGCATGGTAAGGCGAAGACTCCTCAAGAGATTGTTGCAGAGGTCGAAAAAGTTAGCACGGACGATGTTGCCCGGGTATCTGCAGATCTCTTTCATGATGATAAGTTGCGCATGGCTGCAATCGGGCCGTACGAGGATGCCGCCGTTTTCGAAAAAGTTTTACACATATAAACTACTTCTAGCTTCTTATCTCCCTATCTCCCTATCTCCCTTATCTCTCTTCTATGGAACGCACACTCATTCTTATTAAACCGGACGGTGTACAGCGCGGATTAGTCGGTGAAGTTTTGCGCCGACTCGAGCGTAAAGGCCTTAAGCTCGCTGGGCTTAAAATGATGACCCTCGACGAAGCTGTACTGCGCGAGCACTATGCGCACATTGCAGATAAGAGTTTTTATCCTGGTGTAGAGAGTTTTATGAAGAGCTCGCCTGTGGTTGCAGTGTGTGCTGAAGGATTGGAAGCTGTTGAAGCAGTGCGCTTAATTACCGGTATTACCAAAGCGCGTGAAGCCGATGCCGGAACGATCCGTGGAGACTTTGCTATGAGTGTTGCATGTAACGTTATCCACGCTTCAGATACGCCGGAAAATGCCGCTAAAGAAGTGAAGCGCTTCTTCAATCCCGATGAACTGCACTCGTACGACAAGAGCGAGTATATGCATGTATATGTTGAGGATGAGCGGGGAGAGGCACGATAGTTCCGGCAAGCCAGCTTTGCCTTTATGTACACATCGGTTTATTACGAAACCTCTGTCTCGGCACAGCAAGTCTTTAAAAAGCTGCGTGATTCAGGCAGAGAGGTAGTCTTGTTGCACGGAAAGCCATGGTCTTTTGTGGGTGTGGTAAATCCAAAGATTGTAGTACCCAATGGTGAAGCGGGGCTTCGCTTTATCCGTGAGTATGTTGCCCGGTCGCGGAGTAAGCATGAAGGCCGGGTGCGAAAAGAAGATATGTCGCCGTTTGTGGGAGGATTTGTCGGTTTTGTAAGTTATGATTTAGGACTCGACTGGATGGGCATTGAGCGCGGGCCCGAGTATCCCCATATTGTGCCCGATGCGCGCTTTGTTTATGTAGATGAGGTTTACGCTGTGCATGAGAAAAATAACGCCCCGGAGATGGCACCAGCGGCAGCGGAGGCCACCGCATCAAACACCACCATATCTGACGCCTCCTCCCAAAATTCAGAGCTATTTCGCGAATACTGCGCAAAAATCGATGAGATTAAAGAGCTGCTTTATGCAGGCGAAACATACCAAGTAAATTTTTCCCGCTTTTTTGAGCGGCCATATAGCGGTGATGCTTTTGAACTCTTTACAAGACTTAACGAACTTAATCCCTCTCCAATGCAGTTTTTTATGGAGACAAAAGATTGGGCGCTCATTTCGAATTCTCCGGAGCGTCTTTTTTCTGCATCGGCGCGCTCGCATGACAATGTGATTCATCTTGAAACGCGTCCAATTAAAGGAACAGTCCCGCGAGGTGCAACCCCCGAAGAAGACCGTAGAAATATTAAGCGACTACTTGAGAGCGAAAAAGAGAGCGCAGAGCTCTCGATGATTGTCGATCTTTCACGAAACGATCTAGGTAAGGTTGCGAAGCCCGGAACACTCCGTGTGCGTGAGCATCGTGCTATACAGAAACTTTCGCATGTTATTCATACCTATTCTACAATTGTGGCCGAACTCGCCCCCGGTTTAGACTGGTTTGATTGTTTGCAGGCATTTTTCCCCGGCGGTTCCATTACTGGCTGCCCCAAAAAGCGCACCATGGAAATTATTAAAAGGTTAGAAGGGCGTCCACGTGGTGCCTACTGTGGTTCAGCTGGGTACATTGGATTAGATGGAAGTTGTGATTTTAATATTATGATTCGTACATTGTGGTTGGATAAATTGAAGAAGAGCGTCGTATACAATACAGGCGGTGGCATTGTAATCGATTCTGATTCCCACAAGGAATTTCAGGAAACCGAGCACAAAGCCGCTGCCTGCCTAAAGGCCTTGACAGATATATAATAAATGCTAGTATAAGAGTCGTAATTTATTTACAACTTCAATTTTTATGGAAAGACAACAAATTATAGATTTAGCTCAACAGGTAGCAATGGAGGAAGCAGGTGCTGAAAATGTATGGCAAGCTGTCGATGAATTAGGATTTGTCGGCGCATTAGAAGAGCGTCTAAATAGTGGTGGTCCTGATGCTGTACAGGCTTTTTTGGATAACCCTGAAGAAGAAGCGCCCGAAGGTCTAGGAGATGTGTATCGATCTATTGCCCAGAACTTGAAAGCAAAGATCAAGCGCTTAGAGGAAGAAGGATTATAGAATCAATATATGTATGTAAAAGTTAAAGATCTTATCGCTTGTGTCGAAGAAATTTTTTCTGATGAAACAGAAGATTTGGGTGCATCAGCCGCTGACGATAATGTCGTTTCCTTAAGCAGGGTACAGAAAAGTAAGGAAAAATCGGAAATTCCACCAGATATTCAGGAATTAATCGCAAGCGTACGCGGTGATATTTTTGTGGAAGGCATGCGTCAAGTTTGTAATTTGGATAGAGATCCGGACCGTATTAATGGCAGGTTTCTACATGAAGATATGGATTTCATATTCAAAGCATTCGATGACTGTTTACGAGCAATATTGGACGAAGTTGAGCCTGAGCAGCGAGCAAGAGAGGCCCAGCGTTTAGGGCCATTAATGTTCTATTTGCGTACGAGAATACACAGACTATTTACAGATGCGCTACAATAGGCACAATGATCGTCTATTTGAATGGCCGATATCTGGAAGCGGATGAGGCGAAGATCTCAATCTTTGATCCGGGATTTTTATATGGCGATGGAATTTTTGAAACCTTGCGTACCTATCGGGGTACGGTGTGGCAGATGGAAAAACATTTGGAGCGCCTGTACGAGTCGGCAAAGATCCGCGGATGGAAGTTGCGTGTCTCCAAATCGCGCCTGCAAACCGCGATTGAAAATACGGTGAAGCGTAACGGCTTTGAAGAGTCGCGCATTCGCGTAACTATTACAAAGGGTCAAGAGCCGCAGCCCACACTCTTTATTTGGGTTCAGCCATTGGCAAAGTTGCCGCCGTCACAATATGCCCGCGGAGTATCTGTGGTTACATTTCCATTAGAACGTGCCTTCCCGCAAATGAAGACCACGAGCATGCAGCCGTTATTGATTGCACGAAGCGAGGCGCAGAAGAGGCGTTGTTTTGAGGCATTGCTCGTTAATCGCCGCGGCAATGTTACGGAAGGCACATGGGCAAATTTTTTTATTGTAAAAGATAAAGAGCTCATTACGCCCAAGGCCGGTATTCTGCTCGGCACCACCCGCGACCGAGTTTTAAAAATCGCAAAGCCCCTTTTTAAAATTAAGCAGCAGACCGTCTCCCTAAAAGAGCTGCTTGAAGCAGATGAGTGCTTTATAACGAATGCACCAAAAGGAATTATTCCTGTAGTAAAAGTGGACGGTCAGCAGATAGGCAAAGGCCGTGTTGGGCCAATTACGAAGCATTTGCGGAAGGAGTTTGAGAAGGTGGTGGTGTAGCCGCGAAATTAACCACAATTTACACAGCCTTCATGTAAGATTTCATGCCAATAATGCTTGAGTGAAAATAATGCATCGGCTTTAACGGTATCCGAAAGAATCCACCCCTGACATTCATTAGGGTTATCTCCAAGAAATTCGCATTCGTATCCAATTTTTTGTAATTCACTCATTAACTTTGAACTTGGAATATTTTTAAGTTCGAGACTCGAACCATATATATATTCGCCATCTGCATTGTTTAAAAATTCTTCTAGCCGACCGCAGTCCGATGCAGTAAACATCTGACCGAGGCCCTGTCCGTCTGATGCATCTTTATATGCCATTGAGACCGGATAGTGCATACTGCCAATATCTGTTTCGTATGGTTGTGCAACACATACTGCCCGTTTATGTCCCAGTTCCGCCATAGCCTGCGTTAACATAACGCTCATTTCAGAACGCTTTAGATTATTATTCGGACCAAAGGTGCCATCTGCATAGCCATTCACGATTCCATACTGTTTTAAAAATTCGGTTGCGTCAGAGTACCACTCTCCTGCTGGAACATCAGAAAAATAGTTGAGATATTGGGCGCTTGTAGTAAGTGCAAAAGTCAGAAGCGCACCGGCTAGTAATCCAAAAAAGAATTTTTTCATAAAATAAGAGTTAAGATTATTTTGAATATAGCATATGCTTATTCTGATGCAGAAAAAAGTAAGACTTATGGGGATTCTCAATGTTACGCCGGACTCGTTTTCCGATGGCGGTCAGTATTTAAATTTGGAGGCCGCGGAAGTGCGCGCTTTGGAGATGATTAAACAAGGTGCAGAGATTATCGATATTGGCGGGGAGTCGAGCGGGCCGGGAAGTATAGATGTTGATGTTGAAGAAGAGGTGCGTCGCGTGGTTCCTGTTATTGAGATGTTACGAAAAACAATTCCAAAAACAATTATTATTTCGGTTGATACATATAAGGCGGCGGTGGCGCGGCAAGCAATTGAGTTTGGTGCAAATATGATAAACGATATAACCGCTTTGCGCGGTGATCCGAAGATGGCAGAGCTTGTTGCACAAACCGGTGTGCCCATTGTGCTCATGTATTCCAAAGACCCAACGGCGCGCACTACACGCGAAGAGGTGCACTACGACGACGTTGTCGTAACCATTAAAGATTTTTTGCGCGAGCGTATTGCGTATGCGCAGGCCCACGGAATTAAACGTCGGCAGATTATTATCGATCCCGGCATGGGGGCTTTTGTAAGTGCTGTTCCGGAATATAGCTGGGAGATTTTGGAGCGCTTGCATGAATTTAAGGAATTCGATTTGCCTATTTTGGTCGGTGCTTCACGCAAATCATTTCTTGGCGGTGCGCTTAATGAACGTCTCGGACCAACGCTGCAAGCGCATATGCTTGCAATCAAAAATGGTGCGGATATTATCCGTGTGCACGATGTAAAAGATCATCGTGTGGTTATGGAGCAGCTATCGTATTAAATAATTACTTTATGAAAAGAAACATACTCGTTGGACTTGTAATCTTAGTTGTTGCTCTCGGTGTCGCTGGATGTTTTCTTCGTCCCATTGATCCGGATGATCCTACCGCACCACTTGAGCTGGAAGAAAAAGCTGCAAAGTTGAAACAAGAACGGAATCAGCTTGCACGCGAATTATCTGCAGCAAAAGAAGAAGAGTTGTCTCTTAAAGTCCAGCTGGCACTCGCTTCTGATTCTGGCGCGAGCAGTCCAATTCGCGATCCTGAAAACAAGATGCGCTTTTACTATATTTCCCAGGATGGCTCCGGTCAGAATATCTGGCTCTATGATGCTGCGAAAGACGAGTCGTACCAAAAGAGCGGTTTTGTAGCAGTTTCTCAATTTCACAAACTTCTTTATAACGAGAAACTCGATGAGGAGATGGAATTCCGTTTAGTAGGCTTGGATAATGGCAAAATTATATTTTTAGAGACCGGCTTTGAGGATTCACCAGGCCCGTGCTATTCGGCATGGCTCGAGTGGCGTCCTCTTTATTCCATCGATATTGCCGCTGCAGCACAGAGCGATATTCGTGATGTGAAGCGTAGCGAGTACAAAATCTCTGCGGCGAAAAAACTAGAAGCAGAGCAGGATGTCGCTGCCTGCGAATCCGATCTCGGCCCGCAGTAATACATGTGCTATTATGTCTACCTTATGAGCAAAGCTCACAATCTTCGGATCAGCCGCGAATTCCACTTTGATGCCGCGCACCATCTTACAAATTACTATGGGAAGTGTGAAAATCCGCATGGTCATACGTATCGTCTAGAGGTGGTGGTGGAGGGGCCGATTGGTGAAGACGGTCTGGTGATAGATTTTGTGGTTCTCAAAAAAATGACCAAAGAGCGGGTGCTCGAAAAGCTCGATCATAAAGATTTAAATGAGATTTTTGATAATCCATCTGCGGAAAATATTGCGGTTTGGGTTTGGGAGCAGCTGCACGATATTGGGGCTGCTGCAGAGCGTCCGGTAAAACTCGTTGAAGTAAAGTTGTGGGAAGGGCAGAATACGGCTGTAATATATGCAGGAAATTGAACGAAAAATTTTAGGGATTGATAAAGACGCACTTGTAGCAAAGCTACTCAAGCTTGGTGCACAAAAGAAATTTAGCGGATTAGTGCGTACAAAGTATTTCGATCATAAAGACGGACGCATAAAGAAGCGCAATGATCTTTTGCGTGTGCGCGAATTTATTGAGGATGGCAAAGGGGCTTATTCCGAGATTGTCTACAAAACTTTTAAAGGTTTCGAAAAGGGATGCAAAGTAGTGGATGAGACAGAATTGAAATTACCGGGCGCCGAAAGTTTTGCAACTATCTGTTTGCTATTAGAAAAACTCGATTTTGAGCAGGTGAAATATTTTGAGAAGAAGCGTGAAATTTATGTCTATGAAAAGTGGAAATTTGAATTTGATGAGTATCCAAAAATTCCAGAATTTTTAGAGATCGAGGCGCAATCAATAGGTGATATCGATGAGGCCGTGAAGCTCTTGGGTCTGGAAGAGTACGAGCAGACAGCCGATGCAATCAGCCGTTTACTTAAGAGGAAATATCCAAAAGTAGAATTGGATGGCCTTGTTTTTTGATTTTTCTACATATGATTATTCTCAGTCTTGGCTCTAATCTGCAGAATACGGAAGAAAATCTTGCGCAAGCTAGAAAATTATTGGCTAAATATCTAAGCATAGAGGAAATTTCGCAGCTTTATGAGAGTGAGCCGATCGGTGTCGAAAATCATCCCTGGTACCTGAATCAGGTGGTTTTGGGTAATACCAATTTGACGGCACAGCAGCTCCTCAAAGTAGCTAAAGAAATTGAACAAAAGATGGGTCGCGATATTCATGCTCCAGATTCCAGCACGCAGATGCGGCCGCTCGATATCGATATTCTGTTCTATAATGACGAATGTATTGAAGTTACGGGTTTAATGGTGCCGCACCCGCGTTTGCATCTCCGCCGCTTTGTTCTGGAGCCGCTGGCCGAGATAGCGCCTAATTTTGTCCATCCTAAACTGCAAAAAACCGTACGGGAATTGTTGAAGGATTGCCCGGATCGCTCTATAGTAAGGCTCCATGGAAATTCGCGAACTGCGTAAACTCGCAACTCAATTTCGTATCGATGTCTTGTATACGACGCATCGCGCGCAGTCCGGTCATGTGACCTCGGCGCTCTCTTGTATCGAGCTCCTAACCCTGCTGTATTTCGGCCAGTTAGGCGAAGCTCCGATTATGCGCTTTGACCCGAGCAGAGCTTTGTGGGAGGGCCGCGATCATTTTGTTTTGAGTAAGTGGCATGGGGTTCCGGCGCTCTATGTTATGTTGGCACATCTCGGATTTTTTCCGCATGACGAGTTGCGCTATTTCCGCCAAGTGAATGCAATGTTGCAGGGTCACCCTGTGCGCCGAGTGCCCGGCATAGATGCAACCATCGGTGAATTAGGCCAGGGACTTTCGATTGCAAACGGCATCGCGCTTTCCCTTAAAATGGATAAAAAACCAAACCGTGTTTATACTCTTCTTGGCGATGGTGAGCTGCAGAGTGGCCAAATTTGGGAGGCAGTTATGACTGCAGCAACGCATAAATTGGATAATCTTATAGCTATTGTCGATAACAATAAAATGCAACAAACAAACTTCACGCGTGCGATTAAAGATTTAGATCCGATCGGGCCCCGCTTTAGTGCCTTTGGCTGGAACGTTGTACCGGTGCGCGACGGGCACTCGTTTGAAGAGCTGCACGATGCGATGTTTCGAGCCTGGAAAGGGCGTCAAAAACCGACTGTGATTATTGCAGATACGGTGAAGGGGAAGGGAGTTCCGTTTGCAGAAAATAAAGCTTTTTATCATGGTAAGGCGCTTTCTGATGAAGAGATGCATGAAGCATTAAAGATTTTGGAGCGCGGATTGTCGGCGCTGGAAACTGAGACATCAGAAGAAATCCAAGCTGTTGCGACAACATACCAAGACAATGCATTGCTGTAATTCTTAGTTAATTATTCTATGGCTACATTCAAACTTTATAAAGAAGGAAAAGATTACCATCAGATTTCAATAAAAAAGATTCGGGACGGTCTAACAAAAATTGCGCCGCTCGAGTGTTTTGAATTTACTGCACATGCGCCGGGCGAACACTGGGTCAGCATTGCCTCTCCCGAGCTCACTTCAATTTGTCCCTTTTCCGACTATCCGGATTTTGGCGCGGTAACAATTGAGTATGTTCCGAATAAGCGCTGCTTGGAATTAAAATCGTTTAAGCTCTACATCAACGCATTTCGCGAGGTTAAAATCTTTCATGAATCTTTGACCGAATTGATTTTTGCCGACTTTTTGGAGGCGGTGAAGCCCCTAAAGGCGCGCATTAGTATCGATATGAATGTGCGCGGAAATGTAAAAACAGTATGTAAGAAGTACTATAAGTGCAGCCCGCAATGATTCTGAACGAAGTATTTTTTTCGGTACAGGGCGAGGGCGTGAATATCGGTAAGCCCGCAATTTTTGTGCGCTTTGGGAATTGTAATTTGAAGTGCACGTGGTGTGATACGAAGTACACATGGGATCCGGCGGTGGCGGATAATGTGCGTGTGGATTTGCCGGAACTGTTTGGAAAAATTCGCGCCTATGATTGTAAGCATTTAGTGATTACCGGCGGCGAGCCGATGTTACAGCAAGATGTAATTTGTGCGATTCGAGAGGAGTTTCTGGACTACTATATTGAGGTCGAGACAAATGGTTCGTTTGCTGCGACAGAGAAGTGCGCCGAGGCCGTGGATTTATTTACCGTTTCGTATAAGACGAGCAATTCCGGTAATGCACCATACGAGTTGAAGATGTTTGGGTTGGCGTGTGTATATAAATTTGTGGTTGATGCAGTGGGGGACTTTGAAGAAATTGAAGCTGTGATTGCCAAATATAAGCTGCCGGCTGAGAAAATTTATTTGATGCCGCAGGGCGTAACCCGCGACGAACTGTTAAAAAAACACGATATGCTCATTGCACGCTGCAAAGAGAAGGGCTATACATTTACGCCACGATTGCACATTTTAACCTGGGGCGCAGAGCGCCGAAAATAATAATGAAAACAATTCTCATCTACTCCGGCGGCATGGACTCGACCACGCTTTTGTATAAGTTACTTGCCGATGGTGATGAGGTTCGTGCGATCTCTTTTGATTACGGCCAGCGGCACAAAAAGGAATTGGACTGCGCTGCGCAAATTTGCAAAAAGCTTAATGTGCCGCACGAGAGTATCGATGTGACAAATTTAAAGAGCTTGATGCGCGGTTCGGCTTTGACTGATCGTATCGAAGTGCCCGAGGGTCACTACGAAGATGAAAGCATGAAGCAGACCGTGGTCCCGAATCGCAATATGATTTTTATCTCACTCGCGATTGCAGCGGCGGTTAGTGCAAAGTTTGGCCGCGTTGCCATTGCGGTGCACGCCGGCGATCATGCCATTTATCCCGACTGCCGCCCGGAATTTATCGAAAAAATAGATGCCACAGCGCGCATTGCCAATTACGAAGCAATCGAAGTCCATGCGCCTTTCTTGCACATTTCAAAAGGAGAAATCGCAAAAATCGGCCGCACCCTAAGCGTGCCCTACGAATTAACGTGGACCTGCTATAAAGGATTAGATGAGCCGTGCAGCAAGTGCGGAGCCTGTGTGGAGCGGGCGGAGGCGCTGGGGTGATAGAGGCCTCTTGCTAAGTGTGTCTACCGCGGCTCGTCTATGTACAATAGACCATTTTCCCCTTGTCCCCTCAACAAAAAGCGCTATCATAAGCCCATGAAAAAGATTTCCCTTATCGCTCTGCTTGCAGGTGTAACCCTTACGCTTTCTGCTTGTTCGGTCAGTAATTTAGTTCCTGATTTTTTAAAGGGCGGTCTGCCCAAAGAAGAACTCACAATCAAGACGCAATCCGGCTCGGTTGTGGTAAAGGCCGAGGTTGCCGATGACGACGAAGAGCGTTCACAAGGTTTGATGAATCGTGAAAAGCTCGAGAGCGGCAACGGCATGCTCTTTGTTTTTGAAGATGAGGCGCCGCGGGCATTTTGGATGAAAAACACTCTTATTCCGCTCGATATTTTATACATAAGCAGCAAGAATGAGGTCGTCTCGATTGTTGAGAATATGGAACCATGCACTGTGCCGCAGTGCCCATCATACTTGTCGGGGCGTCCTGCAATGTTTGCACTGGAATTGCCAGCCGGCTTTGTACAGCAGTATGGCATCGAAGTTGGTGACACGATTCAGCGTGGCGGAAATGACGACGCCTAATTTCGCATAACAACTATGGAAACCATTGCAACAAAATCATTTGGAGAAGTTCTTGGCGTGCTTGCAGATCGCTATCGTAATCTTGTTGTCTTAACCGGGGATATTGTAATTTCTGGCATTGGCAGTTCTGATCGTGTTATTAATTTAGGTTTTGGTCACGCCGATATGATCGGTTGTGCTGCAGGCCTTGCGATTGCCGGTAAAATTCCCGTGGTCTGTGCACCTGCAAGTGCGATTGCCGGTCAGGATTGGGAGCAAATACGGAATTCGATTGCGCTTCCGAATTTAAATGTAAAGCTTATTGGAGTATCCGGCGGATTGGAGGCTGCACAGGATGGTCCCGCACGGCAGGCTCTTGAAGATTTTGCTTTGATGCGTGCAATGCCCAATATGAAAGTTTTTTGTCCGGCGAGCAGAGAGGAATTGCGTGCGATGCTGCCACAAATCTTTGAAGATTTTGGTCCTTCATATTTGCGTTTAGGTGCGCTTGGCGTAGATCTTGAACAAGAGCATGTGCGTTTTGAACTTGGTAAAGGCAGTTTGTTGCGCGGAGGTAATGATGTTGCGGTTTTTGCAACCGGCGCATTGGTGGGTAGCGCAGTACATGCTTCTGACCGTCTTGCCGAAGAGGGGATTAACGTTCGTGTTATTAATCTTTCAACAATCCAGCCGATAGACCAAGAGTTAATTTTAGATACCGCTGAGCAAGTGAAAATTGTAGTGACTGCCGAAGAGCATCAAATTCAAGGAGGATTGGGAAGTGCCGTAGCCGAGGTGCTGGTTGGCGCCAAGCCGAAGGTGCTGCATCACATTGGTATGCGGCAAACCTTTGGAGACTCGGGCCGTATCGGAGCTCTTTTTCGTAAATATCGCTTTGATGCCGAGGGCGTATACCAACAAATACGGGCGTTGGTGATATAGGCTCTATCAGTTAAAAATGCTATACTATACATACGATGGCAAAGCCTAAAATAAAGCTTTTTGCAGGGACATCGCATCCCGCGCTTGCAAAACAAATATCGAAATTACTCAAAATTCCACTTTCTCCAATGCACATTCAACGCTTTGCGTGTAACGAGATTTATACGAAGCCGAGCGAGAGTGTTCGCGATGCCGATGTCTTTATTATTCAAACCGGCACGCAAAATGTAAACGAAGATTTAATGGAGCTCTTTATTATGCTCGATAGCTTTAAGCGCTCGTTTGCTTCAACTGTTCATGTGGTTATGCCGCATTTTCCATACGCCCGGCAAGATCGTGTTGCGAGTCCGCGTGAGCCGATTACCGCAAAGTTGATTGCCGATCTTTTGTCGAAAGCAGGTGCCGATCATCTTATTACATTTACACTGCACAGTGATCAAGAGCAGGGATTCTTTGATTTTCCTGTCGATAATTTGACGGCGCGCAAGCTCTTTGCAGAATATTTTAATAAGAAAAAATTTAAAAAAGCACCGGTCATTGTTGCGCCGGATGTGGGCAGTGCTAAAGAGGCCGACCGCCTTGCCAAGATGCTTGGAGCGGATTTGGCAATTTTGAATAAAATTCGTCCTAAGCATAATGTTGCCGAAGTTACGCATGTCGTTGGTGATGTAAAAGGCCGCGACTGTATTCTCTACGACGACATGGTCGATACCGGTGGTTCAGTTGTAGGTGGTGCAAATGTATTGAGAAAGTCCGGAGCAAATAGCGATATTTATCTTGCGGCTACGCATGCCGTGCTTTCGCGTGATGCTGCCGAAAAATTAAAGAGCGCAGATTTTAAGGAGATTGTCTTTACCGATACGATTCCGATTCCAAAGGAAAAGCAGTTAAAAAATATGAAGATTATTTCTGTGGCGCCCCTGCTTTCGCGCGTTGTCGATCACGTACATACTGGCAAAGCCCTTAGCCATTTACACGCATAACTTTATTCTTATGATTTATATCGGATCAGATCATGCAGGTTACGAGCGTAAGCAAGAAATCGAAGCCTATTTAAAAGGAAAGGGAGAAGATGTTGTTGATCTCGGTGTTTTTGCGGCAGAACCGCCTATGGATTATCCCGATATTGCGCACGAAGTGGCAGAGAAGGTGCGGCAAACTCACGGCGCCCGCGGAATTTTGGTATGCGGTTCTGGAGTTGGCATGTGTATGACTGCAAATAAGAAGCACGGAATTCGTGCAGTACATGGTGAGCGTAATGACAGTGTCGAAATGTCGCGCAAACACAACGATGCAAATATTCTCTGTTTGGGCGCACGTATGTTGAGCAAGGAAGAGTCATTCCAATTTATCGATACATTTTTATCAACTGAATTTGAAGCCGGAGAAGAGCGTCATGTTCGACGCGTAGATAAGATTGAGCCGGCAGCACAGCCCCATGCCTAAACTACTTATTGCCCCATCGATTCTCTCGGCTGACTTTGGCAAGATCAATGAAGAGATTGCCAGCATCTCTTCGCATGCCGATATGATTCATGTCGACGTGATGGATGGGCACTTTGTGCCGAATATCACCTTTGGGCCGGATCAAATTGCAAAGATGCGCAGCACATTGCCCATGGACGTGCATTTGATGATTGAGCAGCCGGAGAAGTATTTGGAAGAATTTGCAAAGGCAGTAGAAAAGGCGCACGGGCGCCGCGATGATTCGTATTTAACTGTGCATCAGGAATCCAGCGTCCATCTTGAGCGCTTGGTTCAGCAGATAAAAGGATTGGGGATGAAGGCTGCAGTTGCATTGAATCCGGCAACGCCATTGGTGAGTATCGAATCGTTGCTCGGCGATATAGATATGGTCTTACTCATGACCGTTAATCCCGGTTTTGGCGGGCAGAGTTTTATTGCATCTGTTGTGCCGAAGATTAAGGAATTGCGTGCAAAGGCACCGGATTTGAATATTCAAGTTGATGGGGGGATTAACGAAAAAACGTATCGGCAGGCAGTTGAGGCCGGTGCAGATATCTTGGTTGCGGGCTCATATGTGTTTGGTGCAAAAGATCGTGCAGCCGCAATTGCGGCGCTGAGAAAATAGAGGCAGAGCGCACACCTTGCCATATAGTTAAAATATTGCTATAATTTAGTAATAGTTTTTTAATCAAAAACAAATATGAAAAAAGCTTCGCGCAATGCACACACTCTAGATTCGGGTAAGGTTAACTATTTGCTTATTGGTATGGTGCTCGGCGCAATTGTCTCTGCGCTCTTTTTCCACTACCGCTTGCAGCAAGGTCAGACCAACCTTTTTTACAGTTATCCAACCTACAATACCTACGAGAAGTATCAGTTAGATGATGGCAAGGGATACTCATCGCTCGACGACGGCAAAGGATTTACGAGTTTGGATGACGGGAAGGGGTATGCTTACTGAAGACAGCAGCGAATCCCACCAAGTTTCCATTCGAGTTCCTTTTTAACAGCCGCTAATTGCCGGATGCTTTCTTGAAGTTCAGGAGCGCGCTCTCCAAGTTGGTCAGGGGTTCTGCCATTGAGTATTCCGCGTGCTCCTTCTATTTTTCTTTCAATTGCTCCCACTGCATTAACCAATTTCTCCTGGGCTTCGCCTGCGTGCGGAATAACAAATGTCTGAACAAACTCCCAATCTTCTGGTGAAATTTCAAAGCGCTCATTTTGGGCGTGGTGAATCAAATGGCCAAGATTTGCTAAATGGGATTGGAGATCTTTTCTTTGTTCAGGTGAGAGTTCCTCTTGCGGTAAAAATCGCTTGTCTTTATCCAGTCGACCACCGCTGATACAGAGTTCAGTACTTCCCATGGCGGCATTCCATGCCATTGTTAATGATTGTGGATGATTCTCAATGTCACGGCACTGCAGTAACAGACGAGCAAGATTGCATCCGATTGCTTCGGCACGAGAATGAATTGGAAATTGCCGAGGGCTCGATTCATGTCTCAATTGGCGAAGCTCACTCAGCGCTTGCTGATATTTGCCGGCGTATTGGACGCCTTCAGCCGTTGTAAACGGCCGCCGCTCTATCCTCTGTTGCGCTGCTGCTCTCCAGTCTGCACTTTCTCTTATATTCCAGGCATATTCGGCAGGATAGAGAATAGAGAGTTTTTCGGCCTGATCGAAGTGGATAGTGGCATCGTGGAGCGCGGTAGGCGTATTAGACAATAATAATGCTGCACGTCCGGCATAAATATGCATGCGGGCAAGATCTTTTTTATTTGGCATTAATACTCCTCCGGAATTTCGGTTGTCGCTAAATAACTGTTCTAGCAGTTGCTGCGCCTGCCTTAATTCTGCGGCAGTTTCGCGATTTGTGCTCGGTCCCATTGCGAGAGCTGCTTCAACATCCCCCAGATGTTTTTTGCGCTGAGTAGCTTTTTCGATAATGCAGACTGCAGCACGACGGCGTGCCTCGAATAAGGTCTGTTGCAATATCCGAGATAGATTCGGCATGTTATCTACTTCATCAATGACTTCATTTAGAATTGCCAGTGCGCGGTTAATATTTCTTTCTTCTTCTTCAAATGTTTCATACTGAGGAAAGTAATATCCAAGTGCCTCTGTTATTTTTGCCTGCAGCATAAATGGCTGCGCTTCTTTAGGGTCGATCTTTATAGAAGCGAGTTTTGCAGGTTCACAATGTTCAGCAAGGGCAGCCATTGCCATAGTAATGTGCCATTCATTGCGTGAGCTTATTGCTGC
>PCVQ01000036.1 GCA_002796025.1 Candidatus Peregrinibacteria bacterium CG11_big_fil_rev_8_21_14_0_20_46_8
GGTGCAATTCAATCCAAACAATTTACGCTTCCCCCGACGTGACAGCGCGCTGATTGCACTTGCCGGCCCAATGACAAATCTGGTCACCGCATTTGTTTTGGCTGCACCGCTAAAGCTTATGTCGCAAAATATTACCGAAGCGAGCTCCGCTGCATTTGTCTTTTTGTTTCTCGTCCTTAAAGGAATTTCCGATATCAGCGTCATCCTTTTTTCACTCAATGTACTTCCGCTTCCTCCGTTCGATGGATCAAAAATTGTCGGGCTCATTATCCCGCACCGTTACGAGCGGCAATACAACAATTTTTTGTATCACGCGCCTAAGTACATTATCCTCTTTATACTTTTCGATATCTTTGTACTTAGCAACGTGTTTAAAATTTCTATTATTGGATTATTGGTTGGTACGGTTGCGCAGTGGGTCTTTGCGCTCGTCTCGCTCGGCGCATAAATAATTACACACAAAATCATCCAGTATAATCTTTTTTTGTGATTTTAGGAAATTGTTTTTTTCTTTAGAAATAAAGCAGAACACCTTACCTTTCTGTTGTAAGAAACGTCTTATTTTTTTCGCTATGCGTAAAGTTTGAATCAGAATTTTTTTCTGGCATTATGGTTCATACACACACTCTGTAGTGATCGTTTCTTCACTGCATTACGGACTCCGCCTTAAACTTTTCTAAGGGAGGTTAATATTTATCGCCGCGAAGCGTCGATTTGCAGCCCCCCACCTGGACACCTGGGACTCCGTAACTTTGAATAGCCGACACTGCGGAGTGTTTTATTTATAAGCGCATAAAGCTTTGCAATACTGTGCTAAAGCAATTAAGATGCGCCTGCGTATTTTAATTTGCTCCTTACAATTAGCTTTCAAGCCATCGTAGCTCAGTTGGTAGAGCGCATCCATGGTGAGTCGTAGACTCTTGCCCCTTATGGGAGAAATCTCATATTGAACCCGAATAACGGTTAAAGGCCTTTCATGAGGTTCAGACCGTAGCCCCGCCGCCAAGGTTGGGGCTCGAACGACTGACAAGGGCGGCTAACTCTCGCACTGCGAGATACGCCGAAGATACAGTCTAGCCCTCTTATATCGTGAAGTTTTAAAAAGAGGTGTAAACGAAGGATGAGGTCACCGGTTCAATCCCGGTCGATGGCTCCAGAAAAAAAATCTAAGCAGATTTGAGAGGACATTTTTTATCCCCATAGCTGCAAAATACACAACAATCATTTTCTTTTGCTTGTATTAGCTCTCCGCATTTTTTACATTTGTAAAATGGCACGCAGGAGTCGTTCGGTATTTCGGCTGTTTCTTTGGAGCCGCAGTGCGGGCATGTTAGGGCTGCTTGTGTTTTTTCCATTTTAAAAAGTTAAAACTTTATCGCACTCTTTTACTAGTTCGTACAGATCTTTCATCGTGCTCATAGGACAAGCCTCGGTTGATTCTTGTTCGCGCAATTTTAAGCACGTGCCGCAAGCCATAATTTTTGCCTTTTCAGCTTTCAAGAATTCGTCCGCTTGTTCACGAATATTAAATTTTTCCGAAGTGCCCGCTTCATATTCCACTCCTTCGCCGACAAGAAAAATTTCTACTTCATCGCCTTGTTTGATAGAAAAATTTGCCAGCCGGAAAGCATTCCAATTGGTTTCTGAATTGTTGGTTGAGATAATAATTCCTAATTTCATACCATTATTCTATACTTCTTCTGATGAAAAAACAGCGGCGAATTTTAGGAATTGTTTTGGGCTTGGCGGCACTTTCGTTGCTCATCTTTTTTGCAATGTCGCGCACTCCACTTCCACATAAAGCCGCGCCCGGCGGAATCTTTGTGGAGGAGTATATTCCCGACAATGCGATGCTGGTTGCACAACTGAATGACGGCCTGCCGCTGCAAGTTATGAACCAGCAAACGCGCGATGCGTTTGCGCCATTTGTGCTCCGAACTTTTTTAGGTGATGCAAGTGATACAGAAATTCAGCACTTGCAACAAGAGCTCATTGAGCAGCCGTATCTTACATATGTCATGCTGCCGGATGGGAAGAGTGCTTTCTTTTTTGCAATTCGCAGCGAGAGTGATTTTGAAGAGTTGCTGATTAAGATGGGGGAGCAGGATGGCGCAGCAATCCGCGAAGTATCGCGTAATCGCACAGTTGTTGAGCGCGCGGGAAAAACTCCGCAATACACCGGCCGTATTGAAAATATCGCTTTTGTTGGAAATTTTATTCCGGAGCGTACAGAAACATCTTTAAGTGAAAATAAAGAATTCCGTGTCGCACTACAAAAAATAGAGCTTACCAAGCAGCACAGCGGATATCTCTATTTTTCACAAGCATTTGAAGCGTTGCTTCCAGAATTTTTGCGCGGCAACACACAACATACAGTGATTGCACTTCAAGCGCGCGGTCAAAATCTTGTTGCCAACTTTGTTTCTCAATTTGAGAATATACCTAATGAAGATGTGGCCCCGAATTCCCGGCAAAATATTTCTGAGATTACAAGTCTTGCTTCGCATATTCCCGGCGCCACTGTACTTATTGCAGCTCAAAATACTCAGGCGCTGCTGTCACAGCTGCCCTTTGGACTGGGGCAGGAGAGCCTGGACAATTCAGAGACTCAGCAGAGTTTTTTTATCAACAAACCTTTTGCGCTTGTATTGGAGTCCGGCGAACAGGCAATCCCTGCTTTTGCACTTTTTGTTGAAGGCGCAGATTTTGCAGAAACAAAAGATTTTTATACCTCACTCCAGCGCCGTATTCGTTCATGGGTCAGCGCCGTGAATATTGTTTTTAAAGCGGCCGAAGACGCGCCCGTTATGGAAATTGCAGAAAGTGAACAGCCGTATCGCGACGGACTTCGCTTTTATCTGCACCGCATTCCGGAAGAGGTGAGTAGCATTCCGTTGCTGCGCGCACAGCAAGAGCCGGTCACATTTTGGTATGGTTTAAATTTTCGCAACCAGCTTTACTTCACTACGTCCACCACATTTTTTGAGCAGAGTAATGCGGACGCTTCCGCACCGCAAACCACATCGCTCTTAGATACTGTGCACCTCACCACACAAAATCCGGATCAGCTCTTTGTGCTCGATACAAAAGGATTGAGCAATTATATTAAGCGCCTGCAATTTTTTGCCGAAACACAAGAATCTATTTCGCCTGTCCAGCAGCGCGGCTTGCAGCTTATTACTGATGTCTTTGATGTAATGGACAGCATCATCGGCACAAGCATGATTGAAAATGATGCCGCTAAAGGAGAGATTATTTTTGCGTTCTAAAGCAATCTAATATCAATTTTTTTTCCTAAGGCGTGCGCAAGTGTTATCACTAATCCAAGTGAAAGATTTTGTTTGCCGTTTTCGATACGTGCAATAGCACTCTGTGAACTTTTAACTTTCTGTGCCAAAGTTTTTTGTGTCATTTTTTGAGTGCGCCGCAGGGTGGCGATCTTTTTTCCAAGCAGTATTGCTTCGTACGCTGCACGTGCACCGGGAGTTTTGAGTTCTTTTGCAAGATGTCCTTCCTTTGCGAATTTTCGAAGCCGTTTCACAGGTTGATTATATCATATATGATATAATTTAGACAAAATCTTGATTTTAATCATAAGACTGTGATAAAATACTAATAAGTTGTTATTTAGTAATTGATGTCCCGCACCGGCGGGATTTTTTTGTGCCCGCACCCAAAAACGGTGCTATACTTTTTGTATGAAAACAACTCCAATTAGACATTTTTTACGGTTTATTGATGAGGTTTCCCCGCCAAAAATAGCGCATGCCCATTGCGATATTCCATGTGGAGTGTATGAGCCAGATAGTGCCATGTGGGCGGTAGAGACAGTTGAAAAATTAACTCACAAACTACTTGAGCTTAAAGCGCCAGAGCCTGGCTCAGCCGAATATTTGGAGTATCTAAATACTGTTGCCCGTGCTGTTGCAGTAAAAGAAGAATATGCAGAAATTTGTAAGCGGCAAGTGCTTATTTTGTGGACCGATTACTTTAAATCCGAGCATCTTGAAAAGTGGCCCGATCTTCATGAGAAAGTTTGGATGGCAACGAAACAGTGTTCAGAGGTTAAGCGAACGGTGAGCGAAGAAGCTTGCGCAGAGTTGCGCAAGCGTGTTTCTGAAATTGCCGAGATTTTTAAGGCGACCAAGAATTAATATAACGCGTGTAATGTTTTCCCGATATATCATTCAGGGTGATAGTATGCTGCCGACCTTTCAAAGTGGTGCACGTGTTTTTGTGTATCGGTGGGGAGCGATTCGAAAAGGGGACATTGTAGTATTTCAAAAGAACGGACGTCTTTTAATTAAACGCGCAGTTCAGAAAGTAGGAGATCGATGGTGTCTGCGCGGAGACAACCTCAAAGAGAGTATCGAATACGATAATATCGACAGGGACGCAATCAAAGGTCGGGTACTCTTTTCGTACTAGAATACAACAATTTTATTGTTAGGCAATGGGCTGGACGTTGACTAAAAATTACATTTCAAGTAAATTGCGCTAACAAGTGACCAGGTCAGTCCGAAGAATAAATGGTCATTTTTATATAGTCATTTTCTATGGGATATCAACCAGGTCAAGACGACGACGATCCGCTACGGAAGCCTATTGGTAGCAAAGACGATATATACAACTTCTTCAGTGAGAGTTATAAGAAGCCGGAAGAAGTAGTAATTGGTATGGAAGTGGAACGCCACGGTATTCACCGCAGCAATCACGAGCCTATTACCTATTTAGAAAATAACGGTCTGCGCAAGATTCAAGATAAGCTTGTTGAAGAGCTTGGATGGGAAGTTGAAAAACAAGAAAATAAATTTATTACCTCTTTGCATCGCGGCGGTACCCGCTTAACATTAGAGACGAGTGAAGCCATGTCGGAATTATCGGGACGAACGCATCCTTCTATTCATGATTTGGCGCGCGAACTCCGCATGCATCAGAATGAGTTTTTTGAAATTTCAAAGATTTTTGATGTTGCATGGCTGGGTATTGGGTACGAGCCATTTGTTCCGGACGATAAGGTTCGTCTTATTAAGCTGCAGCGATACGAAGTTTTATATAACTATTTTAAGAAGCGAGGCGCGGTAAATCTTGAGTTCATGAAAAAGATGTGTTCGGTGCAGGCGAACATCGATTTTACGTCAGAAGATGATGCACAGAAAAAATTTCAAATTCTTTTGCGCTTGGCTCCATTTTTGGCCGCAATGTATGCGCACTCACCCTTAAAAGAAGGTAAGACAACGGGATTTGTAAGTTTGCGTACGCACTTGACCCGCCAAATGGACCGTCGCCGCTTTGGTTTACGCAAGGCCTTTTTGAGTCCAAATTTTGGATTTAAAGATTGGGCAGAGTTTTGTTTAAAGGTTCCAATGCTTGCAATTATTCGTGAAGGGAAGTGGATTCCCGCAAAGCGCATGACCTTTAATCAGTTTTTAAAATCGGGACTCGATGGCTATACCGCAACAATGGAAGATTGGCTTTTGCATTTGAGTTTTGTGTATACCGATGTGCGAATTAAAAAATATATCGAAGTGCGTGTATGCGACAGCTTGCCGCCAATGCTTATTCCTTCGATGCAGGCGATTGTTAAAGGATTTGTGTATCATAAAGATGGCGCCGCTGCGATGAAAAACTTAACTAAAAACTGGAGTTTCCGTGATTTTAATTTGGTCTATCACGATATTGCAAAACACGGACTTTACGCAGAGCGTCACAAGATGAAAATGCTGGATTACTGTAAAGAGATTATCAATATTGCCTCCGATAATTTGCGGGCTTTAGCAGTGAAAAATCAAAACGATGAAGACGAATCAATTCATCTGCAGCCGATAAAAGATTTTGTCTTTGTAAAAGAAAAATCACCAGGCCGATTTTTAGCAGAAAAATGGGATGGTGACTGGAAGCGCAATCCTGACCGGCTTGTTGAATGGTGCGCATTTGAGCCGACAAGTAAGTAGAACGGTCTGCGGCCACATACTTTTTTATGACTCCATTCAAGACCAAAAAGATGCTTCGCGAGCACTTGGTTACGCTCACCAAGGAGCTTATTCGCTTTCCCTCGCATGTTGATGAAATGCAAAAAAATACCGAGATTTTGGATTTTATTAAATCCTATTTCGAAAAAGATAAAGTTGTACTTCGCTCATATACATTTGCAGGATCACCGGCGCTCATCGTTACCTTTGAAGATACGAAGCACCCTAATGTTTTTTTTGTGGGCCATGCCGATGTAATTGCAACCGGAACGAATTTTACTGCCGAGGAGCGCGACGGTAAATTGTTTGGCACTGGCGCCATGGATATGAAGGGCGGATTGGCCTGCATGATGGCCGTTATGAAGCACTTTGCTACGCAAAAGGAGCGTCCGTCTTTAGGTTTAATGATCACTACTGATGAAGAAACCGGCGGATTTAATGGCGTTAAATCACTTTTGGATAACGAAGGGTTTCGTTGTAATTTTGCCGTAATCAATGAAGGCCGTGACGCCTACGACATCGTATTGCTGGAAAAGGGGCGTATCGATTTAAAGCTCATTAAGCGCGCAGAATCTGCACATAGTGCGTATCCATGGAGAACCGAAAATGCAATTGAGTCGCTAATGAAGTCTATTCTCGATATGCGTAAAGTGTTTCCGCGCGCTGCAAGCGAGTGGATGACCGTTGGTACGACCACAGTTTTTAAAGCCGGATCAGAGAGCGCCTCGAATGTAATTCCCGATAAAGCCGAGGCCATTTTTACCATGCGGCATACCGGAGATCCCAAATGGACTTCTGATGACGTAATAGATAAAGTTAAAAAACATTTGCCGGATGATATTGAGGTAAAGATTTTGCGGTGTGAAGGAGTTGCCCGTTCGGATGCTGATAATCCGTATGTACATGTGTTAAAGGACGTTGCCGAAAAAGTAGTCGGCAAAAAAATGAAGTATGGTGAGAATCACGGAGGATCAGATGCACGATTTTTTGGCGAGCAGAGAATTCCATTTGCGATTTTGGGGCCAACGGGACATGGGCACCACTCTCCCGATGAGTACGCAAATATCGACAGCTTTGTAACGCATGCTACGGTACTGCGCGACTTTATAAAAGCTGTTCCGAAAGAGATGCATACGCCCGTTGAAAAGTTACGATAATTTTTGACCCAACTGTATTATGTTCTTTGCAAAATATCTTATGCGATCTTTGGGATCATGCTGTCTCTTTTTGTTTTTATTGCAGCCCGAATCGGCATTTGCTTTGCGGTTAGATCAAGAGGAGGTGCGGACTATTTTAGATAATGTTGCGATTCATCTCGAAAAAATGCAGCTTACAAGCGGCCGGTATCAGTATGAATTTAATCCGTTTACCGGTGATTTTACTGATGATGACAATGTAGTACGTCAGGTTGGCACGCTGCAGTCTATGTCGGAGCTTTATAAAGTTTTTGAGGATGAAAAATATTTGGAGCGCCTAAAGAAAACTGCGGATTATTGGCTGGAGCAGTCGGTGCGTGATGTAACTCCCGATGGTCTTGTGCTCAGATACATTCCTAATGAAGTTCATGGTGACGAAGCAAAGACCGGAACAATGGCACTTTTTATTGTCGGTACACGTGTATTAAAAGAAGTTGGGGACCCATGGTGGTTGGCGCACGAGCAAGAGATGAGTGAGATAGAAAATGCAATTTTTTGGCTTCAAAAAGCGGACGGGAGTTTTGCAAAAAGTTATCATCACGGTATGACAGAAGCGAAAAAGGAAGCAACGCCAAACCTTGATTTTTTTGACGGAGAATCGATGCTCGCATTGTTAAAAATCTATCGTACCGATCGGGATGAGCGCTCACGCAATGCAATTTATGCCGCACTTTCGCATTGGGAGCGCGCCTATGTGGATGAGTATGCCAAGGGATTATATTTATGGGCGATGACTTCAATGCGCTTGGGGTACGAATTATTTGAAGACGGACGCTTTGCTACTTTTGCCGATATTCATCAAGCTTTGTACGATAATTATTCGCCGCCCCGCCGTGTCTTTTTTTCAAACAACCGGTGTGCGACATTAGAGGGTATGTCGCAATGGATGAGACTTCAGCAGCAGCTGGGAGTCGAGCGGAATATGCACGAAAAATATCTCGACTTTTCGTTGCGCCGTATTGCACGACTGCAAGTAAGCAGAGAACATAAACTCCGCGTGAGCTATAACGGCCTAATGCTGCGTATAGCTCCACGCGGAATCGGT
>PCVQ01000004.1:0-33303 GCA_002796025.1 Candidatus Peregrinibacteria bacterium CG11_big_fil_rev_8_21_14_0_20_46_8
TCTTAAGATGAGGAATGGCGAGCTGTGCGACTCGTGTAAACGCTTTGATATTGATGTCGATCATTTGATTAAAATCGTTCCAGTCGTATGCCTCAAAAGAGCTTTTGCCTAAGGCAAGGCCGGCATTGTTAATAAGGACATCGATTTCTTTATCCTGAATTTCTTTAAAAAGAGTTTCGATATTCTCAAATTTGCATAAATCCACTTGATAGATGAGTACTTCAATTGAATATTTTTCTTCTAATTGTGATTTAATTTCTTCGAGTTTATTTTTTCTTCGTGCTACAAGAATTACATTTTTGCCTTCTCGTGCTAAAGCCTCAGCGCAGGCCTTTCCAATGCCAGAACTCGCACCTGTAACAAGCGCAAATATTTTTTGATTCATGCCGTCGCTATGATAGCATCATTCTTTATTTTCTCAATTTTTCATACTCTTCGACGGTCAGTTTAATATCATTCAGTATTTTTCTTAGCAGTCCTTTACTGAGATCTCGATTGTGGATTGGAAGAACAGTTGTTCTGCCATCATTATGTTTGAAAAAACATGAGAACCTTCGGCATCTCTTTGGTGAAAGCCAAGCTTCATAAGTATTTTGATGAGCTTTTTGGGCTTTACTGGCACTAGCTTAGGCATTTGAAAGTTCTAGATTTTGAATGCCTATAAATTTTGTTTTCAAAATTTGTTTTTTGTTTACATTTCGTAAGCATAATTTCAAGACGTCTGAGAGATTTTTCATCATCTCTGCCTGGGTTTTACCTTCAGCATGACAACTTGGAACTGATGGAATGGAACCTATAAACATACCATCTTCATCTTGTTCAATATAAACAGTAAATTGCTTGATTTTCATAGCATAATGATATTAGACGATAAAAGTTTATCAATTTTCTTATGATAATGCCAGTTTTTGAACATCGGCAGGTGCGTCCTCTTTTTGTATTAATAGAAAGACAACGCTTCTTCTGAGAGTTCTCCATTGTATTCATTTCTTTCGGCCCAAAAGACGATTTCATTTTCAAAGTAAATATATAAGCCGGTAGGGTCGTCTTTGGATTGGTCATATAATTTTTTATCTTTCATTTAATACTCAACTTTAAATTCCCCGATAATCGCCTCCAGTACGTCGTGAAAGCTGATAACGCCAACCGGTTTTTTTGTCTCTTTGTCGGTAACAAGTGCCATGCTTATGGATGATTTTTTCAGCCGGTCTATGGCTACAAGCGACGGAACATCGGCATGGATATTCATTACGGGCTGGATGAGAGATTTTAAATCCAGCTCCTCCGATTCATTTGTAAAAACATGGGTGAGAATATCGTTTGTTTCAATGGCGCCAATAGGATGATCTGTCCTTCCTTTGTATACAAGAAAAATAGATTTATCACTCGTGATGATTTTATTTTTTATAATTGTAATAGGGTCATCAAGATCCAGCCAAACCACTTCATTATTCGGCGTCATGAAATCTTTAATGGGGCGGTTTCCCAAATGGAAAACATTTTCCACCATTTTTTGTTCCGTTTTTTCAAAGACACCTTTTTCCGTTCCTTCAGCTATTAGCACTTTAATCTCTTCTTCGGTAATAGTTTGCTCTGTGGGGGCTTTAACATGCAGAAGTTTCAGGAATTTTTTTGTTGAAGTACTTACCAGTACTACCAGGGGTTTTGTAAATCTCATTAAGCTTGTGATGGTTCCCGCAACTTTCAGAGACATTTTTTCCGCATTCGATAAGGCAATCTGCTTTGGTACCAGCTCTCCAATGATGAGTGAGAAATAGGTGATGACAAGTACAACTAAAGCTACACCGATCGGTTCGCCGTAATCGGCAAAGGACGGATACTGTTCCAGCCAATTTGCAATATATTCCGCTATGGTTGCTCCGCCAAAAGCTCCTGCAAAAATGCCGATCGTAGTAATGGCTATTTGAATTGTAGAGAGCATTTCTGACGAGTGATGCACCAAAAACAATGCTTTTTCAGCTTGTTTGTTGCCTTGTTTGGACAAGTGTTTGAGACGGCTTTTTTTTACACTTAAGAGAGCGATTTCCGATAATGAAAAATAGCCGTTTAAAAGTATGAGTCCTGCAATAATGAAAAGCTCAAGAGCTAACATAAACTGTTTTTGTATTCACAAATTCACGTATTCCATAAGCGCCAAGTTCGCGGCCGTGGCCGGATTTTTTGACGCCGCCAAAGGGGAGGCGGGGATCACTCTTTACCATGCCGTTGATAAAAACTGCACCGGATTCTATTTGTGCGGCCAGCGCTTCTGCACGCTCGATGTCGCGCGTCCAGATGCTTGCGCCCAAGCCAAATTCAGAGTCGTTTGCCAGCTCCACTGCAGCATCTGCATCCCATACTTCGTACAGACTCAAAACCGGACCAAAGGCCTCTTCTCTATATAAGCGCATTTTTGGGGTGATACCCCGGATAATTGTCGGCTCGTAAAAGGCACCGGCTTGGCCCCAGGGCTTGCCGCCGGTCAGACATTTTGCTCCTTTTTGTACGGCATCTTGCACCAGTGCATCGATGTCATCGCGAAAGCGCTTCTGTGCAAGCGGCCCAATATTAACCGTTTCGTCTAAGGGGTCGCCAATTTTTAAATTGGCATACAGCGCCAGCAATGTTTTCTCAAATGCTTCCATAACCGGCTTTTCTACAATAAACCGCTTCGCCGCAATACAGCTCTGGCCGTTGTTTTGGTTGCGCGCAGTCACTGCGGTCTCTGCAGCTTTCTCTAGATCTGCGTCTGCCAAGACAATAAAGGGATCGCTGCCGCCCAGCTCCAGAACAATTTTTTTCAAATGTTTGCCCGCGTTTGCTGCAACCGCCGCGCCCGCAGCCGTAGAGCCGGTTATCGTCACGCAGTCCACGGCATCTTCTTCAATCAGCATATTTGCCGTCTTTGCATCCACAAGCAGGGTGGTAAAGAGATGTTCAGGAAAGCCGGCATCGCGAAAGATTTCTTCCAGCTTCATAGCGCACTGCGGCACATTGCTCGCGTGCTTCAGTACAACGCCGTTGCCCGCAGCAATCGCCGGTACGGCTGCACGATAAACCTGCCAAAACGGAAAGTTCCACGGCATTATCGCCAATAAAACACCCAGCGGATCAAAGCGTACATAACTTTTAGAGGCGTCGCTCTCGACAATATCGAGCGCTAAATGTTCAGCCGCATGTTGCGCATAGTACTCACAAACCCATGCGCACTTCTCAACTTCGGCAACGGCCTGCTGAATAGGTTTGCCCATCTCCAGAGTTGCCAGCTTGCCGTACTCAGCGGCGCGTTCGCGCGTGAGCAACGCCAATTTTTGCAGCGGCTTTACGCGCTCTTCTATAGGTAATTCGCGCCACTTTTGTTGCGCAGCTCGGCACGCCTGTGTTGCCGCCACAGCTGCATCGGCATCCATGCCCTCGAACTCACCAATTATTTCATCTGTTGCCGGATTTATCGACTGTAACTTCATATGAATCATAGTAACAGGCATGCTATAATTTTTCCATGAAAGCGATGTGGATGCCGCTTGGTATTATCCGCAACCAAAAGAAGCAGCAGCTCAAATAAAAGATTATGTCGCTTTTTGGAAAGGGATTGAGGTGGTCTAAGCCGCTATGATATTCTCATCTTTTTAGCGTCTTTTTCGTCGATAATCTCACCAACAAGCTCTTCTAAAACTTCTTCGAGTGTTACCAAGCCGACGGTTTTTCCATGATCTTTTACCACCGCAATATGCGTATGCTCTTTTTGGAACAAGAGAAGCAAATCATCAGCCTTCATGGTACAGAGAACCTTGGGAAGCGGACGAATCATCTCGCGGAGTTGTTTATCGTGCTCGTCGCGCGCAAGCGCTTCAACAAGGTCTGATTTCAAAACCATCCCCTCAATATGATCCAAGTCGCCTTTGAATACCGGCAGACGGGCGAAGTGATGCTTCATTGCTATTTTGGCCGCCTCCGCAATACTTACATGATGCTCCAGGCCAATAATCTTTGAGCGGGGAATCATAATGTCTTCAGCACTTTTATCGTTGAGCAAAAATACGCGGTGAATCAGCAGCCCTTCATCGGCCTCAATGTGTCCGCGGCGCCATCCCAGGCGTACGAGTGAACGAATTTGGCTTTCGGTACCAATTTTGCGTTCTCCTTTTTGTAACATATTTGTGATCCACTCAAGCAAAAATATGATAGGGTAGAGAATCCACATGAGTGCCGTAAGAATCGGTGCAATTTTTGGTGCAACAGCAGAGGCATAGTGCATTCCTAAGCTTTTCGGAATAATTTCTGAAAAGAAAATAACCGCAAATGTAAGTGCAGTGGATGCAACACCTAAAAATGCATCGCCATAGAGTGCAATTACGCTTTGTCCTACAAGAATGGAACCAATGATGTTGACTGCATTGTTCATAATAACAATGGCAAAGATGGCCCGCGAAGTTTTTTTTGTGAGCGTATGCAGTGTTTTTGCACCGATCATTTTTTTATGCATCATATCTTCCACCTCTCCAGGATTGACCGTTAACAGAGCGGCCTCTGCCCCAGAAAAGAAGCCGGAAAGTGTTAGAACAATGAGAATTAAAATAATGAGTGAAAACATACAACAGAGTGTATAATACGCTCATGAAAGATAAAAATCGATCCCGTTATATATTTGCTGTGGTGCTTGCCTTGTTGGGAATGCTCGTTACCGTTTATCTTATTAAACAGCACTATGCAGAGCCGGATACTTCATTTTGCAATGTGAGTGCTATTGTAAATTGTGATGTTGTGAATCAGAGTAAATATTCCACTTTTTTAGGTATTCCGGTAGCGATTTTAGGTTTCGGTACCTATACGGTTTTGTTTGTTGCAATGTTTGGAATGGTTTTTGGATGGTGGAAAAAATATAGTACTCGTGTTCTTACGCTTATGACTGCATTTTCAGGTTTCGGTCTTGCATTCTCGCTCTATCTCACAATTGTTGAATTTTTTGTAATTGGTGCGGTCTGCATGTTTTGTTTAGCACAGCAGTTTATTATTCTCGCTCTTTTCTTGCTTCTTTTTGCTATCTATCAGCGCCAGGCAGAGGCCGAAGTATAATTATTTGCTATGTCAATTGAGCGACAAGAGCAGAGAAATCACAAAGAAAAGCAGGATCCAGATGCTTTATTATTAAGAGATATAGCTGATCCTGAGCGGGCACCGCGCACAAAGGCTGGCGCACTTTTGGGCCGCCTTTATGAGCATGAGGCTCCCGAAAAACTTGCGTTTGCACTCTTTGGAGGCCAAGCAAAAATTGAAAATGTACATCAGGCGCGGGAGGCTCTCGAAAAGACCGAAAGTGTAATGCGAGATGATACAAAAAAAATGGAAAAATCGGGAGTAGAACCTAAAAAGTTACTGCAGGGTTTTAAGCTGGAGGAGCGTCATGCATTGTCTCGTGCACTTGAAAGGCATTTTAATCCGGTGGAGAGAGAGCCTAAAAATAAGGAGGAACGCAACGCGCTCGATTTAGAAAAAGCGGTACGTACAAAATTTGAATCTCGTTTGTCCAAATCTCAGGACGATCACTCCTTCGATCTCGATAAAATTCGCCTGCAGACTTTCGTTCTTTTAAAGCATGATGAAGCACGTGAGGTGCAAAATACGATTGTGGCCATCGAGCAGCAAAAGATGGACGGATATGGTGATGTGGTAACAGCTATTCGGCGTGCCCGTGAAGTTCAGCAAACAAATGGCGGAGTACTTGGACGTGAAATTACTGCTGTTATGAAGCGTCGCGATTTATCTTCGGCTGAGCGTACGTTGGAGTTGGCGCAAATACTCACTGCAGAAGAGATGCGGCCCCAGGACAAGCTCTTACAAGAAACAGTTTCTGTTGTCGATGCACAGCGGGAATTTTTTATGACATTGAATGCCAAAACAAAAGAGGCACGGGTCCGCGTTCAAGATATTGAACATGCTATCGAGCGTGCGCGCGCTGAATCGATGGATTTTGAGAGTCCAGAAAAAGGCGCAGAAGAGGCTGCTTAAATTTTGGCAAATGCATTTTTGCCGGCATAGCGGGCCCGTCGTCCGAGCTCTTCTTCAATACGCAGCAGCTCGTTATATTTTGCCACGCGGTCGCTTCGAGAGAGTGAACCGGTTTTAATTTGTCCGGTTTCCATACCTACGGCTAAATGCGCAATAGTTGTGTCTTCACTTTCGCCGCTGCGGTGTGACACAACTTGCGTATATTTATGCTGGCGGGCCATTCGCATTACATCCAATGTCTCACTTAAGGTGCCGATTTGATTCAATTTAATAAGAATTGAGTTTGCAATATGTTCATCAAAGCCCATTTGTAAACGTTTTGGATTCGTTACAAAAAGGTCATCACCGACGAGTTGCATCTTATTTCCAAGCCGGTCGGTGAGCCCTTTCCATCCGTCCCAGTCGTCCTCTGCACAGCCATCTTCAATCGATACAATCGGATATTTATGAACAAGTTTCTCAAAATAGCCGATCAGTTCGGGAGCCTTTACCTTCTTTTGTGCACCGTTCATTTTAAGATTATATACGCCACGCGAATAGAATTCAGAAGCTGCAACATCCAACGCGAGCCATACATTTTGTCCGGCTTTGTATCCGGCTTTTTCAATTGCCTTCATGAGAAGGTCCAAAGCTGCTTCATGAGATTTGAGCGGGGGAGCAAAACCTCCTTCATCGCCCACAGTTGTGGGCATGTGTTTTTCGCCGATGAGCTTTTGTAATGTGTGAAAAATTTCTGCACCCATGCGCAATGCTTCGCGAAATGTAGCCGCGCCGGCCGGCACAATCATAATTTCTTGAAATTCTAACCCGGAGTTGGCATGTACGCCGCCATTCATTACATTCATCATTGGAACGGGGAGAAGCGCCGCACGGTCACCAATCGATTTATATAGTGGAACGCCGGCTTCGGCAGCTGCTAATTTTGCACATGCTAGTGAGACACCGAGAATTGCATTTGCTCCAAGATTCGACTTATTTTCGGTGCCATCCATCGTAATAAGTAATTCATCAATGGCCTGTTGATTATGTACCTTCATTCCTCGCACCTTTCTTTTTATTTTATTATTTACATGATTTACTGCTTTCAAAACGCCTTTGCCGCCAAAGCGCCGCTGATCGCCGTCCCGTAACTCAAGAGCCTCATGGGCTCCGGTTGAAGCGCCACTTGGCACGATGGCCCAAGCACGCTGCCGCTCCGATTCAGCAACGACTTCTATGGTCGGATTGCCCCTGGAATCTAAAACTTCGCGTGCAATAAGATTTTTTATAGTTGGCATTGTAATCATTATAGCAAAAGACCTTGTTTAATTACTTTGAATCGCTACAATAGGCCCGATGGATATTCAATGGCATGGACGCTCATGCGTCTCAATTAAGGGAAAAAGCGGTACAGTTATTGTGGATCCTTATGATCAGAAAAAAGCAGGTTTCAAGCTGCCGAAAAGTTTAAAACCAGAGGTCGTGCTTTCAAATGAAGATGATCCTGAATTGGACGCTGCTCAGTTTGGTAAAGAAACGCATATCTTTGACTGGCCTGGAGAGTACGAGGCGTGCGGAATCCTTATTCAGGCGATTCAGGCATATGACCGTCCGCTCGAAAAAGACGAAGCGGGCAATAAACAGTCAACCAAGGCAAATTCGATTATGATTTATTCGCTCATGGTAGATGGTTTGCGCGTATGCCATTTGGGAAATATCGGTCATAAATTAACCCCCGAAATGCTTGAGCAGATTGGAGAGGTAGATGTTTTGCTGGTTCCCATCGGTGGTATACTTGGCCCAGAAAAAGCACACGAAGTTATTGAGCAAATTGAACCGCGCATTAGTATTCCGATTTATTTTGAAGATCCGACTGCTTTCTTAAAGGAGGTTGGTGCGCAAAATTTAGAGGCGCAAAAAGTCGCCAAATTTCAGAGCCGCAGTACATTACCGAGCGACAAAATGGAGGTGAACTTGCTGGAGCAGGTTAATGGATAGTTAGTGCGTACCTCATTCTATTTTTGTTCATATCTTTCTGCGCGCTCGTTTTTTGGTACCCCGGGCAGGAGTTGAACCTACAACCTTTCCCTTAGGACGGGACTGCTCTATCCAGTTGAGCTACCGGGGCTTATGTGCGGGGTAATAGTACTATAGAATTTTTTATTGCGCGCCTACAAACATAATAAAAAAAATCTCCCGGGCACTATTGCGGCGGGAGATTTTTTAAAACGCTAAGAAAAATTTATTTCTTCTTACGTCGAGCTGGCTTGCGTTTTGCAGCTGGCTTGCGCTTAGCTGGCTTCTTAGCCGCTTTGCGTTTTGCAGCTGGCTTGCGCTTAGCTGGCTTCTTAGCCGCCTTGCGTTTTGGAGCTGCCTTGCGCTTAGCTGGCTTCTTAGCCACTTTGCGTTTTGCAGCTGGCTTGCGTTTTGCAACGCGTTTTTTTGCTGGCATAAAGCAGGGGTTAAAAAATAATAAAAAAAATAGAAAACAGAAATTAAAAAAGAAAAATAAAAAAACTTTTTCTCAAGAAAAATTTTATCTCTTTTTCATTTCTCTGTAAACACTTTGCGCGCAAAATTTATTTTGCGTGTAAAGAAATTTTTTTGTGTATGCGTGTTATAAAAATTTTAACATTTTTTGCACATTAGTTTTCCCTTTTAAAATAGAGGAAAAAACGGTGTGCATTTTTTTATTCGTTGCGGGTTATTTTTTTTCGTATCCCGTTGTAGCTAAAAAACTAATTTATAAATTCTTTTGCTTTTTCATTTTCAATGAGTGCAAGAAATGTAAAAGTCCACACTGCATTTGAAAATAAATTTAAAATTCCTGTGAAGTAAGATGCAAAAATTAATCCAACAATACTCAAAAGAATTCCAATCACAATTGCAATTTGGGTTGCAATTGCTGTGGCTGCAAAAAGTCCGATCGTAATAAAAAGTACCGTCGGCACAATGAGCACTGCAACAATGTTAATAATAATTCGAACGCCGATGAGCAGCATCAAAACTCCTATAATAAATGTATGTTGCCAGCTTAAAAGTACGAGCTTGGCGCTTTTTGCCATGGCGCTAAGTACCGAACTGCGTTTTAGCACGATAAAAAATTCGGAATAGGTAAAAAGCAGCGTGAGCAGAAACCCAATAAGACCGGCGAGTACAAAGAACGGAAGCAGTGTTTCAAGGGCACCAGGACCAAGATTTCGCAAAACGAATGCAGCTTCGGTAAGAATAGCAAAGAGTGAAAACCCCCGAATCAGCAAGTTGTATTCAAAGAGGGGCAGAAAGACGACTAAACCAAGTCCTACACCGTCACTTACACGAATTTCTTTGCCTTCGCGTGCCCGGGCAATGAGCTGAATAAGCCCGCCTTGGCAGAGTGTCGGCAGCAATGCATATATAATAAGGATAAGTGCTGTCACTAAAATGGCGGGTACAATTAATCCTCTATGTACACTTAGAAAGTCGTAAATATTGCCAGCGAGCTCTGCTAAAAAGCTTTGTTCGGCATCGTCAAAGAGCGCTGAGTATTTAAAGGCAAAGTACTGGTATATAAGGTAGATAATGCTTATGAGCGTTGTAAAAAGGGCTGGTAAAAATGCATACCACCACATTAAACGCTTATTTTGGCGCGTAAATGCCCAGGCCTCACTTATAATATGACGGGAGTTCACCATGGTGTCCGGGCTATTATATAGATTTTTTTAATAGTCTTGCAGGGAAACTGCCCATTTGTTAGAATTCGGCAGTATTCAAGCAGTATTAATAAAATATTTTTATAACATGAAAAGAGACAAGAAAAAGAAAGTGATCGGAGATCATGGGAGTCATCCTAAGGATACTGGATCACACCACGTTCAGGTTGCAATCCTGACCGAACGTATTAATGAGCTCAGTAAGCATTTGGAAACCCATCCTAAAGATAACAGCAGCCGCCGCGGTTTGCTGATGATGGTTGGCCGTCGCCGCAAGCTGCTTAATTATGTTAAGGGTAAAGGCGCGGATACATACGAGTCGCTCCTTAAAAAACTCAAGCTGCGAAAATAATCGTAGCTGTAGGAACAGGTGTAATAAGACAGGAAGATGTTTGTGCCTTCGGCAGTTGGGCTTAAACACTTTCTTGTCTTCAAAACTTGTTCCGTTTCCTATTCGTTAATGCGCATTGCGCAAATTTTTATTATGGAACAAGTACATTCAGTACAAATGGATATTGGCGGTCGAGAATTTAAATTGACCTCCGGACTGTATGCATTTCAAGCACATGGAGCTGTTGTCGCTTCTTTTGGTGAGACGCAGGTTTTGGGTGCAACTACTATGGCCGAAAAGGCAAAAGAAGGTATAGATTTTTTTCCGCTCTCCGTCGATTATGAAGAGCGCTACTACGCAACAGGAAAAATTAAGGGGAGCCGTTTTATTAAGCGTGAAGGGCGTCCGTCTGAACAGGCGATTTTGGCATCACGCATGACTGATCGTCCGATTCGTCCGCTTTTTCCAAAGGGTGCAATGAACGATGTGCAATGTATTGCGACCGTTCTTTCTGCCGATATGGAGGTATCTCCCACAACAACTGCAACAAATGCAATTTCTGCCGCATTGATGGTTTCGGGTATCCCATTTGCCGGGCCAGTTGGTTCAATACGTATGGGGTTGGTCGATAATCAACTCATTGTAAATCCAACCTATGAACAAGTTGAACAAGGCGGTTTGGATTTGGTAGTTGCCGGTACACTTGATGCTATTACAATGGTGGAGGCCGGTGCTCATGAAGTGCCCGAAGATGTTATGCTCGAAGCTCTTGCCAAAGCTCATGAAGTTATAAAGCAGATTTGTGAATTGCAAATCCAGCTGCGGGACAAGGTTAATCCAACACCGCGTGTATTTACGATTCGTCAAAAGAATGAAGCAGCAGCTAATGCGGTCCAAAGCTATGTAACAGAAGATATGTTGCTCGGCGTAAACGGCAATACAAAGTTTGACGTAAAAGGAAAAATCCATGCTTTGGAAGACGCGCTTTATGAGAAGTATGCTCCGCAAATTGAAGCGGGAGAGTTCGGTAAAGGTGATCTTGCCGATGCTTTAAACAGTTTGTTAGAGAAAGATATGCGGAAAAATATTCTGCAGCAGGAGCGCCGTATTGATGGCCGCTCACTCGATCAAATTCGCCCAATAGAGTGCCGTGTTGGTGAAATTCCGCGGACTCATGGTTCAGGTATGTTTCAGCGGGGAGAAACACAGGTATTAACGCTGACAACCCTTGGCGGGCCCGGTGCTGCACAGATTATCGATACTATGGATACTGATGAAGAGCGGCGTTATATGCATCACTACAACTTCCCGCCGTATTCAGTGGGAGAGGTGCGTATGATGCGTGGTACTTCTCGCCGAGAAGTAGGACATGGAGACTTAGCTGAACGCGCGTTGCTTCCCGTGCTGCCGAAGAAAGAAGATTTTGCCTATACCATGCGCTTGGTTTCGGAGGTGCTTTCCTGTAATGGGTCAAGCTCTATGGCTTCGGTGTGCGGTTCTACACTTTCTCTTATGGATGCAGGTGTGCCAATTTCTCGTCCTGTTTCTGGTATTGCAATGGGCTTGGTAACGGGCGAGGATTTCGATGGTAAAAATGGTACCTATAAAATTCTTACAGATATCCAAGGTTTGGAAGATTTTGCCGGCGATATGGACTTTAAAGTTACTGGAACAAGTGAAGGAATTACTGCTTTGCAGATGGATATTAAAGTAAAAGGCCTCTCTCTCGATGTATTAAAGGAGGCATTAGAACGTGCACGGAACGCGCGCAACCAAGTACTCGAAGCAATGCTCAAGGCAATTGCTACACCGCGCGATCATCTTAGTAAATATGCACCAATGATCAGCAGTATGCATATCGATCCAGATGATATTAAGCTTGTAATCGGCAAGGGCGGGGAAACCATTCAGAAAATTACCGCCGAGACGGAATGCGAGATCGACATTGAGCAAGATGGTTTAGTTATGATTACTGCAAAAGATCAAGAATCGGGTCAGCGCGCTATGGATTGGATTAAAAAGATTACTTATAAGCCTGCGGTTGGAGATGTATTCGAAGGTAAGGTTGTTCGTATTATGGACTTCGGTGCCTTTGTAGAAATTACGCCGGGCAAGGACGGGCTTGTACATATTTCTCAACTCGATCACCATCGCGTAAACCGCGTTGAGGACGTAGTGCAGTTAGGCGATATTGTTAAAGTAAAACTGATGGAAATCGATGATCAAGGACGCTATAACTTATCCCGAAAAGTCTTACTGCCTCGACCAGAAGGCATGCCTGAACAAAGTGAGAGCGACTTTGGCGGAGGCTACCGCCTAGGCGGGGCAGGTCGTCCATCTCGGCCACCACGTCGCGGTCCGCCACGTCGCTAAATATCGAGTATGAGGAGCTTTATTGTCTCGTGCACATCATCGATACCCACAAACTTTGGGTATACTTTGATGTTATTTAAGCGCAGGTTGTAATACAGCAGCGGTTCGACGCTATTTGTAATATAGATATTGGTCTTATTCTTTTGAAGAAACTCCGCCATTTTGACGGCATCGTCAGAATGAAAGCTTTCTGCGAGATGAAAATGGTCATGCACTTGCCCATCCTTTATATCGACAAAGAGGAATGTATAGTCGCTGTCGTCGTCGATGTCTATTTTTGCCGAAAGCCCATCAGCGGGATTTTGCACCGGAATAGCAACGCGGATTTTATCGGGCTTTGGTGCATCGATGTAGAGTACAAAATCGCCGAGATGCCGAATGTTTTCTTCAATAGAGTGATGCAGCCGGTGAATCTCATTTCGTAAATCGATTGCATTACTAAATGGATTTGTTTCGAGAATTGCCTCGCCGAATAAAAATGTTCCCGTTTTTCTCAGTCGTATCTTTTTAATTTTTGTAACGATGCGTGACTTTTTTAGGAGCGTGCGAATTTTACGTGCAATCTTAGGATCGTCCCAGAAATCAAGTAAGTCGAGCAGGGATTCTTTTGCAAATTTTACTCCGCTCCAAATTATCAAAACAGAGATGAGTATACCCAGTATCGCTCCTGCATGCGCTATGCCAAACTTATCTCCTACGATACCGAGCAAAACGCCTCCGGAGACAAACATATCGTTGCGTTTGTCATAGGCGCTGGCGAGCATCGCTTTTGATTCAAGTTTCTCTCCCGCAGCTTTTTGATTGTAGTATGAGTAACCGGCTGCAATGATTGAGATCGAAGATATAATGATACCGAAAATGTGGTTTGTAGTAATGCGTGCCGTGAATATAGAGTTAATACTTTCTAGAAAGAGCCGCCCGCCGATCACGAGAATGAAAAGCGATATGAGAAAGGAAATGAGTGTTTCGATTCTATGGTATCCGTACGAAAAACCATGGCCTGCGCGTTTCGTGGAGAGACGAAGTCCCATAAAAATTGCAATCGCGGCGAGGATATCGCTAAAGCTGCTTACAGCATCTCCAATTAAGGGAATAAAGTTAGTTATGTAGCCGGCCACACCTTTGGCAATCGTTAAAGCTATGAGCAAAAATACACTTCTTCGGGCCACCCGCATCGCTTGCCGTAACTCTTCTTGATGCGCCGCTTTGAGCGGTGTTTTTGGTAAATCTTTAATTACCTTTACCTCACCGGTAGGATTACTCGGGTCCGGTTTAATATCTGGATTCTCTTTATTTGTTTCGACTTTTTGTGTGACGATTTTTTCTGTTTCGTCCTTTTTTGCAGTTGGCATATCCAAGTATTATACCAGCAAAAAGGGGATTTGTCAGCTTTGCAGATAGCACTGTTCGCAGTGGATTATTTCTGGTCTATCCGGTGCATATGCACTCTGAATTGGCATGTTACACTTCGCACACTGCCGTTTCCAGAGCAGACGCGGCGTGCGCTGAGCAAAACGAGCAGAGTGCCGGCACTCAGGACATTTTTGAGGGAGCGGGATATCCTGTTTTTTGTAAAAATTCAGCTCTTTTGGAAGGATCTTGTAGGCTTTAGCACAGACAATACAGCGACCGGCTTCTTGTGGTAATGTGTGCTGCGTGATTTTTGTTTTTATTTGTTGAGGAAAGTAATCTGCTGCAACTGAATCTTGGTACGAAAAAGGGGAGAGCCCCATAGGGGGAAATTCGCCGTAAGTTTTGTCGGCATGCATATCGGCAATTATTTTTGCACGCAGCGTTTCATATTCTTGTTTTGTATATTGTTTATTGAGAATACAATATTTTTTATTTCTGAGTCCCACACAGCCAAAAAGATTTTGTGAACTTTTGCAGAAATCTGAATATTGGCAGTCTGCGCATTCGCCACATGTATTGCAGAATTGAATATTGTTGTTTCCATAATAGCCAATATGCTCATAACAGAGTTCAAAGTGTTCGCAGTAGTTTACATCGTATGAATCTTTGGCATCGATGATTTGGGCACAGTAGCGAACATCTTGAGCCTTTTTTACATCAAAGCAGTCGCGGGCATTTTTTGAATTTACAATATAGTTGCCGCTTACATTTTCGTTATTTAGATTTTGTGCATATTTATGAGGGAAATTGAGTTTGAATTTTGCAAATTTCTTAAGCAGTTCATCGATTCCTTTGCGTGTATTTAGTTTCAAATCCGTTTTTATATTCTCATACTCTTGTTGAGAATAAGCCTTATTGAAAATGTAATATTTTTTATTGCGCAGCCCAATGGAGGCAATACAATTTTGTGATCCTTTACAGTCAAAACAGGCGATTAAATCTGAAGAAGTGGAGCAATCTTGGCAGTACTGGCATGCGTAGCATTTTTCACAATCTATGCACTCATAACAGAGTTCTGATTCACGTACTAAGAAACTATCATAGCAGTCACGCGATTCGTATGGAGATCCGTACATACAGTCTTCGATATGAATAGAACCGAAGCAGAGATAGCTGTTGTGAGCAAAGCCGACGTAATTGCAGTAATCACTATTTTCGGTGTTTACCGTTGCAAGATTAAGGCGTGGCACACGCTGCAGAAGAGCATGATATTGAGCGAAAAATGATTTTGAAGGTGAATATTCTTGTCCATGCTCCTGAGGATCCCATGCATCGCTCCACCAGCAGGTTTGGCAATAGACTGGAAAAGGGTGCCCGGGCGCATACATAGAAATTATTTTTTTGCCGCACAAACCGCATGTATCGTGATACAAATTGCGTTCATTGCGCCAAGCGAGCCTTCTCTGCATGCGGCATAGCGCACACAGTGTGGGGGCCGGCACATGTATTTTTGTATAGAATGCGCGATCCGAATCATCTATAACAAATTTCTTGCTGCAATGCGCACATGTTTTTTCCATAAGGATAGTTACAAGTTCATGACAGAGGGTAGAGCGAGTTTGTAAGATTGTCTATATTTCAGTACAATAGTTGTCACTATGCTGTGACAGCACCATGATAGATATTCCCCAAAAAATTAAGCAGACACTTCGTGATTTTGGTCTCAGTAAGGCCGAAATGTATGTATACGTAAGCGCTTTGCGGCTTGGAGCGCAACCCGCCAGCGTTATTGCAAAGCATGCGCTTTTGAAGCGTGGTCATACCTATAATATGCTTACGAGCTTAAAGGAAAAGGGATTGGTGCAAGAAATGATCAAGCGTAAAATTCGGCACTTTGCAGCATGTCGCCCCGAAACTATTCTCTCTGTTTTGCTACACCGCGAAGAAAAGATAGCGCATCAAAAGGAGCAAATTGCACAAATTATTCCACTCTTGCAGTCACTCAAAAATCCCGCAGTACAGCCTGCTCGCGTCCGATTTTTTGAGGGGTCTCAAGGTATTAAAGAGATTTATGAAGATACTATTCAAAATTCAAACGAAACCATATATGCAATTGGTGACTTCGCCTGTTTTTTCCCACAAGAAAAGGATCCGGTCTTAAACGGCTGGATTTGGAAATATTCTCAGCGGCGTGCCGCAAAGGGAATTTGGTATTACGGAATCGCAAATAAATCGAAATATTCCGATATGGCTTTTAGAAAGCGTCTAAAACAAAAACGAAAATTAAAGATGCTGAAAGATGTGGAATTGCCTGTTGAAATCAATATTTACGGCAATAAAGTAGCGGTCATGTCCACATCAAAAGAAATGATTGGTTTTATTATTGAGGATGCACCCACTGCTGAAACGCTTCGTAATTTGCATAAGGCAATTTGGGGATTTTTGCCGGACTACGCTATTTAATACACCTCGGCCAAATAGCAGGTCTCGCAATATATTGTCTCTGGCCTGTTTGGAGCGTAACTTGTTTGGATTGCTTTTTTACACTTTGCGCATTCGCGTGTCCACAGACGCCACGGCGTTCTTATTTTGTTCCGCGCATTGTGCCGGCAATCTGGGCACTGTTTTGGAACCGGAATGCGCTGTGTCCGGTAAAATTTTAACTCTTGTGCCGTGATGCGATAGTTTTTTGCACATATTTCACACGCGCAAATGCCTTTTGTAATCTCATCGGTGACCTCATCGATACTATTCGGAATTTGCACAGTGGCCGGCTGAAATTCTTTTGAATCCTTTGGGCGCCAGCCCCAGCCTAATTCTTTTGCTTGCCCTTCATTCAGAGGAAAATGGTCTTGTGCAATGGTTTCATTGTAATTAAATGGTGAGAGCGAGGCCGGGAAAAATTCTCCCCATTCTCCGGTTTTTTGCATATGTTCAATAATACGTGCGCACATTTTTTCGTATTCTTCTTTTGGATACTCTTTATTGAGGATTGTATGGCGCGCTTTATGAAAGCCAACAGTTCCAAAGCAATCTTGTGCAGAGGGTGACTGTACACAATATAGAAGATTTTTTGCACCGTTCCAGTTATATACCGAAAGTACGATCCTGTATCCGGGTACGCCAGTTACGGTATTGTAATAAGATAATTCGGCCTCTTGAATTCCGGTGATGTCGTAGCAATCAGAAATGGGTTTATCGCCGAGTGTTATAAACTTTGAATCTTGTGCACCGTTGGTGTCAAAACTTTGCTGTACATTTTTGCAGTTTGAAAGATTTGTACCGGTCGAATTTTCACAATTTGTAATTTGTGTAGCACGCATCGGAAATTTTAAACGGTGCTCTGTAAACATTTTCTTGGCTCGCTCAAGCCCCTCATGGGTATCTAGGCGGAGTTCTGCAATTCTTTTTTCATATTCTTCTTTGCTCAACTGTTCATTAAAAAAGCAATACTGTTTACCTATGAGGTTTACGCTCCCAAAACAGTTTTGGCAGTTGCGGCAGCCTTCACAGAAAATACAATCAATGCAGTTTGTACAGTGTGTCGAATATTTGCATCCATAACATTTGTTCACTTCCACACATTCATAGCAAAGCTCACTGTTATACGCAGTAAGACAATCTACTGAATCCTGGCAGCTCCATATATAGCTGGAGTACTGGCAATTTTCATTATCATTGCTGGCAAATATCAGATAGCAATCTTTGTTGTTATTACAAAAATTTACATAGTCGCTGTTGTATGATTTGTCTACGAGCAAATCCATAAGGGGAACAGATTGAATCAGTTCGCGAAGCTGTGAAAAAAATGGACGATTGAAATCAAACTCTCGTCCATAGTCGCCGGCATCCCAAGTATCGCTCCACCATGCTTCTTTCTTATACACTTTATGCGGTTTGTCCGCTGCAATCCAAGAGATGATCGGCTCGCCCGTTGCATCGCAGTTTCGCCGGTAGAGGCTTCGTTCATTTCGAAACGCAAGGCGGTTTTGCAGGCGGCAGTCCGGACACTCTTTTGGCGGCGGAATTTCAAAAACTTGCCCGGCAAACGTAGGAGAAACGCGCTTATAAAATTCTAGATCTTCATCGCCAATGTGAAACGAAGTTCTGCATCGCCGGCATGTTTGTTCTAGAGCTATTGTGTTGGGGTAAAGTGCCTGTCAATTAAACAATATTTATCTTTTTTCAACAAATTTTTCTTTGGAAAATTTCTTGGCAGCTAGGATTTTTTGTTGCGCCTTGCCAAAGGGGCAGTAGTCGAGCAATGGACACTCACTGCAGCGCGGTTTCGGCTTACAGATTTTGCGTCCATGGGAGATCATTTGAATGTGTGTGGAAATCCAATATTTTTTATCAATTGCACGGCGCAAATCTAAATCGGCTTTGTCGGCTGTCGTTGCCCTTGTTAGGTCTAAGCGCAGCGCAACACGGTGTACATGGCGGTCCACAGGAAAGGCCGGCACACCAAATGCTTGTGTCAAAACTACGCTCGCGGTTTTACGTCCAACGCCGGGCAGTTTTTGCAGCGATTCTAAATTGTTCGGTACCTCGCCGCCATATTCTTCTAAAATTGCGTGCGCAGCTCCCAGCAAACTTTTAGTTTTTGCATTAAAAAATCCGGTAGTACGAATTAGTGCCATAACTTTGCGCGGTCCGAGGGCAAGTAGTTGTTCCGGTGTGCCCCCCACTTTGAATAACTCTTTGGTAACAATATTAACGCGCTCATCAGTACACTGTGCCGATAAAATCGTCGCAACGAGTAGCTGAAAAGGTGTCTCAAAATTTAAAAAAGGTCGGGGATTTGGATACTCTCTGTTGAGAATTCCTATGATTTTTGTTGTGCGCGCGTCCACGGACGCATTATAGCGGAGTTATGCTGCTCGTGCTTCCGGTCCGGCATCGGTTTCTTTTTCTACACGTGCAGCTCGTATTTCTGTTTTTAACTCTTCATTCACTACTGCAAATGCATCGCCGGCTTGGAATGCCGCATCGAGAAGAGGCTTTATTGCACGTACTTCCGGATCCAGCATCGCAGCTATCTTTACTAACCACTGTGCTGCATCACTTCTTTCTTTGTCCATTTTTTGTATCTCTTCATCACTTACATTTTTAAGATCAAGAATTCCTACGCGTACAAGCTGTTGAATTTGATTTGAACCAGTATATACGCCGCGCTGTACAATTCCTGGGATTTTTTCCCAAACTGTCCGTGTTGGTCCCATTGCTTTGTCTAGCAGTTTCCATAATCCGGCATAGAGCGGCCAGATGCTTTCATGTTGAATAATCTCGCGCGGTAATGCGGTCAGTTTTTGCGCTTCCTCTTTTTCGAGTGTTTCGCCGCCTTGTATTTTTTTTAGCAGCTCAGCGTATTGTAAAGTTTCCTTCGTTTCGTCCTGTTCGCCTAGATTTTCCGAAGGAGCCTGCTCAATTGATTCATTGTGCATATCTGAAGAGTAGCACAAATTTTGCTGTATTTGGAGCTTTTCGTAAGTTCTAGGCAAACTCTGCGTTTGTATCTCCGGTACGTCCACTATTTCTTAATTTTTCTCATTATGATAGGAAAATTCACCGCTTTTATAGCTGTCACCATCATGTTTGCAGGTGCCGCATATCCAGCAATCGCAGACTCTCTTCATAGAAATGCGGTAACGGTATCTACCGTGCCGGAGGTTTCAAGATCAAATACAGAGCAAACTGCCTCACCAGCTGCACCGACTACGCCAAATACTTCAACCGAGCCAGCTTCTCCACCAAGCCAGACGGTATCACCGGCTCCAAATCAAAATTCACCAACTTCAAGTACAGCTGGAAACAGCAATACCAATTTAAATACAGCAACGCAAAGCGGTACACAGGTAAACGGTAATACTCCTATTACACGCGCACCTCAAAATAACTTCCCAAGTACCTCTGCAACCGATTATAGATCACAATTTTTACTTGAGAACAGAGTTCAATAAGCATTTTGTAAGTTTTTCATATTGTCATCGTTTCAACAATCGGTGTCAGAGATGGCACCTAACATATCGAAGAGAGGGGGGTCACCACGTTGGGGAGGTGGCCCCCTTTTCATATGTGCAATTTTATGGGGGATTTGCTCTTAAAAGATTATTTTGTTAGGCTTCACCTTAGTGTGTGTTTTTATTTTTTTAACCCCCATATTTATGTTTGACGATCAAAATGCTGCTATGGGCGGTGACAATGCCGGCCAGCAAGACGCAGGTGCTATGCCAGCAGGTGAAGGTGAAAACCAAGAAGGTCAACACCAGGGCGGTGAGCATTCCGAAGGCGAATCTCAAAGCCATGAAGGCGGTGAGGCTGCCGGTGGAGATTCAGCTCCAGCTGCGGGAGGAGAAGGAGGCATGTAATTTTGCCAAATCTCGATAAAAAAGAGCGCTCATTGAGTGCTCTTTTTTAGCAAAATATGCAACATAGAGCACAAATATCAATGGAGATTTAATATTGCACATCAATCCTTCTTCGTTTGGGCGTCATAAATAAGTTATGGCATACCATTATCAAGAATTGAGCAGATCTATAATTATAGCTGCCAAAAAAGGCAGTAGAGATGATTTTAATAGGATCGTGGAAAGATACCAGCGGCCGATCTATGGTTTTGTGAATAAAATGACGCATAGTCCCACGGAAACTGAAGATCTCACCCAAGAGATTTTTCTAAAATTATATCTTAATATTAAAAAATATGACCCGGAGAGGAGATTTTCGAGTTGGTTATTTACAATAGCCAGGAGAATTGTAATCGATTATTTTCGAAAAAAAGGCCGTAATAAAGAGCTTTTTATTATCGATGATCCAGAAAATTATTTTGAACCTTCTATAGATCCTCCCAATATGGGGGATAAAATCGATATTCAGGAGGCTTTTTTGAATCTGAAACCACGATATCAGCGGGTACTTTTTTTAAGGTATTGGAAAGGAGAGAGCTACAGGAGTATTTCTCGAAAATCACATTTAAGTTTAAATACGGTAAAAACTTATATACGTCGCGGTAAAAAAGAATTGCGCAGAAAACTCCCGGATTAAAATTACATTGAAACTTCCGGCAGTTCGCTGGCGTATGTTAATAGTGCGAAGGTCGACCTCGCTCCCCAATATACATATACCTTAACTTCCAAATATTATGAATACTACACAGAACATAATCGGCGGAGTTGGCAGAAAATTTTTGTCAATCATTGCTATTTCAGCAATGCTCTTGTTTGCAGGAGCAATGAAAATTGCAAGTGCAGAAACAGATGTTAATAGTGTCAATGAAAATAATATTAATGCTGAGACGAATAGTAGCGCAACCAGTGGCACCACCAATGGTACAACCAATGGCACGGTTGATGATACTACTGATGATACCGAGTCTACCGAGACGGATAGCACGAATACTGATACTAACACCAATAACACCACTACGACCAATGGCAATAATCGCATCAATTTAGGAACAAATAGTGATAATAATTCTCAAAATATCGAAGAACTCTTTGTTTTAAAGGCGCTGTTTGATGATGAAAACGGCACGGTGAATAATACCAACATTGAAGATCTGTTTGTTTTGAAACAATTATTTGATGAGAATGGGAATGGAGGAGTTTTGAATAATGGAGGAGATAATCTAGAAGATCTTTTTGTGATTAAGGCACTGTTTGATGATCAAAATGGAGACGGCATTTTAAACGGGAATGATAATCTAACAGATCTCATTGTGCTTCAAGCGCTATTTGATGATGATGAAAATGGAACTGGAACTGGAATCTTTAATGGAGACGATAGTAATTTAGAAGATCTTTTCATCTTATCAATTATTGATGATGACGATGGTACCGGTGACAGTGATTTAGTCGATCTTTTCGTCATCACAAAGCTGTTTGATGATGAAAATGGAACCGGAAGTGGAAATGGTCTCTTCAGTGGAGACGACAATCTAGAGGATCTTTTCATTTTGACTATCCTTGATGATGACGATGATAACGGTGGTACTGATTTAGTAGATCTTTTCGTCATTCGAGAGCTTTTCAATGATGATGAAGAGAACAATATCAATAATCTCTTAAACTAATTCTAATTTCTAACCTGCCAAATCCCTGTGCGAATACAAATACGCCCACACTAACGAAGAACAGTCATCTTTGAATGACTGTTCTTCGCTTTTTTAGTATGAACTTCTTCAGGCACAACTACTATTACTTTTAACCCCTGTTTATTCAGCTCATTAACCAATCCTTCTTCGTGACCAGCACCGAATTGAAGCATCCCGATGGTCTGATTTTGGTTGCGTAGCGCTGTAGCAAAGTTTTCTGCAGTTTCACGGTTCCTTTGATCAATTACTACCTCTTGAATTTTTTCTTTACTGCGCTTTTCGAGTCCTTGTAATGTTTGTGTATCATCAATATCTGCAAACGGATTTTTTGTTCTGGACACAGTAGTTTTTTTATTCGTCTTCACTTCATTTTCTGCCTTCATCAATCGTGATGCCTCCGCTACTGCATCTTGAAACTCGCCAATTTGGCGGTACGCTTTATTATTCTTCTGTTCTTTTGCCATTATCTCTAGATCGTCGAGATCAGTGTCATTTTTTTTCTCTTTTTCATCATCTCTCGCATCCCGCAACTTTTTAAGCATTTCAAGCTTGAGCGCGAGTCCTTTGTTGTTGGATTTTTTTGGTTTGAGGCGATCTTTAATATAAATATATTCTCGTACAATTTTTGCACTTTCTTCACGAGTTTCTAAATTTTCTGCTCCAACCAATTTTACATCACTGTGTTGGCTCCAAACTGTATACGGTGCTCCTTTCAGCCAAATTTGTCTCTCTACATTGTGAATTGCTTTTTCAATTTTATTAAACAGCTCGCTTTGTGCCTCGCGGTCGACCGGGTTCGTTTCTAAAACTGCTTCCAGTCTTTCGTACTCTTGCTGCAAGAGCTCAAGTGCTTTTAATTCATTTTGTACGTCGTGACGCTCGCGCTGTTCGACATCTCCTGTTAACTCGCCTTCGACCATAATGAGATTGATGTCTTTTTCATCTACAAGATAATTCATGATTTCATACGTCTCTCTTTGAGTTCGCTCCGCCTTATCGTTTACATTGTCGCCGTTTTTACTTCCGGGTGCTTTATGATATTGAGGAAAATAAATTACCGTGCCCCAATTTTCACCAGGCGCTTCGCTTGTGTACGTTGTTCCGATGGGAAGTTGATTTTTGTTATTTGCTTGAGCAAAAGTTTGGTGTGTCATTAGCAGCATGGCTGCTATAAGACCGCTACTAACTATTTTTTGAATGATTTGCATGTAATAGAGGTTAGTAAAATAGACACGGTCGCCCATCATAGTTGCTGGCGAACAGCATGCAAGGACAAATAAATTTCGTGTAGCAACAACAACCTGAAAACGCCTAGAACATAGGCAAATATCACATTGACGCAATGTGAGACTCTTGTTTTATTGGCTGTAAAAATCTGCACTTGTTGCAGCTTTGCCCGTCACGGCAAGCTGGTGTACTCTTCCAGAAAATGAAAAGTAAATTGCTCGATCTTATTCCAAGCCGCGAATCGCTCTCTCGTGTTGCGGAAAATATGCCTTTGCCCGAACGCGAGAAGCGCCCCCTCGTTGTCGCTTTTTACCTTACATTTGATTGCAATGCGCGCTGTAAATTTTGCAGCCAGGCGAAATATGTATATGGAGAAGCAAAGGGTAATTATGCACATGTTCGCCGCGATATCGAGCGCGCTAAAGAGATTTTGCGTGTTATTCGGCGCGATGTTCCGAATATTTATTTTGAAGGTGGTGAGCCCACAATTTATCCAGGTTTTGAAGAAATTTTGGCGGAGTGCAAGAGCCTAGAATTTGAAACAATCGCCGTAAATACTAATGCAATCAAATTTTCTCCGGCGGTTTTGGAATACGCGGATCTCCTTGTAGTCAGTATGCATTCCGATGATCCGCGCAAAGTCGTTGAGATTTATGAAATCGCCGGGGGCATAGAGAGAGGCGCGGAAATTATCGATAACATCGCGCGGTACAACAATATGCGCGATAAGAAAAAGACGCGCATGGTCATAAATTGCGTTGCTACTGCAGAGAACCTTACAGACATTGCCGAAGTTGCAAGTTTTGCGCAGAATCTTGGAGTTCAATTTAATTTGGCGCCTTCAATTCAGCCCGACGGTACTCCGGATCCCGCATTAATAGACAATCCCGATTATCAGCTTTTTGTCGATTGGATGATGAGGCAGGGAATGTTTGTTGCAGCGAGCCAAAATTATTTGCGCACTATTCGAAATTTTGAACCTTTTATTTGTGCGCCGCACTTGGTGCCCGGGGTACATCCGGACGGCCGCATGATTGTACCGTGTCCAAATTTGCCCGAGGCACCTGAAATGGTGAATATTTTGGAAGCTGGTGGAGTCATTGAGGGGTTGCGCATAGGCCGTGAAAAATTTGAAGCACAGCATGGAATTTTAGACACAGCCCGCCGCTGTGCGGACAGGTGTCATAAAATGTGTTTTGTAGATACAAGCGGAACGAGCTCCATTGCGGGGATTATGACTATGGTTCAAGAAGGTGTACGCGGCTTCCGCCGCCAATTAGCGGTAAAAGATAAAATCTCCAATCGCGCACCGCCTCATCTTCGGTCTCACTCCGCATGTTTATGCGATCCCTATTACGACAAATTTGCACCTTGGATGCCGGAAGGTACCGAGGCATGGTTAAATCGCCGCAATCACTGCCCTGCCGATACTCAGCAAAAAACATCAGGACATCCAGCATTGCGGGTTATTGAAGAGTAATAATGGTGCAATTCTTTTTTGTGATGAAACGTCTCTCAATTATCACTTAAAAGAATTCATTATGACAAAACAAGTTTCGAGTATAGAAAGTTCTTACCAAAAAACTTTAGATTTGTTTCATGCTATAGAAAGGAAAACAGGCTGGAAAGAAAACCACGAAGTAACGTACAAAGCACTGCGAGCAGTGTTGCACGCTTTGCGGGATCGTATGATACCCGACGAAGCGGTTCAATTTGGTTCACAACTGCCTTTAATTGTCCGTGGTATGTACTATGAAGGATGGAAGCCGAGTAAAACGCCTCAAAAAATGAGCAAGGATGAATTTATTCAAAGGATCCAGGGCGAAACATATATTGCCCAGCCAAATCCTGAGGAGATGGTGAAACATATTCTGGAAGGCATCGATGAATTCATGGCCCCAGGAACTGTTGAAAAAATCAAAAATACTTTGCCCAAGGATTTTTGGGTGCTTTGATTTGGGTGTTATCTGGAGCGAGTAAGGGGAATCGAACCCCTGTCCCCACCATGGCAAGGTGGTGTAATAGCCACTATACGATACTCGCGAAAGCAGGGGGAAATATAACATAGACTGCAAAAAACTCAACTTTTTTTAAGGTTGGGAATTCTAAAAGATGCGTTGCATCTCGAGAATATCTCTTATACACTGCCTCAGGTTCTTACTGACTGCTACGCCAGGGTAGCTCAGTGGTAGAGCATGCGACTGAAAATCGCAGTGTCGGCAGTTCAATTCTGCCCCCTGGCACCAAAAGCTGGTTATAAAGGAGGTATTCCGGTTAAGGCTGAATAAAGCACATACCAAACCACGCTTTTTTGAAAGTTAACCTGAACATTGACGTCTTCTTTGTAAGAAGCGCGTGTTTCTTGAATCTCATATTTTTTAACCCCCAGTGTTATGAAAACACTCAAACAATTTTTCGCGGCACTATTGGTCTCGGGGGTTATCTTCGCACCCATGAGCAGTGTATCTGCTCAAGAGAATACTACGAAGTTACCTCCAGAAGATATCGCCTGTTTTAGTGCGGCGATTGAGGCGCGGTCGAGTGCTTTAATCGATGCTCTTGATGAATGGCAAGGCGATGTAAAGGTCGCAATTATGGAACGAAACGATGGCATTATCGAGTCATTAGCGCTTGAGCGCGATGCCCGCTTTGATGCACGCCGTAACGTTTTTGTTGCGTATACGGAACAAGTCCGTTTGCTTGATGCGCGATATGAGCAAATGCGCAATAACGCTTTTGCCAATTATCGCAGTGCAGTCAATGACTGCCGTTCATAAGCGTTTCTTTTGCTGTTTATTTTTTAACCCTCATTTTATATGAAGGTATCTAAATTCATTGCAGCCGGCAGTATTGCTTCGCTGCTCTTTGTACTCTCGGCTTTGCCGGTCTCTGCACAGAGCGAAAGTGAAGAGACAGCTCCGCAAGCCCAGCACCGTGAATGTAAGCAAGAAGCTCATGATGCATTCCGCGCAGCATATCGCGCAGCATTTGAAAAACGTGCAGAAGCAACTGCTAAGGCACGTGCTGAATATCACGCAGCTCTTGATGTCGAGCTTGAGGATGGTGAAGATGGTTTGATTGCAAGACTTCGTCTTCGTTTAGAAGCGCGTCAGGCATTTCATGCAGCAGTACGTGAGGCAAATAATGAATTTATTGAGACATTAAAGGAAGCTCGTGCCGAATATAAAGATGTAAAAGAAGAGTGCCGTGATGAATTTAAAGCAGAACGAGAAGAGGCTCGATTAGAAGTTGATGGTGAAGTGGATACTGATGTTGTTGATGATAATAATGAGGAGAGCACTGACGACGATGAGGATGAATCTGAAGATGAACTTGAAGCTGAGGAAGGCCGTAGAATTGAGTCTGAAATAGACGTAAAGATAGAGCGCAAGGGCAGAGGCGGAGAAGTGAAGATTGAACAGCAGTCTCGTATAGAGGATAAGAAAAAGGCGGGTCTAAAATCGGGGTTACGTCTTCGTTCGAATTTGGAATTATAATTGTATTATTTTTTGTATGTAATTAATTTGTTAGTGGGAGGGACCTCTGAGACACGCTCGGGGGTCCTTTTTATTTTATAAGCTTCGGCTTTTGCTCAGTCGTCGCTAAATTTGCGACTCCTTCGCTTCAGCCTACGCGCTCGGCCCGCGGCCTCGCATTTAATGTTATACTAATGTAAATAATCTTAATTATCTCTTATGAACACATCGGAAGGTGGTAAACCACTTCAACAGCTCGAGCATGTTCTGGACGAATATTTGATTCATAAAGCACCATTTCAGCTGCCTGGCGGCTTAAAGCAGTTTATTGTAAAGGTAGCGCCTTGGCTCAATTTGCTGTTTATTATTACACTATTGCCGGTGGTTTTATTTGCTTTAGGTCTCGGAGCCATCCTCTCTCCGTTCCTTTTGTTCGGAGATGCAGCGTACCATGCAGGTGCCGGTTTATTTACGCTGATTTTTGCAGCCGGTTCAATTGTTTTACAGGCAATTGCAGTACCGGGACTCTTTAAGCGCAATGCGCAGGGATGGAACTTCCTTTACTATGCAACACTGCTTATGGCAGTCGCCGACATTGTTTATTTCAGTATTACCGGATTGATTGGGGTTTTGATTTCGCTCTATATTCTCTTTCAAGTGAAATCGTTGTATGCAGGCAAGACAGTTATGGCTGCGCCATCACCAAAAAGTCACCCACCAAAGCATCAAGACTAAGTTCGCAGCGCGTCAGAAATTGCCTGATTAATTTCTGCTTTATTGCGAACAATAGAGCGTGAGCTATGTTTTCCGGGCATAATTCTATGTTGGCCGGCCGTGCTAAAGCGGGCAACATTTGCATTTGTAACCATGCGGTCCGTCTCAAAACCAAGTGAAGTAATAGGAACTTCAAGAGTTCGTTCCGGCAAATTCGCTTGTTCGGCATTTGCAAATGTATTTCCCGCAAATGCGAGAACATTTGTAGCTTCTTTATCGTTGCGTATTTCCAGCGAGGCAAGTTGTATGATACTTTTCGCTCCAGCCTCTGCAGCTCTCATTAATAATGAACGAGAGGCGTCTTTGACCCAGCGAAGTCGATCGAGCTCTATGCAATGCTTTGCAGCAAGTTGCCAAGTTTGGCTGAGATCATCTTGCATCACTGGAGCGCAGAGCGTAACGAGCTTTGTACACCGCCTAAAGAGCGCCGGATTTTTTTGTTGAAGATATTTAAGGAATTGAACTGCCGTAGAGCCTCCGAGCGACATTGCTGCAATACTAAATTCATTTGGATTTAGCTCTTCAATCATTCTCTCGTACTGCCAGAACAAAAAGTCGTGCCGTGTTTTTTGTGTAATTGCACGATGACTGAGAACTGTATTTTGTTCAGGCTTCCAAAGCGTTGCATCTAAGCCGATACTTTGTGCTGAAATTCCGAATCCAGGAATAATGAATGTGAGTTTCCCATACTGCGGGCCTTGCAACCTTTCAAAAGCTGTTGGTGTGAGTCCATCGAATTCGTCAGGAAAATGTAATTCATCGATCTGTTCTTCATAGGGCGCAGTTGCTGTTTCCATATTGTTTATTGTTTAATTTTTTTAACCGCTTCCTGAAGCGTTTCGAGTGCCAGCAGACCGCACTTGATTCGTGCCGGGCCGAGTTCTGTGCCGAGCCATTCAAAGATATTGTGTGGGCCCCAATCTGAAATATCGTTAAGGAGAACGCCTTTGGCCTCTTCGGTAAGCAAACTCGCTGCAGCAATAGAAATTGCGCAGCCTTCGCCTTCAAAAGATAGATCGGTAATTTTCTCACTATCTTTTTTTATATATATTCGCACACGGTCGCCGCACGTCACATTTGCCCCGCTGTTCGTAATATGGGCATCCGGCATCGACCGCTTGTTTACAGGGTTTTTGTAGAGATCAATAATGAGTTCGCGGTAGAGATTCATGATTTGAAGATCTTTTTAACATTTCTTAAGCCGGCTGCCAAGCGGTCGATATCTTGTTCAGTATTATAAAGATAGAAGCTCGCGCGTACGGTTGCAGGCAGATTAAGCCGCTCCATAAGGGGCATACAGCAATGGTGACCCGCTCGCACCGCGATATTATCTTCATTTAAAATTTCGGCAATGTCGTGGGGATGAATTCCTTCAATACCGAATGAAAGTACACCGCTTTGCATTGCCGGATTATTTGGACCATAAAGCTGCACTCCATCAATTGCGCCGAGCGTTTTGAGTGCATAATGTAACAGCTGCTTCTCGTGATCGCGAATTTTATTCATGCCGATACTTTGTAAGTAGCGCATAGCGGCTGCCAATCCAATTGCCTCTGCAATAGGCGGCGTACCTGCCTCAAATTTATTCGGCGCCTTTTGAAAGGTGGATTTTTTAAGATGCACTTCTTTAATCATGCCGCCACCAAAGTGCCATGGCAGTTCAAGTTTTTCTTGTACGCGCTCTTTCATATAGAGCACTCCAATGCCGGTTGGCCCGCACATTTTATGACCGGAAAAAACAACAAAGTCTGCATCTAAATACTGCACGTCCAGCGGCATGTGCGGTGCGCTCTGTGCGGCATCTACAAGGACTTTTATGCCCGCAGCGTGCGCCTGCTGAATGATTTTTCGGAGCGGCACAATTGTGCCGAGTGCATTAGAAACATGTGTGATGGTGAGCAGGCGAGTTTGCCGTGAAAGCAGTTTTAAAAACTGTTCCTCGCGCAGCGTTCCGTCATCATTAACATCAATATGTTTAAGCGCGCATTTCTTTTCACGCGCCAACATTTGCCACGGAACGAGATTGCTGTGATGTTCTAGAACTGTGGTGAGAATTTCGTCGCCTTCGCGTACAAATTGTCGTCCCCACGATTGTGCTAAGCCATTAATTGCTTCAGTGGTGCCGCGCGTAAAGATAATTTCGTGCGCTTGTTTTGCATTGATAAATTCGCGCACAGTCTCTCTGGCTCCTTCATATGCAACTGTTGCGCGCTCGCTTAAATCGTACAGTCCGCGGTGAATATTCGCGCTGAATCCGGTGTAGTACTCATTCATAGCATCGAGCACCGGCTGCGGCTTGAGCGATGTTGCGGCGCTGTCTAAATAGACAAGCTCCGGCTGCTTTTGCAATAGAGGAAAATCACTTCTCATATGAGCCACGAGTATAACGAAGGAGTATTTGGAAGTCCAGAATTGCATACCCTATAATAGGGAGTAGAATCTCACTAATGGATTACATTTTTGTCACAGGAATTATCGGTTCACTTGTGCTTGTTACCGGCGCCGCGTGGCCGGAATCAAAAAAGGCGCGCCATCCGGTGCAATCTGCAAAAAATTGGCTCTTTGCAATCGGAGGTCTGATACTTTTACTATACGCACTGCTTGGTTATTTGAACGGCGGCCCAATTTTCTTCGTCTTTTTAGAGGTGCTTATTTTGATCGCAAGTATTTTGATGATGCTCAATGTGCCGGACAGAATCGATATTCCGGTCATTCTTGGCTGTGCGGCTATTCTTATTATTTGGTCGTTAGCCCTTTTTGAAGATTATAGAACGATTATTTTTATTCTTGGTCTTGCGGGTGTCGGTTTAGGCTATGCATTTGATATGCGCTCTTTGAAGCGCGATGCAGCGCTCACCGGCGGCAGTATTTTGATTGCGTTTTTTAGTTATACTGAAGGCAGCTGGATATTCTTTTGGCTCAATGTCTTTTTTGCAATTTTTTCCGCCTTTTATCTATTTAAACACTTACAACGCACATGATTTTCTCATTTGATGCAATCATTCTCTATTTAAAAATCGTTACTATTTTTATAGGATTTATGAGTTTCTATGGCATTTTTTTTCAAACATTTGATCCAACCGGATGGATGGAAAATCAGATGAGCAGAGCGATGTTTGGAAAAGATAAATTAACTGATGAACAAGCACGTGCGTTTCGCTTTCCAATGATGCTTTTTTGCTTGGCGAGTCTATGTCTTGCAATCTTTATGTACGCTTTTATTCACTATGTTTTGGCAGAGCAGGTGCTGTGGGCCTGGTATATCTTTATGGCACCGCTCGTACTTTGGTTTGTTTTTGCCGGTTGGTATACACTTCGAAACGGACTGAGATTTTATTTTCTCTATTCGGTGATTCCTTTTGAACTTTTGTATGTGCCTGCTCTTCTGCTGCTGAAGCCTTATTTAGTGTGAAGCTTTAATGCATCTAATTTTGCCTCTACTGTCTTTTTTATTGTTGAGGCAAAGGGCATATTCGCATATGCGTCTTGCATAAAACCTTCGGCGATCATGTGGATGGCCTCTTCTTCTGGAATACCGCGGCTTGCGGCATAAAAGAGCTGTTCGTCGTCAACGCGGGTGATTGCGGCTGAATGTCCTGCAGTCACATCGTTCGTGTCGATTTTGAGTCGGGGAATTGCATCTATTTTGCACTCGCTTGAGAGGAGCAGCGCCTCTTCTTCCAGCTGGCCGTCGCAGCCGTGACCGGTCTGTTCTATAACGATACCGCCGTCGAAGCGGCCGTGTGCCGTGCCGTGGAGTGCGCCTTGTGCGGTGATCTGAGCCCGGCCGTTGATGCCGCGCATGTAGGTTGTAGAAAAGATTTCGAAATTCTGCGTCTCGTTTCCAAAGAAAATATTGTGCTGCTTGAGGCGCGCTTCAGCGCCGGTCAGTGTTGTTTCTAAAATAAGCGTGCTCTGCGCAGCGCCAAATGTGCCGGTATAGCATTCGAGCTCAGCGCCCTCTTCAAGTTCGATTTGAAAAATCGCAAAGCCATTTTCTGTTGATGCCAGATTTTGCAAATAAGGGAGGATGAGTTTGGAATTTTTTTTCTGTACAATGCTCACTGCGGTGAGGCCTGGAGTTGCTTCCAGTGTTGGCAGCTCTAGAGTTTGTCCTTCCGCGACGGTGATTGTTGCTGTGCGGATATTTTTATCTGCACGTTTCTCGGCTGCTCGCAGGCTGGCAGTGGCACGTTCATACCCTTTCATACGGAGTTGTTTTCCAGTTGGGTCCTGCGTAGGAATATGCGCTTTAATTTGCTCGCACGTTGTAGTTGTCCAGTGAATCATAAGAAAAAGCCTGCTTTCGGCAGGCTGGTTATCCAATCGCTCCGGCCTCTTCCATTTCTAATTCGATAAGGCGGTTCATCTCTACCGCATATTCCAGCGGCATGGCTTTTACAATCGGTTCGATAAATCCATTTACAATCATCGCGATCGCTTCATCTTCACTTAAGCCGCGGCTCATCGCATAGAATAATTGCTCTTCACTGATTTTTCCAACAGTAGCCTCGTGTGCAATCGAGATGTCGTTTTCTTCGATGCGTATGTCGGGGATGGTGTCTGAAATTGAGTGATCGTCGAGCAGCAATGCATCGCAGCGCACCTGTGCTTTACTTCCTTTCGCGCCTTTCAAAATCCGCAGCAATCCCCGGTACACCGACTTCCCTCCATTTTTGCTGATACTCTTCATCACAACTTTACTGCTGGTATTCGGCGCCGCATGAATTACTTTGGCGCCCGTATCTTGAATCTGATCTTTATTTGCAAATGCGATGCCAAGGTGATCGGCACGCGCGCCCTCGCCGCGCAAAATAGAACACGGATAGAGCATTGTTGCACCGCTTCCCATGTTTCCGCCAACCCACTCCATAACACCATTGCGGTCTACTAACGCACGCTTGGTATTCAAGTTATAGGTATTGCGGCTCCAGTTTTCTACAGAAGAGTAGCGGAAGCGTGCGCCCTCTTTTACAAAAACCTCGACCAATCCCGCATGAATTGAAGGTGATTCATATTTTGGCGCCGAACATCCTTCTATATATGAGCCCTGTGCACCATTCTCGACAATAATCAAAGTATGTTCAAACTGCCCCATAGACTGTGCATTCATTCTAAAATACGCTTGCAACGGCTGATCTACATTCACACCTTCCGGAATATATATAAACGTGCCGCCGCTCCATACCGCGCCGTGCAGTGCCGCAAACTTGTGGTCGTGCATCGGCACGCAGCGCATAAAGTACTGCTTCACCAAATCCGGATACTTTTGCAGTGCAGTATCCATATCCTCAAAAATTACACCTTTTTCGCCCCATTTCTCCTTTAAGCGGTGATAAACATTTTCGCTCTCGTACTGGGCTCCTGCGCCGGCAAGATATTTCCGCTCTGCTTCCGGAATTCCTAATTTTTCGAAAGTGCGTTTAATATCTGCGGGAACATCTTCCCAGTTGTGGCTTGGCTTAATTTCTCCTGGCCGCGCATAGTAAATAATCTCATCTAAATTGAGTTTAGAAAGATCCGGACCCCAGCCTGGCATAGGTTTTTCTAAAAAAACTTTCAGTGATTTTAGGCGGTGCTCCAGCATCCACGGCGGCTCCTTTTTGTCTCCGGAAATGCGGCGTACTACTGCTTCACTCAAGCCGCGAACCGCGCCCTCCGCATATGCCGAATCATTCGCGCTATCGAGCGTTTCTCGATTTAAATTTCCAACATAGTCCAGGGTAACATTTGCCATAAAAATTTTTGTACATTACGCATTCATGGGGACCGCCTCTGCATCTGCTTCTTTTTTAATCCAGTCGTATCCTTCTTGTTCCAGCTTTTCGCCAAGTTCCGGTCCGCCGCTCTTTACAATTTTGCCGTCTATCATAACGTGCACATAGGTCGGCTTAATGTAGTGCAAAATGCGCTGATAGTGTGTAATGAGGAGCATACCGCGCTGCGGTGAGCGCAACTTCTCAACACCTTCTGCAACGATCTTCAGAGCATCAACAT
>PCVQ01000004.1:33403-50563 GCA_002796025.1 Candidatus Peregrinibacteria bacterium CG11_big_fil_rev_8_21_14_0_20_46_8
GCTCGCGTAGCAGTTTTCTAAATTCGATGTGTGAGAGTTCCTTTTCTCCGCGTGCTTTGCGTACACTCGCTACAGCACTTTTCAAAAAATTATTTACGCCTACACCTGGAATCTCTTTCGGATATTGAAATGCTAAGAACAGACCGCGCTGGGCCCGCTTATCAGCTTTTAACTCGTTAACCTCTTCTCCATCCAGTTGGATCGAGCCTCCGGTAACCTGATAACCAGGGTGGCCCATTATACAGTTAGCCAAGGTCGATTTACCTGAGCCGTTCGGACCCATAATCACATGCACCTCGCCTGGTAAAATCTCTAAAGAGAGGCCCTGCAATATCTGTTTTTCTTCAATTCCTGCCTGTAAATTGGTAATTTTAAACATAGGGCGCTCATTCTAGCGTATAATGCCAATATGTTCCAGTCTCCCGGTCAAGTTGCTTTTTCACTCGGTCCGCTTACAGTCCATTGGTACGGCCTCTTCATTGCACTTGGAATTCTTGTAGCATACCTGTATGCCCGGTCGGAATTTCGGCGGCAGCAAATTGCAGTACACCATTTGGAGAATCTCTTCTTCTATATGGTTGTGGCAGGAATTATCGGTGCGAGAATTTACTATGTGCTCTTTAGTTTAGATTTTTTCCTCGCTCAGCCACTCGAGATTGTACAGATATGGCATGGCGGATTGGCAATTCATGGTGCCCTCATAGGCGGGGGACTTGCTCTGCTTGCCTATACGAGAAAACATCATTTGCATCTAATCCGACTCCTGGATGCTTTTTTACCCGGTGTACTTTTGGCGCAAGCTTTTGGGCGCTGGGGAAACTTTTTTAATTCAGAGGCATTTGGGGAGCCAACTAATCTTCCTTGGAAATTGTTTATCCCGCTTGAAAATCGCCCTCTTGGATATGAAGAATTTGATTTTTTTCATCCTACTTTCTTATACGAATCGCTTTGGAACTTTATTGGATTCGGAGTTTTAGCCTATATTGCGCGACACACAAAAAGACCTGGCCTGGTTTCATGCGGATATCTTATGTGGTACTCCTTCGGGCGCTTTTTTATCGAAGGATTGAGGTTGGACAGCCTCTATTTAGGTTCGATTAGAATTGCACAACTCGTGAGTGCTCTACTATTTGTAGCTGGTCTCGTTGGTTTGCGGTTTGTGATGCAGCGGGGTAAGATAAAAGATAACTAATCTTTAACCTGCCCCACTATGGAAACAGTTTTTTACTTTAAGAATATGGTTGCAAAAGATGAAGATGTATTGAGATCGTATGTGTTGCAAAAAGTTGAGAAAATTGAACGACTTATGGCGGAGCATCCGGACGATGCAGTTTTATTGGAGGTAAAGGCTGAGCGTTTTGAGAAGCATAATGCATATGATGTTGAATTTATTCTTACTATTCCTTCAGAGAAATTTATGGCACGCGAAACAAGCCATTCTATTACTAAAGCGGTTGATTTTGCGAAATCGCGGCTTGAAACACAACTTACGAAGCATCTCGACATTAATGCGCGTAAGCATCGTATCGTTAAAGCGCGCGGCAAAGAGAAGCGCCATGTGATTGCTAGCCCGCATTTTACCGAACTGTAATGCTCGCAATAAAGAAGGCAATAAAACAAAGTGCAATTGCAGCAAAGCGTTTTTGCTGTGCTTCTAGTGTCTTAGTAGGATGATTCTTTATGTTTAGGAGATTGTGTGTTGCAAAGAAGAGGCTTGCGAAGAAGAGAAGAAGCCCGCTGCTAACCCCGGTGTTGTCGAACCAGAATTCCGGCAGTGTAATAAAGCGTGCAGCAACTACAAGGACAACCAGGTGCCCTGCTTGATCCAGCAGAAATCCAAGCTCGAAATCGTGTTTGCTCTTTTTGAAGTAGCGTACTTTGCTGTAATCAATCAGACCGTGGAGGATAGTGACAGTGCCAATTGCGAGCGCAGCTTGTGAATTCAGTTGGAACACAAGCAGTGCCATTATAATTCCGTGAATTGCGGCGTGAATTACGATGCCGTCAATTGTCCTTTCTTTCCAACTTACTAACTTTGTCGGTTGCAAAAGAAAGTCTGCAACAAGATGTGAGATGAAGAGGGGATTCATTATATTTCGTTTGGATTTTGAGCGTTTTGTTTGTCGCGTTCTATATAGGTATTGGATACCTTTGTCGCAAGTTCCGGCAGATTCTCCATAAGTTTAATGAAGTCGTCTTTTTTCAGTTCAAAAACCTGGCATTCGTCCATTGCTGTGGCCGTTGCATTCCGCGGTTTATCAGAAACGAGCCCCATTTCGCCAAAGAAGTTGTTGTCTGCCAAGGTTGCTACTTCTTGATCGCTGCGGCTGATTTTTACAATCCCATTTTTAATAATGTACATATTGCCGGCCTCATCGCCCTCTTTAAAAAACACATGCCCCACAGGGTAGTAGTTCATAGTCACATTGTTGATAATCTGCTGGTGCTCTTCTTGTGTTAACTGTGCGAAAAATGGAATTTGTTTGAGGATTGGAAGCAGTGAGTCCATACGAGTTGTGTTATCTGATACTTCCATATATAATACCATGAATAGGGGCGGCTGGACAAGTCCGTGCCCTAAGGTGTAATCTAAGCCGCACATATGCAGTACAATCCACGAGAAATCGAGCAGAAGTGGCAGAAGAGCTGGGCTGATGCAGGCACATATGAGGTAGATATGGCCGATGCTGCGAAAAAGTTCTACTGCTTAGTAATGTTTCCGTACCCTTCGGGAGATAAGTTGCACGTTGGGCATTGGTATAACTACGGGCCGGTAGATTCGTACGCCCGTTATATGCAGATGAAGGGTTTTCGGGTTTTTGAGCCGTTTGGTTTTGATAGTTTTGGATTGCCTGCTGAAAATTATGCAATTAAAACCGGTGTGCCGCCAAAAGAATCGACAGAAAAGAATGTTGAGTATATGCGCAAGCAAATTCGCGCTATTGGTACGATGTACGATTGGAGTAAAGAAGTGGTAACGAGCTCACCTGAATATTATAACTGGACGCAGTGGGTATTTTTGGAGTTATACCGGCGCGAGCTGGCATATAAGAAAAAGGCTCCGGTGAACTGGTGCCCGAAGTGCCAGACAGTCTTGGCGAACGAGCAGGTGAGTGATGGCCGTTGTGAGCGCTGCGGAAGTGAGGTGACGAAGAAAGAGTTAACCCAGTGGTTCTTTAATATTAAAGAGTATGCAGAGGATTTGCTCCAGCACGAGGGTTTGGATTGGCCGGAAAAGACGATTTTGATGCAGAAAAACTGGATTGGAAAGAGTGTTGGCTGTGATGTCTCTTGGGAAGTTGACGGTCACAATTTAGTTTTGGATACCTTTACTACAACAGTAGATACAGTATATGGCGTTACTTTTGTCGTGATTTCCCCTGAGCATCCCGAGTTGAAAAGTATAGTGACTGATTCGCAGCGCGCCGAAGTTGAGCAGTATATTGAGGAAGCAAAGAAGCGCTCTGATATTGAACGTATGGCAGAAGACCGGGAAAAGACCGGTGTCTTTACCGGCAGCTATGTTATTAATCCTTTTAATGGTGAAAAGGTGCCGCTGTGGGTTGCCGACTATGTTTTGATGAATTATGGAACCGGCGTGGTAATGGGCGTTCCGGCACACGACCAGCGCGACATGGATTTTGCTGAGAAGTATATGCTGAAGATTGTGCAGAGTGTGGTGGATGAGAAGGGCGAAAGCTTTGTCTATGATGATGTCGATAAATACAATGTGAAGGGGAGGATTATCGATTCCGGCGAATTCACGGATTTGCCGATTTTGGAGGGTCGCGAAAAGATGATCGAGTATATGGAAAAAAAGAAGATTGGCCGTGCAAAAATTCAGTATAAACTGCGCGACTGGCTGATCTCGCGTCAGCGCTATTGGGGTGCTCCGATTCCAATTGTCTATGATCCCGAAGGCAATGCACATCCTGTACCCGAAGAGCACTTGCCGTGGATGTTGCCGACTGATGTCGATTATTTACCGAAAGGTAAGGCGCCGCTGGCAAGTTCCGAGGAATTTGTTGCGCGTACCGAAAAGATTTTTGGAAAGGGATGGCGGCCCGAGGTCGATACCATGGATACCTTTGTAGATAGCAGCTGGTACTTTTTGAGATATCCAAACCCGCAAAAAGAGGACGGCCCCTTTGATAAAGAGCTGGTTAAAAAATGGCTGCCGGTCGATATGTATGTTGGCGGTCCGGAGCACGCGTGCATGCACTTGCTGTACGCCCGCTTTATTCATAAAGTTCTGATGGATGATAAAAAGGCCGAGCCGTTTAAGCGCTTGGTGCACCAGGGATTAATAACCAAAGACGGCGCAAAAATGAGTAAGAGTAAGGGAAACGTGGTCTCGCCCGACGAGTTTGTAGAAAAGTATGGAAGCGATATTTTTCGCATGTATTTGATGTTTATGGGACCCTTTACCGAGGGCGGTGACTGGAGCGATCGCGGTATAACCGGCATTGCACGCTTTGCGGATCGAGTGTGGAACTTTATTCATGGTGAGCATGTTGGAAAAGATTCAGATGAAGTTTTGCGTGCACTTCACGGTGCCATTAAAAAGGCGAGTGAAGATATGGAGAAGTTGCAGTTTAATACTGTCTTGGCTGGGCTTATGTCATTTATTAATGTTGCTTTGGCACCGGGCGCAACTATCGAAGCAAAAAAGCAGTTTTTACAGCTGCTGGCTCCATTAGCACCGCATTTAGCAGAAGAGTGTTGGGAATTCCTAGGAGAAAATAAGACGATCTTTGATGCCGGCTGGCCTTCTTACGACCAAAAGTATTTAGTTGCGCAGGAGTTTGAGCTCGTTGTGCAAGTAAATGGTAAGGTGCGAGCAAAGTTGATGGTTCCAGCTGAGGTGAGTAAAGAAGATGCATTGAAATTGGCCCTTGAGAATGAAAATGTAAAATCCCATTTAGAGGGTAAGCAGATGAAAAAAGAGATCTATGTGCCCGGTAAGCTGGTGAATCTTGTGGTGAGTTAGAACTATGGTGTTGCGAACTGTGGTGTGCCCGATGCCCGATGAATAGTGAAGAGGCGCTGGCGGGGATTTTGCTGATTACGTTCTCTAATTTCAATCCGTATTTGTTTTGTGTTCAAGTTGCCAGTATATGCTGTAACAGCGCACTCGAATATAGGAGTTCCTGTTTGTGTTTGATACATTATTCTTGAGGTCAGATTACAGGCTTGCTGCTGTTGATCTTGATAGAAAAGAATATCCAATCCCTGATTGCCTAAATCTATCCTTTCCAGCTGTGTTTCTGCGCCGCTTGTGCTAACGCTAGAAAGCACAACAGTAACAGGCTGATTAGGATTCGCAATCAGCGGTTGCGGTATCGTTATGCGATATTCCGCAATTTGACTGTCCTTACTCGCCAGTGCATTACCGCGGGCTTCTTGAATTAAATTGGTGACTGCATTGTAGGCATTATTCATCCGCTGTTCGGCGAGTACGCCATTTGCTGTCCCAACGGCCACTGCCGCAAGAATTAGCAAAATCGCAACAACGACAAGTAACTCTATAATGCTGTAGGCAGCGCGATTCATTAAACGTAGTATATCAAATTGATTCGGGTCCAATGACCAGTGTGAATTCTCCCTTAGGTTTTTTTGCTTTGAAGTGTTCACGCGCCTCTTCCAATGTACCGCGGAAATTTTCTTCGAATTTTTTTGTGAGTTCACGTCCTACAGATATGCGGCGATTTCCCAAAAATTCATGCAGTTGTGAGAGTGTTTTTTCTATTCGATGCGGTGCTTCGTAAATCACGACCGTATATGGCAATTCCGCCAAAGATTTCAAAAGGGTTTGTCTGCCTTTTTTTAAGGGCAAAAAGCCAAGATAAAGGAATCGGTTTGCAGGAAGGCCGCTTCCTACCAATGCAGTGAGGAGTGCACTTGCACCGGGAATAACTTCAATGGTAATGCCGCGTGCAATTGCATCGCGTATAAGCACATAACCCGGGTCGGAAATGCCAGGAGTTCCGGCATCCGAGATAAGTGCTAAATTCTCACCTCGTCCTAGTCGCTCTAAAACTTGCTCAAGCTGCGCAGGCGTAGTGTGTGCATGAAACGAGAGCAAGGGAGTCGTAATTTCATATTTATTAAGAAGAATTTTTGCATGCCGCGTATCTTCGGCAACGATAAAATCTGCCTCCTTTAAGGTACGAATCGCCCGGAGTGTCATATCTTCTAAATTTCCAATTGGTGTAGAGACAATGTGAAGCATGGTTATTTTTTGGCCTTTGTAATGGAAGGTGGACGCAAATATATTGGGCTTACATTTTTTACTTTTCGGTGGCCTTGCTGAATCACAGCAGAAAGTGATGTTTCGATTTCTTGTGCGGAGATCTCGAAAAGTTCTGCTTGCAGCGCAAGTGCGAGAGTATTAGCCACTGTGATGCCGATGCGTAAAGCTCCATACGGTCCGGGTCCGCACACTACAATAATTTTCCTGATATCTTTAAATACAAACGAGTTCCGTAAGAGCAATTGTTCAATATTCGGCAGTAGTGTAATGGCTTCGTCTCTATTGCCGCGCCACTGGATTTCATCAATAAGCTGTTCGCCTTGTAGCAAGCAAACGCTTTCAGTTTCAGTTGCGGTATTGATTCCCAAAGTCAGCATTGCTGCCAGTGTAGCAGATTTTTTTATCTTTTCTTCCGTTCTCTCTTCTGCATTATTGAATGTTTTTCCTTCTGTAATCTTATAATACTTCGCTGCATTGCCATAATCAGATCGTCAATCTGTTCTACCGTATATTTGCTGCCGCGGTTTACAAAACGTACTAATCCAGAAACTATTGTTTTAAGCGTAGTATCGCTGCTGGTGTTGCTTACCTTTGGATTGAAGTTTTTGTTTTTCTTGCGGTTCGAGTGTTTTTTTTGCTCGCTCTTTGCAAGTGATTCGTGGGGGATCGGCTTGAGAGTCATCTAATGATTATACCATCTATCGCGGCTCAATCTCAACACCTTTATAGTAGTATTTTATAATATCTTCCGCACTTTTGCCCTGTTTGGCTAGTGCAGTCGCTCCGCATCCAGAAAGCCCGACACCATGGCCTAAAAGCTGTGTTGCGCCGCAATGAGAGTCATTTACACTTTGGAGGTAGGGCCGGTCTTTCCAACCCCATACTTCTTCGGCACTGCGGGTGCGTCCGTCGCTCTGGCTAAAATACGGAGTGAGTACAGGGTCGCCATGGTAGGTTACAATCATGCCGCGTGTGTCTTGTACGGCTTGTGTAATATTCGGCGAACGCTTTGTGAGTCCGTATCCAAGATATTTCTGTGTCGAATTTGGATCATTATCTAAATCGTAGGGCTCGTTTGGAAATTTTGAATTGTTTTCGAGATGGTAGCGCGCGTAACTGCGGGCAAGAATAATTATAGTTCGGATTTTTTCTTTATGATCTCCGTTTGATACTTCGGCAAGTCCCGTAAGGTATCTCTCGAGCGGCAGTTCATTAATTACACTGAGTTTGCCGTTTTTAAGTGTGCGAATTTCGAGCGTGCCTTCAAAGAGATTGTCATTGAGGTTGGGATTCCAGGCTGGCCGGTTTTCGTAATTATTTACTCGGAGTATGCCGCTGTTCCCCGCTTTTGCGGGGATCGAAATAATCCGCGGCGGTTCTTGCAGTTCATATACTGTGCCGCGAACCTTTACTGCGTATTTACCTCGTGTTTTGCGAATGGTGATTTGTGCATTTTCTCTAATCGTTGTAATGCGTTTTTTGCCCTCGTAGAGACGCGTTTTTTCTTCACTGCTTATCATCACGCGGCTAGAATCAAAGTCCCGAATCAAAACCCGAATTGGCTTCTCTTCGCCCTCAATGGTTACATCAAAGTGCAGTCCGGCATCCGGCATCCAGGTAACGCCTTCAATCACAGGCGCAAAGTGCTCGACATAGCGTCCAGGTGTTGATGGCGCAGTCAGATAAAAATAAAATCGTCCTATTTCGCCCGGTCCCACACTGCTCTGGCGTAGCCGTGCTATCCGTCGGTCGCCCTCAAAGAGAGGGCTTTTGCGGTCACGATCTTGTGTTGTACCAATCTGTACTTTATTTTTGCCTGCACGCTTCCATGTGAAATTGCTTGTGTTTTTTAGCTCGATCCATGCCCGTGCCTTTTCTCCTGGCTGTAATATTTTTGGCGGATCACTTCGTCTCACCACTTCATAACTTGCATGTACTCCTTCTACAAAAATCGGCACGCTTATTTCTTTTGCAACAATCTCGTTTTCATTGCCGTTTGCGACGAGTCGCGTTTTTGCGAGACGCAATCCCGAAACAAGATTTTGCGGAATGGTGCCTTTAAAAATGCCGATTTGCCCGGATTCAACCCGCTCTTCGGCAAGTGTTGCAAGGATGCGCGGAATACTTCTGTCTTCGCCCGAATTGGTTGTCATTAAATATGTTTTATTGTCCCAAGCGCTTGCACCGGTATTTTTTAATTTAATAGTGAACTCTTTTTCTTCACCGGCCTTTGCAACAATAATCCGGTCTCTATTTTGATCGCGAAAATCATAGCGGCTTGTAAACAGGGGATTGTTGCTGCGATTTTGATAGGTAATAGTGTCGCGGATCTCTTCGAGCTGCTCTTTTATATTATAGCCCGGGCAAGCGGTAGCAGAGTTGTCGCCATGACCGTGCAGTCCTTCGTAGGTTTTGCCGTTGTAACGGATATTTTTATTAAGTTTGATGTTGTGATCTTTTGCTAATTTCCTTGAAAGGATGAGCAGGCTATCGAGCGCGCGCGGACTAATTTGTCCGTCCTCAAAATTTCCGAGCAGCGCAATTCCCACGGAAGCTTTGTTGACCGGCCGGGCGTGCCCGCCAATAACACCAACGCCGCCCTTTCTCCCCTCATAAATATTTCCCTCAGTATCTATAAGATAGTTATAGCCGATATCTCCCCAGCCTCGCCGTACTGCATGATAGTAGAGAATATTTTGAATCGCATTTTTGGGCTTGTCTAAATCTTTTGCCGAGGCGGTATGGTGCACGACAATAAATTTAATATCTTTGGCATATTGCAGCGGCCAGCGATAGGTACGCCCTTCGCGGTCTGTGTACTCAATACGTTCTATCTCCTCATCATCTTTGCCAAAGAGTTCGCGCTCGTTGCTGTCCGAAAGTTCATTGTGATTCCCGTTGTTCTCATCAATTTCACCATTTTTAAAAGTAAGAGTCTCATCTGCCCCCCACTCTTGCCGTGAGATAATTGGAATGCCGCGAGGTCCGTTCGTTGCGGCAAAAAAGCGCCGTTTGCCTGGAGCATTATTGTAAATCGGATCAATGTGAATATTTGTTATACCGTTCCCGATAACACGATATTCAAAGGCAGAACTTTTATTTGTATTAATGAGCGTGTCAAAGATTTCCTCTGAAGTTGAGGTAATTTCATCATGTTCATCGTGATCTTCGTCTCTCTTAACTGCCATCCACTCACTCCATCCAAAGGTTTCGCGCGTGCGTATTTGTAAAATACCGCTGCTTGATGCTTCTTCCTGCCAAGAAATAATGAGACCATTAAATTCCTGATTGTTGGGTGCCAAGGCAACAACTGCAAACAGAAAGCCAATAAGGGACAGTGCTTTGAGAATATTGTTCATTCTGAATGTGCAATAGAATACACTAGCTTGGAGATTATACGTAACTTTGCTTGATATGTGTCTTGCAAGCTGGTAGATTTTGAATGATGGCACACCAATTAACAGATGCAGATTTCGCAGAAAAAACCGCTAAGGGGCATGTCCTCATCGATCTTTACGCGGACTGGTGCGGTCCGTGCAAAATGATGGCGCCTATTATCGACGAAATTTCTCAAGAGTACGAAGGGAAGATAGCTGTCTACAAATTAGATGTTGATCAGAATCAAGAGACACCCGGTAAATTCGGCGTAAGCTCGATTCCGGTGCTTGTTTTTATGAACGATGGTGAAGAGGTAGGACGGGCGGTTGGTTTTCAGTCAAAAGACGATTTGGAAGATAAATTTAAAGAGTTGGGCTGGCTTTGACCACTGACAGGAAGCGAGCCGTAGGCGAGCGGTCCTGTCAGCTTCTTATTCTTATCAAATTAAACGTAGGGTCTTCCCAATTGTGAGAAATCCCTCAGCTTCCAGTTCCTTCAGCGCTTTTTTTATCTGCGCTTCGGCTACATTGATTTTCTCGTAAAGCTCGCTGCTTTTTGTTGAACCATTGTGTGTAAGGTACCGCAAAATTGCTCCCCGCACTTGGCGGTGCGAGCCTTCAAATTTTGACTGCCGCGTATAGTGGCGGCTTTTTTTGTTTGGATTGTTAGCGGTGCGCAGCGTTTTTCCAAGATATGCGCCGTAGTCCATGAGCGCGTAAAACCAGTGTGCCGCGCAGCGTGCTTCTTCGCATGCTTGTTCAGTGTGATTTTGACTGCATGTAAGAGTTTTTGTGAGAACCTCAATAATTTCACGATCGTGTATGAGTTCTTGTTCTTGAAAGAATTCGTGAATAAAAGCACGGCGAATATTTGTTTCTATAAGAGGTTCCCACTTTTTAAAGGCGAAGCAGAGAAGCGCGCCCGCAGTATATGGCCCAATGCCCGGAAGTGATTCTAGAGCTTTGCGCTCTTGCGGCATTTTACCTTTATGTTCAAGGTAGATTTTTTCTGCGCATCTTTTAAGATTAAGCGCACGGCGGTTGTAGCCCAGGCCTTGCCAGGCTGTAATAACCTCGGCGGTTTGAGCCTGCGCCAGCGCTTTCCAGGTTGGAAATAGCCTCAGAAAAGCGCGGTATTTAGGTACTACTCTGTCGGTCTGGGTCTGCTGCAGCATAATTTCCGATACCAAGATGTGGTATGCATTTGTTGTGCGGCGCCAAGGGAAAATCCGCGCATTTTGCGCATAATATTTAAAAATTTTTTCCTGAAAGGCTTTTAATTTACTTCGTTCTGATAACACGTTTCGCAGTATACCGTTTCTGGTTCTTTTTTACATTTGGCGCACGTGCGCTTCCAGAGCTGCCTACGAGGGCTTTAGAATTTTTAGCTCAACCATCCGATAGGTGCTCAGCCATGCAAAGAGTTCAAGGAGATTTAATTCTAAGGTTGTTGCAAGATTTTCAGTATCAAAAAATATAATTATAATACCCAGGACCATCATGTCGTGCACGAGCGGTATGCATAGAGCTTGCTCCTGATGTTCTTCTCTTTTTCCCATTGTAAATTGGCCGGTTGTGCGATCGAAATGCGCCCATAGCCGTTTTTTTTCAGTACAAATTTGCTCAATAAATTCGTCATTATTTTCGGATATTTTGCGGAGATGTGTTTGGTGTGCGTTACGAATGCCGAAGCTTGTTGAAAGTATAAAGCGATCTTGCAGCATATCGTATTTGAGCAGCGCGCCGCTTTTACTCCGCGTTAATTCTAAAGCAGAGCGAACTATAAACTGCGCTATATCGCGCTTTTTCTTGGTAGCTTTTTGTGATTGGACGAGATTACTAATAATCGCAAGTTGCCTGTTTATTCCTCCCAGATGGGCATAGTAGCTCATCATAGCTTCTGGATTTGGACGGAGCCGGAACCGTTCGGAGGGCTCTATAACAATTTCTTGTTCTTTGCTTTCTTGAGGATATTGTGATGCCAGCCCTTTTTCGGCATGTTGGTGCATAAGCCATGTCCGAATTTGTAATTCAATCGTTTGATTGCCGGTTTGAAAAACAAGGTGCAAACTTTGATAGCCGTTTTCTTTTGGAAATTGAATATAATCCTTAATTCGTTCCGGAATTATTTTGAATTTGTTAATGATGAGTTCGAGCAGGTTATAGCATGCGTAAATATCCTCCACGATAATTCGGATGCCGATAGTATCCATTACATGTTGTGGCAGAATTTTTTTACGTGCTATTTTTTGAGCAGTGCTTGTTTCAGATTTTAGGCGTGACTCAATAGTTGCTGGAATTTCGTGCTCTTTACAAAGCTCATTCAGCTCGTCTGTAATCGAGGTAAGATATTTTGAAGGAGTTCTATTGTGTTGCATATTGAATGCCGGCGGTCGGCGTCATTGATGGGTTAATTTTCCAGACACCAAGTACGCCTTCGGATATTGTACGTGTAAGATATTGTCGTCCGCCTCCATGAGCTGCCATATATTCACGAATGGCAGCATTTTGAGTGCGTGCAATATTTTGATACGTTTCATGTTCTGCAAAATAATTAAATCGGTATCGCCACTCGTTTGGATTTTTAAAGAGAAAGCAGCCTCCTAATGCGATTCCGCGCTGCTCCAGAGCCTCAAGTAGTTCTTGTGCCTTAAATGGTGCTGAATTGCCTTTTTCTCTTGGCATATTTATTGCACTATGAATTTCAACTGGGGGTGTTTGAGCGCGCGGTAGTCCAATAGAGCTGTGAATAAGAGGATGGTCTAAGTTTGGCGGTATCCACTGTTCTGCTGCATTATCGTCGATAACACCAATCACTTGTTCTGTTTCGATAAGAATCGGTGATGTGATATCTGTACGTTGCAGTAAGATTTCTACGGCTCGCCGTGTTATCTCTACGCTTCCATCTGGTGTAAGCCATTCGCTGAACTCTGGAATGTAGGGCAGGGAGCGTGCAATCTTTGCTCGCACTTTTTCTGTTATTGTTCTTGCAGGTTCGGCGATCATCAACATTGAGAAGAATTCCAGAGACTCTTCCCCGCTTTGCCCCAATCCATGATTGCGATATGCCTCCGGCAATTCTTTTCGCTGGCTTCCAGGTGCCTCTTCTGTGACTTGATTCAGCTTTGCACGCCGGTTAAATTCCTGAACGAGCATCCAGAGTGATTCCTCGACCGGGCGGCTCAGGCCTCCTCCGTCGACATGTAAATGAATAGAGCCGAGTTGCCGGAAGTAGCCGGTTGGGGTGTTGGGGTGGGATGTCATGTAAGTTAACTAGGTTGCAAAAGGCTTTTGCATGCTTGTCCAGTGTATGTATTTAAGATACATTGTCAATGATTCTTTACATAATTTATTGGTTTGCTAAGTAGAACTGTTTTGTTACAATAAAAAATGTCGACAATTTTTTACAAAATTTACCTATGGAAGCTTCGATACCAGAATTGCTCCTGCAAGATTTAGGACTTGCAGATAAAGAAATTAAAATATTACTGAGTCTCATGAGACTCGGTTCTGCATCGGTAACACAAATTGCGCTGGAATCTGGCATTACAAGAACCCATGTATATGATATTGCCGAGCAATTAAAAGAAAAGGGTCTGGTAAGTGAGATAGGTGAACAAGGGGTCCGCAGATATGAGGCGGTCGATTATTATGGATTATTGGCATATCTTTCGAGAAAACAAAAGAAATTACAATTGCTGGAAAAGCACTTCAATCGTGCTGCACCGATTTTTCAAGCACTTCGTCCTTCGAAACGCAGCACGACAAGTATTCGTTTCTTTGAAGGAGTTGAAGGTGTGCATGCTATTTATAATACGATTCGTAATGACTTAAAAACATCTAAAGAGGCGCAAGAACTTTTAACAATTTTTTCATTGGAGCGGATAGAAAGTTCTATCCCGCGTTGGTTGAATAACGAAGAGTATATTCAAGTACCTGCCCATGTTAAGAAGCGTGATATTTTATATGATTCAAAACGTGTTCAGTCGTATGTACAGTGCATGCAGCGCGGTTCAGGCGAGCATGAATATAAAATTTGGCCCAAACAAAAAGGAGAATTTGCTATTGATACGCTCTGTTGGGGCCACAAATTATCTTATATTGATCTTACCGCTAATCCTTCGGGTGTCATTATCGAAAATGATGCAGTGGTAGATACATTTCGCATGTGGTTTGAGGAAATGTGGGGGCATTTGTAGAATTCTTAATAGACTGCGGCCAGATAGCAGATTTCGCAGTATACTGTTTCTGGGCGGCCTGAGGCATAACTTGTTTGGATGGGTATATTGCAATTTGCACATGCGCGTTCCCACAATGTAAGCGGATTTCTTAATGCGGCTCGCGTTTTGTGCCGGCACATAGAACATAGCTGCGGCAGCGGAATTCCGAGCTGCGAATAAAATCGCTCTTCTTGCGGAATTGTTTTGAACGCTTTTGAGCATTTGGAGCAGGTAATTGCACCTTCGACTTTTTTGCTATCGATTTTATCGAGCGCCTCGCGCCAGCGATAGCCGCGGCTGAGTGCGTCTGTTTTATTTAGTGGAAAGCTATCTATAACAAAGGCTTCGTTGTAAGCAAATGGAGAAATTTCAACCGGCCAAAATTCGCCGTACTCTCCGGTCTTTTTCATATGTTCAATGATTCGCGTTTTTAATTTTTCATACTCTTTCGCTGAATATTTTTTATTTAAAATGCAATATTGCTGCTTTTTGAGATTGGTCGAGCCGAAGCAGTGTGATGAGCTGAATAGATCGTAACAGTATTCGGAGTCGCGCACATTTGTCTGACAATTGACACAAAATTTTAGATTGTAGCAGTTATCACCGCAGCTTGTTGAGAAATAGATGAGCTCCGACTTATTTCCCCACGAGCTATAGTCCATCGAGTTTTTTACGCTCAAAGAGAGCTTGGCGCAGTAGCGGCAATCTTCCAACTCTTTACTATCAAAGCAGTAATAGGCATTTTTTGAATTTGTAAGATGATCGCCGAGACTATTTTGATTGTGCTCTGCAACTAAAGCTTTGTGCGGCTGGGTCAGGAAAAAATCACGGCACTGTTTGCGCAGTGCTTCAACGCCTTCTTGCGTATCTAAACAAAAAGCCGCCAGCGCTTTCTCATACTCTTCCTTCGTATATTGCTTGTTAAAAATCATGTACTGCTTATGCCGTTGATTGATGCAGCCAATGGAGTCTCTGCACGAGATGCAGTTTTTTAAAAAATAACTGTCCGAGCAGTTGGTACAATCTTGTGAGTAGCGCAAACGGTAGCAGTTGATGCAATCAACGCATTCGTAGCAGAGTTCGCAGTCGTAGCAAATGGAGCAGTCGACAACCGATGTAACATTTTTTAGGAGGTTGCCGTAATAGCTGTCTTCGGCATAGTCAGTTTCGGCAACGAGATAACAATTTTTTAGATAGGCGGTGCAGTTGTTGTAGTCGCTATTTTGGAGTGTGGCTTCTGTATTGAAAACCGCCAAGTGCGGCACGCTATTTTTCAGCTCCAAAAATTGAGGAAAGAAGGGCCGGTTGAAATCGAATTCAATGCCGTATTCGGTTGCATCATATTTGTCATCCCACCATGCCGCAGCCGAATATACCGGAAATGGCTGTTCCGCATGAAAGTGTGAGAGCGTCTTTTTGCCAGTTGCATCACAGGTGCGATAATAAAGATTTTTTGTATTGCGCTCGTGCATGCGGCGAATGAGGCGGCACTCCGGGCATTGGTTGGGAGTCGGGACTTCAAATTGCTCATAAAATTTTTCATCCTCAGGATGGATTTGAAAATCACTATTACAGTTGCGGCACGTGCGATTCTTCATGTCCAGATTATAACAGGTTTGTTGCTTGACGAATTAGAGAGCTAAAAGAATTTTTTGTAAGCAGATTTTTGTAATTTTTTGCTGGGCATGTGCGTGGGAGTTAGCAGTGTGTATTTTATATTTTAACTTTTGTGTATGTATTCTTTGAAGAGACGAGATGTGATGAGTGTTTTGGTTATATTAGTTATCTCCATAATAGGATTTTCGTTTTTTGCAGAAAGTGTATCTGCGGAGTTTCCGGCTGGATCTTTGGTGCGCTGTAATGAAGAAGGCCATCCAAATACTATTTTTTATATCGATTCAGAAGGGCGCCGCAATATTTTCCCAAATGAAACTACATTTCTTACTTGGTATGAGAATTTTGACAATGTGCAGAATGTTTCCTGTGCAAGAATTTCGAGTATTCCGCTAGGAATTAATATTATGCATCGTCCAGGTACATTAGCTCGTGTTAACTTTACCCAAGCGATTTACGCCATTGCCCCCGGAGGTGTACTGCGCTGGATTTCTCATGAAGATGTGGCCAATCAGTTGTATGTTGAAATTTATGATTCATTTATAAATCTTTCGGGCGTTCCGCTTATTCCAGATGAGTTGAAAGCGAATTATCGCATCGGAGCTCCTATTAGCAACCGCGGCGATTTTGATTTGGAGGCCGCAGTGGAGAGTGCAACTCTAGAAAAAGAATTAGAAGTTCTTAGTGCGCCTCGGCAGGTTTCTTCACAAAAGGTGAGAAGAATTTCTGTCGATTCAGCAGAAGCTGACGATGGAACTGCGCCAGAATCAGCACCAAGTGCTTCACCAGCGCCAGTGTCGAATACTTCGCCAGAACCGCCGCCAGCAACGACACCAGAACCGACACCACCAGCAGCTTCGCCAGTACCGCCGTCGGCAACTACACCAGAACCGACACCACCAGCAGCTTCGCCAGCACCAGCGCCGGCACCAGCAATCACACCAGCACCGACACCAGCAGCTTCGCCAGCACCAGCAACTACACCAGAACCGACACCACCAGCAGCTTCACCAGCGCCGCCGCCATCTGCAACTCCACCAACGGCATCCACTACTGCGCATCCGGTTACAAATGATCCTGCAGTAATTCCTTTTGTTCGCGAATACTCATTTCAGGTTGGAACTGTTAATGTTGGAGGAAATTTTCGTATTCAGTGCGGGATTTCTCATTTGAATAATGATGATCCAATCGTATTTCCAAATCAGCCGGGTGCATCGCATACACATATGTACTTTGGAAATCGCAATGTAGACGCGATGTCGACCGAGCAAAGTTTGCGCGCGAGTAACAGTTCGACGTGCCATGGAAATTTGGCAAATCGTTCGGCTTATTGGGTGCCGGCAATTTATAATGCGCAAAACCAGGTTCAAATTCCGGAGCCACCGAGCATTTATTATAAAAATGGCTCTCTCGATGAAACAACCCTACAACCATTTCCAGCTGGTTTGCGTATGATCGCCGGTGATGGGATGAGCAATCCGCAAAATCCTCAATCTCCAGTGACTATGCATTGGGCATGCCGTTCGTGGTTTCCACTTATGGCAATTGGTCAGCGTGAATACGTTCCTTATATTCCCGTCTGTGAAGGGGGTGATACATTATTATTATCTATAATGTTTCCTCAATGTTGGGATGGTATTAATCTTGATTCAGCTAATCATAAGAGTCATATGGCTGAGCCTCTTGCTGATCCGAC
>PCVQ01000004.1:50635-53685 GCA_002796025.1 Candidatus Peregrinibacteria bacterium CG11_big_fil_rev_8_21_14_0_20_46_8
GATAGAACTGCTGCACCAGGCGGCTATTCGGCCCATGCAGACTGGTTTATGGCATGGGATGAAGGTGTTATGAACTACTTTGTGCAGCACTGCATTGTTGAAGGCCGCGATTGCAGTAATGGTGAGTTAGGGATTGGCTATCAATTGACAGAATTTATGGAAAATCAAATTCAATAAATATAAATTATTTATGGCAAGGTAAACTTGGAAGATTTTGTAATAATATCTCTCTACAAACGTCCGCCCCTTTTAGTATCTTTATTCCCTAACTCTTTTTGTATGCGTTTTTTTAAGGCACGCAACTCTCTCGCTGTCTTGAGCATTTTTGCTGTGCTCTCGACCACAACTCTTAATGCATTTGCAGTTGAGAGTGGTTCTTCTTTATTTCCGGCAGGCTCGCTCGTCCAGTGTAGTGAGCGCGGTAAGCCGAAGACAACCTACTATATTGACTCTCAGCCGCAGAGAAATGCATTTCCTTCGCGTGCAACACTTCGTAGTTGGTATGGTGGTTCTCCCGATGTTTCGACTGTTCCTTGTAATCAGATTGCATCGATTCCATTTGGCGAAAATGTGACAAACCGTCCGGGAACTTTAGCGCGAGCAGCTTTTACCGATACAATTTATGCAATTGCACCAGGTGGTACATTGCGTTGGATCTCTTCCGAAGATGTGGCTGCACAGTTATATCGTGAGATATATGGCAGATTGCCCTCGAATTGGATTTCGAAAATTGTGAGAATTGCGGATGACGATAAAGGTGATTATATAATCGGTGAACATATTCATCAGCGCAGTGATTTTGATTTAGCTGCTGCACAGGCGGTGAGTTCTATTGAACAAGATATTGCCATTCGCAATGGCACTTGGGAGGAGCCGACGCTGGATCCCGAACCGACGCCGGAGCCTGAGCCAACGCCGGAGCCTGAGCCAACGCCGGAGCCTGAGCCTACTCCAACAAACCACCCTGTAACTAGTGATTCCGCAGTAGTCGCATTTGTTCAAGATTACAGTTATCCGGTTCGTAATGCCCCATGGGGCGGGAACTTCCGTATTCAGTGCGGCATCTCTCACTTTAACAATGACGACCCAATCGTCTTTCCAAACCAATCCGGTGCGTCGCATACCCATATGTATTTTGGAAATCGCAGCACCGATGCAAACTCTACTGAAGCAACATTGCGAGCAAGTGGAAGTGCTACGTGTCACGGTGGTATAGCAAACCGTAGTTCTTACTGGGTGCCGGCAATTTATAATGAACGGAATGAAATTCAAGTACCCATTCCAGCCGGTGTTTACTATAAGAGTGGCGGTCTAGATGAAGCAACAATACAACCTATGCCTACCGGTTTGCGCATGATTGCAGGAAATGCGATGGCAAACCCTCAGAATCCACAACCTAAAGAGACACTTCACTGGGCATGTATGTCGTGGATTGATGCGATTGGGCGCGGCGAGCGTGACTTTGTAAGTTACATTCCGGTATGTGAGGGAGGTGATACCCTCTTGATGTCGCTATTTTTTCCGCAATGCTGGGATGGTGTAAATCTTGATTCTGCAAATCATAAGAGTCATATGGCAGAGCCGGAGTGGGACCCTGTGCGCAGCCCGGCAAATGGTAATCAATTATATTGTCCATCATCACACCCGGTTCCATTGCCTCATATCACCTATAATTTTGACTGGCCGATTCCAGCAGGACAAAGTACCGCAGGTTGGTATCTTGCTTCTGACCACTACGACCGTAGCAGTGCACCAGGCGGCTATTCTGCACATGGTGACTGGTTCATGGCATGGGATGAAGGAGTTATGAACTACTTTGTTCAGCACTGTATAAACGAGGGTCGTGACTGTGCGAACGGTGAACTCGGCCCCGGTTATCAATTAAGCGGTTTTATGGAGAATCAAGTGCAGTAAGTTTTGCACGATTAGTGTTCAAGGGCGGCATCTCATGAGGTGTCGCCCTTTTTTTAATCTACGGCTTCTAAATAACACTTTTCGCAGTAGATCGGTTCCAAACGGCTTGGTGCATATGTTGTTTGGATTGCTGTACTACACTTGTCGCATGCGCGTGCATAGAGCGTGCGCGGATTTCGGAACGATTGTCTGTGGCGATGACGGCAGTTATGGCAGCGTTCTGGAACGGGCAGCGCAGCGCGTTTATAAAAGGAGAGCTCGGCAGCAATAAGCCGGTAATTTTTGCCGCATTCGGTACACTTAAATACTTCATTTAAAATTGCATCATTCGCTTCTTGTATTGTTTTGGGGAGCTCTGCGGTTGCCGGGCGAAATTCCTGTGCATCGGGATCGCGCCAGCCATAGCCGGCTGCTACAGCCGCTTCTTTTTCCAGCGGATAGTATTCTTGCGCCACGGTTTCGTTATAGGCAAATGGACTCATTGTATGAGGGAAAAATTCGCCCCATGTGCCCTCGTTTTTCATTGCTTCAATAATTTGCGGCACCAATGCTTCCCATTCATCTTTTGTATACTGCTTATTTAAAATACAGTACTGTGCTTTTTTTAAACCTACACATCCAAAGAGATTTTTACTGCTCTGCATACAGAGTTTGGAATACGTTATTTCTGCGCAACCGCCCCAGATTTGATCCGAAAATTTTATCTTTTGCACGCTGTCGCCGATTTCATGGACTTCATAACAGAACTGGGCTCCTTGCGCCGCGCCGAATACCGTCATGTCGTGCACCATTTTGCAGTTCCGCGAATTAAAAACATAGCGGCAGTCCTGAGAATCGAAGACATCATAGCAGTCAGTACATCGTTGCGTGTTGTTCAAATAATCGCCACTTGAATCTTCATTTTGTACGCCATGTATATATTTCTGGGGGAATGTTTTAACATGTTCGGCAAACTGCAGACGAAGTTTTTCGATATCTTGTATCGTCGCACGGGGAATTTTTGCCATGATATTTTCGTACTCTTCTTTTGAATACGGCTTGTTCATAATATAGTACTGCTTATTGCGGAGATTTACACAGCCAAAGCAGTTTGTGCAGTTGATGCAGTTTTTTAAAAACCAAGAGTCGGAACAGCT
>PCVQ01000052.1 GCA_002796025.1 Candidatus Peregrinibacteria bacterium CG11_big_fil_rev_8_21_14_0_20_46_8
ACCAAAAACAGCGGAAACCAAAAAAATCATACGAGCCGAGGAAGCTGAACTCCTGGCAGAACGATGGGGACTCGCAGCATCCTCAATTAAAAATATGAATCTGGATCCACTTTTACTCGATGAACTTGCCCGTGCATTTCTTACACAGAAGCGAATAGATGATGCACGACATGTGCTGCAGAATAACGGCCGAAGCTTCATGCGCTTCCGGATTCGCGAACGCTGCCATGCATTAGAAAGCACATTCAAAAGATTGCATACGCGAATAAAAAATCTTCCTCAAGAAAATATTTATGGCCACACCAACCGTCTGCACTGGATCGAAGCCCAACTGAGAGCGCATTTACAACGCACTCATACTGCAAAAGCGGATCTTAAAATTTTATATGCAGACCATAATAGTAATAACCTTATTCGGAGCACACTTGTACAAAAAGGATATTGCATAACCAACAAACCTGCCGAAGTGAGCGAAGATCAATTCAAGGCCATTCTCTGTATCGATCAAAAGATCCTGCCCCTTGTTCATCAACTTGCGCCAAACGGACTTCTTCTTATTACACTACAAAAAAACCATCACTCCATAAAAGACCTTCTTAATATTTTTGCCGATCTCGGTTTGCAGGTAAACAATATGCAAGCTTCAACGCTATTTGCAGGCACTGTTGCAAACACTCTGATTAAAAAATTTCCCCTCCTTTTGCAGGCAAATATCTGGGCTGCACATCACTTGCCACTCTCACTGGCCAGCGGCTGGTTTTTCGCACTCGAGAAAAAATCATGAGATATTTTATGCTATCCAGACGTCTCCAATGGTACAATAACCTTATAACTATGAAGAAAGCCTGGAAAAAAATCAGAAACTTCTTTCGTACTGTAGGTCACTATTTGGGCCTCTTTTGGACGAAAATTCTCCTAGGAATATTTTTCGTTACCATTTTTGCGGCAGCAGCTGTTCTCGTGCGTATCTTTACCGATCCGCTCGCACGCAAACGGACAAAAACAACGTGGCATAAGTGGAAAACAGCCGGCAAAAAACAAGATTGGTTTCATCCATTTTAATGAGTAAAACATATCTTATCACCGGAGGAGCCGGCTTTATCGGTTCGCATATTGCAGCAGCGCTTATTGCGCGAGGCGACAACGTGCGCATACTCGACGATTTAAGTACCGGCAAAGAAGAGTACTTGCCGGATGGGGCTGAGCTCGCGGTTGCAAAAATAACCGATGATGATGATCTTGCAGCCACCTGCCGCAATGCTGACGGAATTTTTCATACGGCAGCAATTGCAAACCTTCAATATTCAATCACAAATCCTGTAGAGACACACGAGGTCAACTGTACCGGAACGGTAAAGCTTTTAGTAGCGGCACGCGAAGCCGGTGTAAAGAGAGTAATTTACTCCAGCTCGTGCGCAGTTTATGGCGAGCCCGAGTCGCTCCCCCTGCGCGAAACCATGCACACAAAGCCGACAAGCCCATACGGTTTGCAAAAACTTATGAGTGAAGGATATATGGAACTTGCAGCCGAACTCTGGAATATTGAGACCGTGAATCTGCGCTATGCAAATGTCTTTGGCCCGCGCTTAGTTATGAACGGAGCCTATGCTTCAGTTATTGCAACATTTTTGCAACAACATGCCGCTGGACTGCCGCTCACCATTACCGGAGACGGCACCCAAACGCGCGACTTTATCTATGTGGATGATGTTGTAGCGGCAAATTTGGCTGCAATGGACTCTGCAAAAGTGGGCAATGGCGAGCAAATCAATATTGGAACCGGCCAGGCGACAAGCGTAAACGAAGTTGCAAAACAGTTTGGAGGAGCAACAAAGAATATTGCTGCCCGCAAAGAGGTACATGATGCTACAACAGATATTTCTCTTGCAAAATCGCTCCTCAACTGGGAGCCACAAACCAAATTCCAAGAAGGCTTACAGAAAACAATTGCATGGTATGCTGAGCAAGCATAATGTATGCACTGCATATGGCCTCTCCCCGTTACATTTTAGGAATTTCGTGCTTTTACCATGATTCAGCCGCATGTCTTCTTAAAGACGGCGAGGTTATTGCAGCGGCGCACGAAGAGCGCTTTACCCGGATTAAGCACGACTCGGCATTTCCTAAACGTGCCATAGAATTTTGTTTAGCAGAAGCGGGCATAACACCGGCCCAGCTTGAATTGGTCGGCTTTTACGAAAAGCCGTTTTTGAAATTTGACCGCATCTTGATGACTTTTTTGAGCACCTGGCCGCGCGGTGCACTCACCTTTTTGCGCATCATGCCGCTTTGGCTGCGCGAACGCTTATGGACCCGCAGCACGCTAAAAAAAGAGCTCCCGGGCTACACCGGTAAAATTGCCTTTATCGAACATCACCTTTCACACGCGGCCAGCGCTTTTTTCTGCTCTCCTTTTGATGAATCTGCAGTGCTCACCATCGATGGCGTTGGCGAGTGGACAACCGCTGCATGGGGCATTGGACGCGGGACCGAAATACATATGGAAGAAGAGATGCGCTTCCCGCACTCACTCGGCCTACTCTACAGCACTTTTACTGCATATCTGGGATTCAAGGTGAATGAGGGCGAGTATAAAGTGATGGGATTAGCACCGTATGGCGAGCCAAAATATTTAGATAAAATTCGACAAATCGCACACATTCACAAAGACGGTAGCATCTGGCTCGATATGCGATACTTTGAATATCAGCACGGGCATGCCTCGTTTGGAAAAAAATTTGTAAAACTGTTTGGACCGCCGCCAAAAGAGAGGGAAAAGTTTTCGCAGCACCATTTGGATGTAGCCGCCTCGATTCAAAAATTCACTGAAGAAGCTATGGTGACTATGGCCGAATATGTACAGCAAAAAACAGGCCTTACGAACCTCTGCCTTGCAGGCGGAGTTGCATTAAATTGCGTTGGCAACAGCGAGATAAAAAATCGCACCAACTTCAAAAATATTTTTGTGCAGCCGGCTGCCGGCGATGCCGGCGGGGCACTTGGTGCTGCCTACTATATTTGGAATACAATTCTGGAGCAGCCACGAAATAAAAATTTTACCCTGCCATATTTTGGCTCGTCCGTATCAAATGAAGTTGTGGAAGATTTTTTAAAGAAAAACAATATTGTGTATAAAAAATTTGAACAAGATGCGCTCTTGCGGGAAAGTGCACAACTGTTAGCGGACGGCAAAGTTCTTGGCTGGATGCAGTCACGCAGCGAGTACGGCCCCCGCGCGCTTGGCCACCGCAGTATTCTTGCCGACCCCCGACCTGAACACATGCGCAATACCGTGAATCTCAAAATAAAATTCCGCGAGGCATTCCGGCCTTTTGCCCCTTCAGTCATAGCAGAAAAAGCACATGAATGGTTCGAATTCGATCAAGAAAGTCCCTACATGCTCTTTACCGCTCAGGCCCATAAAGACAAGGCAGAACAAATTCCTGCAGTCACACATATCGACCGCTCTGCACGTCTGCAAACGGTCCGCCATGACCACGAACCCCTCTACCACGGCCTCATAGCAGAATTCGAAAAACTAACCGGCATACCCATCATTCTCAATACTTCATTTAACCGCAAGGATGAACCGATTGTCGAAACGCCGGCAGATGCGTATGATTGCTTCATGGAAACGGGCATGGACGCCCTTGTAATACATAACTTTCTAATACTTAAGGAGCGCCAGTGAGCGTTTATCAAAGAATGAGCATCAAACAGAAAGCGACTGAAGGAGCCACCATGTTCGGTGAGTTTTGGTACTTCATGAAAAAGTACAAGCGATGGTGGCTCGCACCCATTATCTTTTTCTTGCTTGTGCTTGGAACAGTTATTTTTGTGCTTGAAGGTTCGGCATTAGCACCGTTTATCTACACACTGTTTTAATGCAGCAACTGAGTCTCAAAAAGAAGCTCCTCTTTTCTGCCATTGTTGTGGCATTATTTTTTGTGATAATAGAAATTGGCCTGCGCATCGGCATTCGCATTCTCGACAAAATCAATACAGAGAATACAGTGACAAATCTCTTTGACACCTACGAGCGCTTTGACTCTGATTATATTATCGGTCTTAAAGAGAACTTCCGCGAGCTTGATTCACAAGGAAACATCGCATTACAAATTAACAGCCACGGTTTTCGCGGCCCGGAATTTGAGGCGAAAAAATCGGCTGGTACACAGCGGATTTTTATAGCCGGCGATTCCGTTGTTTTTGGCATCCGTCCAGAAAGCTGCCCTTATCCCGCACAGCTTGGCGCACTGTTCCAAAGCAAGAACATGCCACATATCGAGGTCATAAATGCCGGCATCGAAGGCACAAATTCCACACAGATGCTGCAGCGGCTGAAAAAAGATATTTTACAGTACGACCCCGATACACTACTGCTTGCCGTTGGCTGGAACGATATATATACCGGCATACCGGGGCGCTTTCAAGGCTTATGGAGATTTTTCAATAATTTTTACACCATAAAAACATACCGTCGCATTCTATTTACCAAAATCAAACCTGCACTCTCAGAGATCACAGAGTCCACCACAGAGAGCAATTCTGAACAAACACTGAGGTATCGTAACTTTGTTCCGGAAGCATATATTGCAAACATCCGCTCTATGAGAGAAGTTGCGCAACAACATCACTTTCAACTTGTGCTTGTAACATTGCCGCATATTCTTGGGCCCAATATCTCAGAGCATGCGCTTAAAATAATCCACTATCCTCACTTTACCAATGACATCAAAATCATAGAAATTCTTGCCGACCGCTACAATGATACGCTGCGCAAACTTGCCCAAGAGCTGCAACTTCCACTTATCGATTTAGAGCGGCACATTGAGGCACTGCCAAATAAAGAACCATACTTTACAGATACAATTCACACCACCTGCGAAGGCAATACTATAATTGCTAACTTTTTGTATCAAGAGCTACTGCGGCAAGAGCTCACAAAAGCTCTATAATAAGATAACGGTTGCAAGTCCCAAAAAGGCCAAAAATCCAAATACATCGGTTGCCGTAGTAATAAAAATTGTCGCCGACGAAGCCGGATCTTTTTTGAGCTTTACCATGATGAGCGGGATAATTGTTCCGAAAAATCCTGCAATAAAAAGATTTGCGACCATTGCCGCTGCAAGTACGAGTCCAAGCATCGCACTTTTGTTAAGAAGCAGGGCAATACATGCAGCGATTGCACCAGTAACAAGACCGTTGATCACACCGGCAATAACTTCATTTTTAACAATGTGCCTTGCATTTTTTCCATCAATCTCACCAAGCGCAATTCCCCGCACGGTCACGGCCAGCGTCTGTGTTGCGGCATTCCCGCCCATACCGGCAACAATGGGAAGATAGGCGGCAAGAATGACCACGCGTGAAATCGTATTTTCAAAAATCCCAACAACTGCAGCGGCCAAAAAGGCTGTAAACAAGTTGTTAATAAGCCACTTATATCTATATCGCACTTTTGTGAGCGGGCCATCGCAAATATCTTCCTCTACATTTACACCGGCAAATTTGCGCAGCGATTTCGAGGTTTGCTTTTGCAGCACATGCAAAACATCATCAGTATAAATTATACCGATAATGCTCTTATCTTCATCGAGCACAACAACTTTTCCGTGCGGATGCTTTTTAAACAGATTAATCACATTGTGCTCGTGCTCGTTGTAGTGAATTTGCGGAATTTTGCGCAAAAGCGCAGCGGCGCGCTGATTTTTATCTCCCAACATAAGGTGATTAATAGGAATCTCACCCGATAAATATCCTCTGCTTGTTGCTAATACGGTTGGGATTTTGCCCGTTGCTCTTTCGTGCTTTCGCAAAATTCTAAAGATCTCATCGACCGTCATATTCATATCCACTTCGATGTAGTTCAAATTCATAAGTCCGGCTGCACTCTTTGGATCAAATTTAAACAAAAATTCAATCTTCTCTTGAAAATTCTGCTTAAGCTTTTTAACCACTCTGCTTTTTTTGTGAGCTCCCAAATGCCGGATAATTTTAATCATCCTATGCTCATCAAGAAAACCGATCATTTTCACAATCGCATCAACCGAAAGCTCTCTTAATATGGCAGTTTGGGCTGTCGATGACATCGACAGTAATTTAAATGCCTGCTCATTGAGCGGAAGAGATTTGAAATTTGTGACTCTTTTTTGATGCATAGTTATTCATATTATTATACCATATTTTACGCATTGATCAAATACGCAAGTGACAGTCGCCCTCCAATACTTTAGAATGCATACTCGTGAAACTCATCAAGAAAGCACTGCGCGCTCCAATGCGCTATCTCGTTCATTACGCGCGCAAACAGCTGCGCCAGCTCTCGTATTTTATTAAGGAGCGGCGGCCTCTTACATTGCACCGTGCTCTTGCGCGACCTCTTGCAGATCGCCGTCCCCCCTTTCCAACAGAGTTTTTCAAAGATGCACTCATTACCGCCACCGATGACGAAGCAATGATTCACGCAGCCCACCTACTCACAGAAAACAAATTTGGATTTTTTGGCTCTGAGCCGATTCCCCTCGGCAACGAAATCGATTGGCACTACGATTTTATTAATAAAGCGCCGCTCTCGCGAGCGCATGTCTCGAAACTCTTCTCGGGTTACACCGGAGACGGCAAGGATGTAAAAGTTGCGTGGGAGCTGAGCCGCTTCCAATTTCTCCCCACACTTTGGCGCGCTTATGATCTCACGCACAATGAATTCTTTGCTAAAAAAGCGGCGGATTTAATTTTGGACTGGATTGAAAAAAATCCTATTTATTATGGTGTAAACTGGCGGTGCCCCATGGATCTCGGCATTCAAGTATGCAACTGGCTACTGGCCATGTATCTTTTTGAAGATTCGCGTGTTTTTCGCGCAACCGGCTTCCGCGAAAAACTTTTTCTTTCTATGGCAGCGCACGGTGAGTATATTTATGAGCAATTGGAGTACGGGCCGGGCTGGAATAGTAATCACTTTTTAGGAGATATTATCGGCTTGCTCTTTTTGGGATGCTTGGTACCGGAATTTAAATCTGCAAAAAAGTGGCGCACGTTTGCACTCGATGCCTTTGAAAAAGAGATGCAGGCACAAGTATACGACGATGGTGCGGATTTTGAAGGCTCAATTCCCTATCACCGGCTGGTGACCGAGTTCTTCGGCTTTGCACTGCTGCTGGGCCAGGAGCAAGAGCTGCCGTTTTCGCACGAGTACAAATCACGCTTAGAAAAAATGTTTGAGTATGTTTGGTACTACACCAAACCCAATGGCTTGGCACCGCAAATTGGCGATGCAGACGACGGCCGTCTCTTTATTCTCGATAATTTTTTTGAATGGGAACGGCGCGATCACCGGCACTTGTTTACATTGGGCCAAGAACTCTTTTCTGAGAACAATAAATTTGTTCAAAATAGCGAGGCCACACCGCAAAAAACCAGCCGCGCATTCCACGATACCGGTATCTATATTTTCCGCTCACCCAATCGCTACATAGCAGTCGACGCCGGTCCAAACGGACAAAACGGCAACGGCGGCCACGGCCACAACGACACGCTCGGTTTTGAACTTGCCGTCAACGAAACAGACCTCATTATTGACCCCGGTACCTACACCTACACGCCCGACCCAAAGGCGCGCAATCACTTCCGCTCCACGCGAATGCACAATACCGTGATGATCGACGGCCAAGAGATGAACCGCTTCCGCGATGATACGCTTTTTAGTTTGATTGAAGATGCGATGCCGCTTTTACACCGCTGGGATTCAAATGAGTACGAAGATATTTTGGACGTCTTGCATACGGGCTATGAGCGCATGGGCGTACAACACCGCCGTATCTTTTATTTTGATAAGAAGAAAGAGCGTCTGGAAATTACCGATGGCTTTGTAACAAATAAACCCGGCAGCGAACATACGCTGGAATGGAACTTCCACTTTGATATTGACGTAGAAGTTGAAAATAATCGCGACAGAATTATTCTACGCAAAGAGAGCGCACAGCTAATCATCACGCTGCCCGAAACTCTTGCCGAGCACACAAAAATTCGCGAAGATTATGTCTCGCCAAGTTATGGAGTGCGTCACAAAGCAAAAGTACTGACCATCGAATATAGGACCGCACTGC
>PCVQ01000046.1:0-7743 GCA_002796025.1 Candidatus Peregrinibacteria bacterium CG11_big_fil_rev_8_21_14_0_20_46_8
TCTCAACGCCTATTTTTGAATTTACTGAAGTTTTTAAACGTTCAATCGGCAACGATACCGACATCGTGACCAAAGAGATGTATACCTTTGAAGATCGCAAGGGTCGCTCACTGACACTGAAGCCAGAAGGTACTGCCGGTGTTGTACGCTCATACATTCAGCACAATATGGCAACATGGCCGCAGCCGGTAGAGCTCTACTACATAGAGCCTCACTTTCGATATGAACGCCCGCAAAAAGGACGCTTCCGCCAGTTTTGGCAGTATGGCTTCGAAGTTATCGGGGAGAGCGATCCTGCAATAGATGCACAGCTTATCTATGTATCACTCAAAATCCTCGAAGATCTTGGTCTCGCTCAAAAGTGCGAGCTGCACCTCAACTCAATCGGCTGTATGGCAAAAAACTGCCGTCCGAAATTCGTTGAAGATTTGAAAAATTACTATATCGGCAAGGAGCGCAGCATGTGCGCCGAATGCCAATCGCGCTTGCACAAAAATCCAATGCGCTTGCTCGACTGCAAAGAAGAAGACTGCAAAATTCTTGCTGAACTTGCACCAAAACTCAGCGACTATCTCTGCAAAGAGTGTAAAGAGTTCCACGAACAGCTTATAGATTTGCTTGGAGAGATGAACATCACCTATACGCCAAATGCAAAGTTGGTGCGCGGGTTAGACTACTACACAAAGACAGTTTTTGAATTTGTAGAAAAGGGCGATGACCGCGCCATGAACTCGCTTTTTGGAGGCGGACGCTACGACGGTTTGGCAGAAATTTTAGGTGCGACAGAGCCGGTGCCTGGCATCGGATTTGCAGCCGGCATCGAGCGTATTGTCGATCTTATGAAACGCGAAGGAGTTACCGTGCCCTCAAAAGATGCGCTGCATGTCTTTGTTGCACAACTTGGATATGAGGCCAAAAAGAAGTGCATTCCCCTGCTCGCCCAACTGCGCGAAGCCGGCGTAAAGGCCGTTGGTGCGCTCGGCAAGGGTGCCATTAAACACCAGCTCCGCCTGGCAGACCGTTTTGAGGTTCCCTATACAATTTTAGTTGGCATTACCGAAGTGCGCGAAGGAACAGCAATCATACGCGACATGAAACGAGGCAGTCAAAAAGTTGTAAAGTTTGATGATGTATTAGAGGAGATAAAAAAACTTATTGGAGAGGAAGAGCTCGATACGTACACGCCGGGAGAAGTGCTGTACTAAAGAAAGCTCCAAGCTTTCCAAATTCCAAATAACAAATAAATAACAATTTTCGAATAACCAAAAATCCAAATGGGATCTCGTGATTTGTTATTTGGAATTTGATTATTGATGATTGCTTCTGCTATCCTCTTCCCATGCCAGCAAGAACATTGAAGTATATTATCGTCGGGGTAATTGCAGCTGCTGCTGTTATTCTCCTGCTCTTTGTATATCCGCGTGCAACAGTTTCAAATGCGCAGAGTGTATTTCCCGATGTTCCGGACAGTCATCGCAATGCATTTGCAATTCAAAAATTAAAAGAGCTCGGTTTTATTAGCGGATATCCGGATGGAACTTTTCAGCCCGACCGCGAGGTAAATCGTGCCGAAGCAGTAGCAATCATTCTCAAAGCAAGCGGAATTTCTGCAGGCAATTTACCGGCAGAGCTGAACTTTTCCGATGTTCATAAGGAAGACTGGTTTTACCCCATGATTCGCACCGGCGTTGCACTCCAAAAGTTAAAAGGCTATGACGATGGGACATTCCGTCCGCAAAATCCGATTAATCTTGTGGAAGCGCTCACCACAACACTCTCGTTTTACCGCGTGCGCACGCTCAATCTCGATGTCGAAGAGCGAATTTATACCGGCTTGGACCGTGAGGCGTGGTATGCCCAGCGCGCGCAGTACGCAAAGAATTTTAATATCATCGAACCCAATGATACCGGCAGCGTCGATCCGGGTGCACTACTTACTCGCGGCCAGCTTTCAGAAATAATTTACCGCACCCATATTGTAAACAAATCTAACAAACCCTACGATATTTCGCGCGGCTGGATAAGCAGCAGCAATCCCGGTAATTTCTGGAAACTCAATCATCCCGAAGGCTGGAATTTTTTCCGCGGCACCATGAATAGCGTGCTTTGGAAACCGGCAAAAAACCAGGCATTCTTTACGCGTATTTTCCCAACCACTGCACAAGTCTCTATTTCACTCATCGACAATCCGGCCGATAATACAACAGCAAACCAATACTTTGCAGAGCTCAAAGATACATACAATACAGCATATGGTGCAGAAAATATTACGTACGAACAAGGCACAACAAACGGATATCCATCACTGCGCATCCGCATTCCTTCACAGCGTATGGAAGACTTAGTACTGCGTCTCCCCAATGCACAATACCTGGTAATGTACGGACAGTACGGCGATTCGAGCCTTGGCGACTTCTTAGGCAAACAAATAAGCGCAATTCTCGACTCATACGAATATGTAGACCAGCCCGAAGTTATTCAGCTCTCACTTGAAGAGCGCATGGAACGCTTGCGCGAGAGTATTCTGTTTGAAAGCAAAGCAGATGAAATCTTAGAGCTCTTTCCGGATCGCCGGCTTATCGAAACGGACGCAATCGGCATTGGCACCGGCCCGGTCGACTACTACTTTAGCAGCGAGGCAAATCACACCATCAAAGTCGAACGGAACTCTAAAACAATCTTAAATATTCAAGCCGGTGAAACTACGAAATTTTAAGCGCAGCATGGCGGCAGGAGCTACACTTCTTCTCGCCATAACTATTCTCAGCGCGTGTAATAAGGCACCGCTCGATACAGAAGTCACTCCCTTTAGCAAAGGGCCATCGAGTCCGCCGCACATTAATCAGCCCACTTCCCCACTCCCTAACTCCCCCACTCCCCCACTCCCTAACTCCCTAACTCCCTAACTCCCTAACTCCCTAACTCCCTAACTCGCCTTCCATGTCCTTTGAATTTCTTGAACTGCTCGCCTTCTCATTCGCAACAATTATCGGATACATTGCCTGGATTATCATTATTGTCGGCTTGGCGGTAAGCATTTTTGATTTAATCGTACTTCTTTTTAATAAGAAGAAAACGCTGCATGCCGATCTTAATCAAATTCGCATTAAACTGGGACTTTGGCTCCTGCTGGGTTTGGAATTCTTAATTGCAAAAGACGTTATCCTCACAATCTTCGATCCATCTACCAACGATCTCGTTAATTTAGCGCTGATTATTATCATTCGAGTTCTGTTGAGCTACTTCTTGCATCGCGAGCTGAAGGATATTAAATTGCATAAGGAATGAAAAACTATGGTGCGCTCTCACTGGCAATGCATAAAAAGCATCGTGGCAAATTGGAGGTGGTGAGTAAAGTGCGGCTAAAAAATACGGATGATTTAAGTACGGCGTATACGCCGGGAGTTGCCGAGCCGTGCCGGAAAATTGCGAAAAAGCCCGATCTGGCCTATGAGTATACGATTAAAAGAAATACCGTTGCCGTTGTTACCGACGGCTCTTCAGTTTTAGGTCTTGGAAATATTGGCGGATTAGCAGGTCTTCCGGTTATGGAGGGCAAGTGTTTGCTGTTGAAAAATTTTGCCGACGTCGATGCATTTCCAATCTCTCTGGCCACGCAAGATCCGGATGAGATTGTTGAGACAATAAAAAATATCTCGCCTACCTTTGGCGCGATTAATTTAGAGGATATTGCGGCGCCTAACTGCTTTTATATTGAGGAGCGTTTACAGCGCGAGATGGAGATTCCTGTCTTTCATGACGATCAGCACGGTACGGCGATTGTAATTTTGGCAGGACTTTTGAATGCATTGAAAGTTATAAAAAAAGAGATGCGCAATGTACGCGTAGTAATTTCAGGAGCAGGCGCAGCAGGCATTGCAACGGCCAAATTACTGCTCCATGAAGGAGTGAAAGATTTAATTTTAGTGGATAGTCGTGGCGCAATTTATAGCGGACGCAAAGATCTTAACTCATATAAAAAAGAGATGGCGCTCAAAACAAATAAGCGAAAGGTAAAAGGAGGCCTGGCTGAGGCGCTGAGCGGAATGGATGTTTTTATCGGCGTTTCGCAACCCGGAATTGTAACGCAGGCTATGATTTATAGCATGGCGCCGCATGCAATTGTCTTTGCTATGGCAAATCCTATACCGGAAATTATGCCCGACCTTGCCGCAGAGGCAGGTGCCGCGATTGTTGCAACAGGCCGCAGCGACTTTCCAAATCAAATTAACAATGTGCTGGCGTTTCCGGGAGTACTGCGGGGGGTGCTCGATGCACGCGCTCGGTTAATTACAGAAAAGATGAAGATTGCCGCCGCCTACGCTTTGGCGAGCTTGACGCCGCGCCCAACCAAGAATAAGATCATCTCTTCGGCATTTAGCAATAAGGTTGCGCGAGCCGTAGCCGAGGCGGTGAAGCGCGCGAAATAAGATGAAAAATTCGTCAAATATCTTACCAACTGCAGGCGCACTTTTAATTATTGGAGGAGGAGGGATCGGGACAACACTCTTTGCAGATAATCAAGATAGATTCCAAACCAATAGTATAGTTTGTGGCGCACTCCAAACTGGAGAAAAAATTACTTTGCCGGGCCTATGGCAGAGAATATTAGAAATAGCGGAACAAACCGGCAAAGATATTACTACCGTAAGCGGACTGCAAGAGTATTGTGAATTACAAACAAATCCAGAGATTGATTTTTTCCATTGGATGCCAGTTGGAGGAAAAACCGACAGAATTATCCGCCCTACAGAAAACTGCATTGCGCTCTCCTTGCAACATGTGCCGCAAGAAATTCAAAGGCGCCCGGAAATTGCCGCGCTTATTATGGATGCAAAAAAAATATCGCCAGCGCTGCCGGCAGACTGCCGCTAATCCAGCAGCTTTGCCAGCTCCTGCTTAAAGCTCTCTAAATCTTTAAATTGGCGGTACACGGAAGCAAAGCGGATATAGGCGACTTCGTCGAGTTTTTTGAGTGAATCCATAACGCCCTCACCAATACGCTGGCTGGGAACTTCTTTTCCCAGCGCAACCCACTGCGCCTCAAGATCGTCCAGCACTTGGTTAATTTGTGCATCTGTTACCGGACGCTTCTCACAAGCTCGCCAAATGCCGGCTTTGACTTTTTCTCTGTTATAGGGCTCACGCGAGTTATCTTTTTTAATCACTAAAAAGCTCGCCGACTCGATCTGCTCAAAAGTCGTAAAGCGAAAATTACACGCTTCACACTCGCGGCGCCGGCGAATTGCACGGCCTTCATTCGCCTCGCGTGAGTCGATTACTTTCGTATTGTCGTTGGGACATTTAGGACACTGCATGCCGTTTGATAAATATTAGTAATAAAACTATCCGTCATACCCGCAATATAATCTTTTACAACGACTTCCAGCGGATCTTCCATATCGATCTTCTCGCGAAACTTGGGCGGAAGCAACTTTGGCTGCTTGTAAAAGTGCCAAAAAACTGTTGTGAGAATCTTTTGACCGCGGCGGGAGTAGCGCAAAACCTGAGGCGACTGATACATCCGCTTCCATAAAAAATCGCGCACCTCTGCAACTTCTTTTTCAAACGTGGCGGAAAATCCAATAATATTGCGGGGGTGCTTTGCAACATCATCGAGAGTTTGGATTTTATGCGAGGCGAGGCGCCGCTGCGCGGTTTTTAAAATATTCTTTGTCATCATCGAGAAAAGCGCACTAATACCGCGGCTCACCGCGATTTCATCGCTCAAATTTTTGCCGTGATTTTTTTGCACGCGCTCTGAAGCGCGCTTCCACAACTTCAATTTTTTCAAATCTCGAATTGTAAAAAGACGCGCACGAATACCATCATCGATATCGTGATTGTGATACGCAATTTCATCAGCAAGATCGGCAATTTGAGCTTCGAGTGTCTTGCCGCTAATCTCTTTACCTGCCTGATCGTAGCGCGTCTGATGCTTCGCCAAACCGTCGCGCACTTCAAAGCTTAGATTAAGTCCCGCAAAGCGCGGAAAGTGTGTTTCTAATTTTTCAACAATGCGCTTGCTTTGCTCGTTGTGCTCATAATGCGAGCCAAACTGCCGCATAATTTTATCGAGCGCGTGTTCGCCGGCATGACCGAATGGCGTATGACCAAGATCGTGTGCAAGACAGATTGCTTCGGTAAGATCTTCATTAAGACGGAGTGCACGGGCAAGATCTCGGCCAACCTGCGCAACTTCCAAACTGTGGCTCAACCGGTCACGAACATGGTCCAAATAGCGATCAACAAAGACCTGTGTCTTACCGGAAAGCCGGCGAAAAGCTTTGGAATGGAGAATACGGTCACGATCGCGCTGAAAACAGGTTCGTGTTTCGCTGGGATGCTCGGGATACGCACGACCTTGTGATGTACTGCTATGCACGGCATAGGGCGCCAAGATTTTTTTCTCGCGGGCTTCGAGCTGGACACGGAATGAAGTGGCATCTGCTTTCATTTTGAGGTTGTATTGTAGCATAATAGAATCTGTGCAGCGCCCCAAACAATTAGGCGAATTGCTCGAAGCCTTCCTCACGCACTGCGAAATCGAGAAAAATCAATCGCGGAAAACTATTGATAATTACGGAAGGTACTTGCGGCGCTTTCATGAGTTTGCCGGAAATATTGTAAGCGACCAAATTACCCTGCCGCTTATTCAAAAGTACCGGCTCTTTTTAAACAGTGAAGAGATGAATCTCTCTCGAAAAACACAAAATTATCACACTATTGCCCTGCGCGCCTTTCTAAAATACTGCGTCAAGCAAGACGTAGAGGTGGTAGCACCGGAAAAAATAGAGCTGGCAAAAATTCCGGAACGAACTGTAGAGTTTTTAAACGACGAAGAAGTGAGCGCGCTCTTTGATGCGTGCGAAAAATATTCGAAAAATCCTGCACGGGATTTGGCACTTTTAGAAACACTCTATTCAACTGGGCTGCGCGTAAGCGAGCTAGCAGCACTCGATCGCGAAAAAATCGACCTCAAGCGCCGCGAATTTATGGTGCGGGGAAAGGGACGCAAACCGCGCATTGTCTTTCTCACTGAGAAAGCAGTGGAGCGCCTGAGTACCTACATTGCACAGCGCGATGATGCCTTTGATCCCCTCTTTATTAATGCAGGACGACGCCGAAAAGCTCAAGGCGGTTCCAATACTACCGATATAACCAAAGGCGAATCGCGCCGTCTCTCGACAGTGTCTATTGAGGCGCTGGTCCGCAAATACGCCATGCTAGCCGGCATCACAAAAAAAGTAACACCGCATACACTACGCCATAGCTTTGCCACAACACTTCTGCAAAACGGCGCAGATATTCGCGCGGTGCAAGAGATGCTCGGCCACTCTTCTATCACTACCACACAAATTTATACGCATCTCACCAACCGCCGCTTGCGTGAAATTCACGACAAATTTCATAAGTAGGCACACTGCGCGCACTTTGTTACAATTCCTCCATGATTCAATTCGAGCACGTCACGAAACGTTTCGGAGCACGCAAAATTCTAGACGATATTAATTTCGATATTCAGCCCGGCGAATTTGTTTCGATTGTTGGAAATTCAGGCGCCGGCAAAAGCACGATTATCAATATGTTGCTGGGAGAAGAGCGTCCATCGTTCGGCCATATTACCGTAGACGGCACAGATCTCGGCAAACTGCGCGGCAATCGCCTGCAAACGTATCGGCAGCATGTAGGTGCGGTTTTTCAGGACTGCAAGCTGCTCGCCAAAAAAACGGTATTTGAAAA
>PCVQ01000046.1:7808-15222 GCA_002796025.1 Candidatus Peregrinibacteria bacterium CG11_big_fil_rev_8_21_14_0_20_46_8
TTGCATTGGCACGGGCTATTTGTTACCGGCCAAAGCTGCTACTCGCCGACGAACCAACCGGCCACTTAGACAAAGAAAACGCGCAAGAGGTCATAAAAAATCTACTTAAAATTCATATGCGCGGCACAACGGTAATCCTCACCACACATAACAAGCCGCTCGTCGAACTCGCCGGTCAAAAGGTGGTGCATTTGGCGGAGGGGAAGATTCAGTCCGGTTGATAGGCCTGTGCTATTGGTTGCGTCTGTTGCTGATCGAAATATGAATATGCTCGTATGCCATTTGTGCTCTCAATATCGCGTATTTCTACTTCAACCATCCCAGATTCACCGATACTCAAAACCTTAACCGCAAAGTGCTGGCGTGAAATATTTTGAAGATTACGGCGCCAATCACCCTCAACTTCTTCCACATAATCGAATCTCCCGAATATTCTCTCTTGCCCTACACGCAAAGTGATATTTTTCTGCGAAAAATGAGGATGCACAATTTTTACCGTATCCTCATCAATTACCGAAAGATGAGCCAGCAAAATACCGCCCTCAATTGGCTGTTTGCCAGTATAAAGTTCTAAATCCGCAACAAGAGATTTCAAGTAAAATATTGTACTCTCATTACGCTCTAACCGTCTGCCATCGGCTGTAGACATAGAAGGCATTGCACACTCAGCCATAATTTCGTCTGCATCGACTTCCTCATGAAAATTATCATCGCCGCCCGATATGCCGGCACGACCAGATAATGCATGAGCTGTTGCAGCGCGAATCAAGGGAGGAGTAACAGACTCAGGCGGTGCGTTATATCCAAGACGCACAATACGGCCACCAAGGTACTGTGCATTTAATTCACCTCGAACACCGAAATTCCTGCTCTCACCAATCTTTAAAGTTACATCGCCTTCATCACCATATTTTACATAGATATAATCCTCAGCTGGCAGCACAACACGGACACAAACACCATTCGGCAATGGAATTGAAAGCGAATGCTCAAAATCAAGCTTATACTCTGTGCGCTTACCCTCTTCGAGCTGAACCGGAGTACTCGTCGGAGGAGATGGCTCAGCATCAACTTCCAACAATGAAGCAAATAATTCTCGATCTCCAACCATAGCACCTACTATACAACAAATAAACACTTTGCAAAAAACTTTCTCCACAAGTTGCAGGACAGTTGCAGGCCGGCCGGTTTTAGGATACCTTTATGGCCGTGTCATACCAGGAAAAAACACTGGAGCTCAACAAGCTTCCCGACAAGAAAATTTCGGAGGTGCTGAGACAGCACGACATAGGCCTTACGGCCGATGAAGCAAAGAAAGTTCAGAAGATGCTCGGCCGCGACCCTACGCTTACCGAAGCGACTATTTGGTCAACGCAAGCCTCTGAGCACAGCTCATATAAATCGAGCAAACATATCTTGAAGCGACTGCCGACCGACGGGCCGAATGTGATTATGGGGCCCGGGCAAGACGCCGGAATTGTTGAAATTGCAAAAGTCGACGGCAAAAAGTACGGATTAGTTGTCTGTCACGAGAGCCACAATCACCCCTCGCAAATCGTACCGTATGAAGGTGCGGCAACCGGCATTGGCGGCTCGGTGCGCGACGTACTCTGTATGGGCGCGCGCGTTATCGGCCTGGCAGACTCGCTACGCTTTGGCGAAATTAAACGCAACGAGACAAAACTCATTGCGGAGGGCGTGATCGACGGCATTGCCGGCTATGGTAATCCAATTGGCGTGCCAAACGTTGGCGGCGACGTCTACTTTGATAAGAGCTTTAATGAAAACTGCCTGGTAAATGTAGTAGCGCTGGGCTTAGTGCGCGAAGACGAAATCATCCACAGCAAGGCACCGCGGGGTGCTGCAATTAACGGCTTCGATATTATCTTGGTTGGCAAACCAACAGATTTAAGCGGTTTTGGCGGTGCGAGCTTTGCATCGTTCCAATTAAACGAAGAAGCGCGCGAAAAAAACAAGGGCGCGGTCCAAGAGCCGAATCCATTTTTAAAGCGGCATCTGCTGGCTGCAACTTACGACTTATTCGATATTCTGAAAAAGAAAAATCTCCTCAATAAAGTCGGATTTAAAGATTTGGGTGCGGGCGGTGTGATGTGTTCTACGGTCGAGATGGTGGCGGCACAGGGCTATGGCGCGGAGATCGATTTGAAAAAAGTACACCGGGCAATTGAAGATTTACCACCGCAAGTAATCGCATGTTCAGAGACACAAGAGCGCTTCTGCTGGATGGTACCACCGCAACTGACCAAACTGATTCTCAAGCACTACAACGAAACCTGGGATCTGCCAATAATTGCAAAAGGCGCACAGGCAAGTGTGATTGGAAAAGTTACCAAAGGAAATTATGTGATGACGTATGACGGTGTGCGGGTGTGCGATGCAAAGGCCGAAGATATTACCGCCGGCATTTCGATTCAGCGTCCAGCAAAGGCAAAGCGTAAGCCGCTGAAAGAGCCGAAATTTGCCGAACCGCGCAATCTCAGCAAAATCTTTTTGGATATGCTGCGCCACGAGAATATTGCAAGCCGTGCTCCGATCTTTGAAAGTTACGACAAAAATGTACAAGGAATTTCCAAGCACGAGGCCGGTACGGCCGATGCCGGTGTGCTGGTGCCCTTTGAAAACCGCGACGATGTAGATGCAGCAACACGCAAAATCGGCATTGCAATTTCGAGCGATGCGAATCCACGCTACGGCCATATAGATGCCTACTGGCAGGCGGTGAATGCGGTCTTTGAAGGCTGCCGGAATGTGGCTGCGGTTGGCGCAACTCCATGGGCCGTGACCGATTGCTTAAACTACGGAAATCCTGAAAAACCGGATCACATGTTTGAGTTTGAAGAAGGTGTTGAGGGAATTAAAGACGCATGCGAGGGCATCGGCCTGCGGGGACACGAGGGCGCTCCCCTGCCCGTTATTTCCGGGAATGTCAGCTTTTACAATGCGACCGATAAAACTAAAATCGCGCCGCAGGCGAACATCTGCACCATTGGCCGCATTGAAAATGTAGATCACATGGTGGCGAGCCATCTGCAGAATCCTAAAAACGATCTGTTCTTAATTGGTGCGCGCAAAATGGAGCTGGGCGGCAGTGTCTACTACGACATGATGGGACATTTGGGCAGCGAACTTCCGCAGCCCGATCCGGAAGACGTTGCGAATGAGATCGAGCTGGTATTACGTATGGCAGAAGAAGACCTCATGGCATCGTGCCACGATATTTCTGACGGCGGTCTGGCCGTTGCTTTGGCAGAGATGATGATCGACAGCAGCGTTGGGATAAAGGTCGATATTACGAGGATTGGAGCGCGGACCGGCGGCAAAGCCGGCGCAAAGTCCAAGCGTACTAAAGGTATGCGCAGCGATCACAAACTCTTTACCGAAACCGGCGGCTTTGTTGTTGAAATCCCGCGCGCAAAAGTTGGCGATGCAATTAAAATCGCAAAAGAAGTCGGCGTGCCGCTGATTCGTTTAGGTTCTACCACGCAAAAACGGCGTTTAAGAATCTTTGATAACGGTTCGGAAATTATTAATTTGCGCGGCCCGGCGCTGGAGCGCGCATATCATAACGGCTTGCGCGACAAGCTGAGATAATCTGCACAATATTCCATGGCTAAATCACCACAAATCGCAGTCATTCAATTCCCGGGTATCAATACCGAGGTAGAAACCTGCCGCGAAATTAATCGCGCGGGCATGAAGGCTCACTTAGTTCGCTGGAATGAGCGCGCCTCGACGCTCAAAAAATTCGACGGCTTTGTGATTGGTGGCGGCTTTTCATTTGAAGACCGCGTGCGCGCGGGCATCATCGCCTCACTCGAACCTATTATGCAGGCCGTAAAAGAGGAAGCTGCAAGAGGTAAGGCGGTTCTCGGCCTCTGCAATGGCGCGCAAATTGTGGTTGAGAGCGGACTGATTCCCGGCATTACCGGAGAGAAACTCGCAATGGCACTGGCCCGCAACAAGCGCGTGCAAGACGGCAAAGTTCTTGGTACCGGTTACTATAATGCGTGGGTAAAGATGAAGTGCGTGAGCAAGCGCGCGCTATTTACGCAGCACTTTGAAGAGGACGAGATTATCGATGCGCCGATTGCCCATGCCGAAGGCCGCTTCACCAGCGAGCTCAAAGAGATGCTTGAAGATCTGCACAAGAACGGCCAAATGGTCTTCCGTTACTGCGGTGAAAACGGCGCTATGAGCTTTGCATATCCAACAAATCCAAACGGTGCAGTTTATAATTTGGCGGCGGTCTGCAATCCGGCGGGCAATGTCATGGCGGTTATGCCGCACTTGGAGCGCGCCCCCCGTGCGAGTGCAAAGTTATTCGAGGGCATGCGCGATGCAATTTTGGAGCGGAAGCAGGGCGATGTCAAAGGCCGCATACCACGCCTGAATGTTAAGCCGCTGAGTGCGGAGCTCAGCAAATTTGAGCCTGAAAAGCAGGCATTCCGCTTTACCATCGAACTGAAAATTACCGACAACACTGCAGAAACGGTGAATATTACCCTGCAGCGTCTTGGCTTTGAGAATGTCAGCGTAGCGCGCGCAACGCATGTCGAAGTTGTGACGAGTGGCAAAGTAGATAGCGACAAATTGGCTAAGAAATTAATTAAGAGCGGAGTTTTAATGAATACCAATAAAGAGGTAGCAAGGATGGAAGGTGAGGAGCGGGCTGCAGCTGACGATGTACAAAGTATCTCTCTCCTCGTCCGCGATACTGAAGATTTTCTAGGCGCAGCAAAAACGGCTACGCTGCGACAACGCTTAAAAATGAGTGACGTCACCGAAGTACGCATCGGCACACTTTGGACAATCTCAATCAGCACCAAAAGCACAAACGTCGCCGAGCAAACGCTCAAAAAACTCCTCGACACGCATATTTTCTTCAATCCGCACAGTCAACGGGGGGTGAGGGTGTAATAGAAACGAATTCCGTTCATCTTTTGTTCATCTCGATGTGCTATACAGGTAGACATAGCGGTTTTTAAATTAACCTTGCCACAATAAATACTATCGTGATACGATCATATCGCATCGTGATACTACTCCTTACTCACCTATCACGATGATCAAACATTTTAAATGTAGAGAAACTGAAAAAATATTTCACACAATTGGCTCTCAAAAATTTCCAGACAATATTCAGAAAAGAGCATTGATAAAACTAACCGCGCTGCATGCATGCACTTCAATAAATGACTTACGAATACCGCCATCAAATCATCTGGAACAACTGCGAGGTAATCGTAGAGGCCAACACAGCATTAGAATCAATGAACAATGGAGAATATGCTTTATCTGGCTTAACAATAACGCATACGAAGTAGAAATTGTCGATTATCATTAATCAACATTATGAAGATGAAAAAACTACAACCAATACATCCCGGCGAAATACTAATGGAGGAATTTTTGAAACCTTTCCGTCTCTCTCAGTATCGTTTGGCAAAGGATATCCATGTAACACCAATTCGAATAAGTGAAATTATTCATGGCAAGCGATCAATCAGTGCAGACACTGCATTGCGGCTCAGTAAATATTTTGGAAACTCTGCGGAATTTTGGCTCAATCTTCAGGCGCACTACGATCTGCAAATTCAGAAGAAAAAACTCAAAAATGAGCTAAAACTGCGGGTGAAAATACTTAATGTTGAGGTAAAATCGAGCAAATAAAAAGACCTTCCGCTAGGTGTGGAAGAGAATGGATACTCAAGCCACGGGCCGAAAGCCTTTTCATGATTATAATAGCATTTGACATAGCTTTCGTGGAGTTCTATCATTGCTTCCTTAGTCAATTTTCCTATGACAGATAAATTTCAATTAGTCTTGGAGCGTGATTTTAATCATCGTGGTACGGAACGACGGGAGCCAGAAATTGTTGAACTAAAAGGCAAAACATTAGAAGAAGCTAAAACCGAGGCGAGGACAATAATTAGCCAAGTAGAAGCGGAAAAAGTAGCTAGGATAAGAAGTGGTGCCATTAATCCGCGCATACAGCAAGTAGTGGCAGAATTGGAGCTATAAAATAATCCCGAATCCCGTTCATCTTTTGTTCATCTCGATGTGCTACAAGAAGGGCATGAATAAATTTATCGTATCTGGAGAGGGGCTACCGCCACTGTTACAACACGTTAAAAAAGCACCGCAGCGGCTGCACTGTTTGGGACTGGCACTTGAAGAGAAAGCATACTACGTCGCCATTGTTGGGACCCGGCGGGCCACACTATACGGCAAGCAGATGGCGCGGGACATTGGATGTGCACTCGCACAAAAAGGATGCACCATTGTAAGCGGCCTGGCATATGGCATTGATACCGAGGCGCATCGCGGGGCGCTTGAGGGTGGCGGCAAAACTATCGCAGTGTTGGGGAGCGGCCTGCAGCATATCTCGCCGGTAAGCAATCTGCGCTTGGCCGAGAAGATCGCACTACAGGGCACGATTGTAACTGAGTATGAAGACGATATAGAACCGCAGATTTGGACCTTCCCAGAACGAAACCGGATTATTGCCGGCATGTGCGTCGCTACGATCATCATTGAAGCACCGGAAAAATCCGGCGCGCTCATTACTGCTGCACGGGCAATCGAGTACGACCGTGAAGTCATTGCAATCCCCGGCAACATGACGCAGCCGTCGTGCAAGGGAAGTAATAGGCTCATTGAGCGCATGCACGCCTATTCGCCCGCCGACATTGGCGACATATTAGAGCGTTTAAAATTAGAGCGCGACACAAGTGATGCAAACGACAAAAAAATGCGCGAAATTATTGAAGAGCTGGAAGGACTCGAAAAAACAATTTTTTCACTGCTCCAGCAAAATTCTCCGCTCGATATCGACTCGCTGCATGAGCGCACACATCTTCCTGTTCACGAAATTAACGCAACGCTTACCTGCTTAGAAATAAAAGGATTAGTACGCACCAGTGCCGGTTATGCATTTGTAACGCGGTGAATTTCTTGAATGGTCGTCTTTCCATCCAGCACTTTCAATAGCGCATCCTCAGTCATAGTAATCATGCCGCTCTGGCCCTCGCCGGGATCGCGGGCCAGTTTAAAAATTTCTGCCGATGAGCCACCACGCAAAATCACCTCACGCATTGCATCTTCCAACCAAAGCGCCTCGGCGATAACAAGTACACCGCGATAACCGGTATCCACACATTTTTCACATCCTTTTGCCTGCATAAGCTGCTGCGGCACTGTAATTTGCGGCGCATTCGGAACGCCAGCCAAACCCGCAATTGTCTTCTCGATAAACTCGCGCTCAGTATCTTGAATTGGCTTCTGCTCAGCGCACTCACACAGTCTGCGCACTAAGCGCTGCGCAACAATTAACGAGAGTGCGGGCGCAATCATAAAGTTTGGCACGCCCATAGTAATAAGGCGGGGAATGGCA
>PCVQ01000047.1 GCA_002796025.1 Candidatus Peregrinibacteria bacterium CG11_big_fil_rev_8_21_14_0_20_46_8
ATCAAATCGTAATTATTGCGGACAAGCTCGGTAACGTATTGGTAGGAGAGTAAAAAGTGAAAACAATTCCTGGCCAAACAAAAAAGCCGACTCATTCCACCCCTGGAAGAGCCGGCTTTTTGTAATGTTTCAGGATGCATATTGGTCTTTTGTTATATGAAATACAAAGATCGTGCAGAAGCAGGAGCTCTGCTTGCAGACCAACTCAAGAAATATCTCCGAATGGAGAATACTATCGTACTTGGACTGCCGCGCGGAGGTGTAATTACTGCATTTGAAGTAGCAAAAAAACTCCAGCTGCCTCTCGATATTACTGTCGTACGAAAAATCGGCGCACGACAAAACCCCGAATTTGCCATCGGTGCTATCGATGAAAATGGCAAAGGTCTCTTCTCAGAAGCTCCACCTCAACATATTGTTGAGGACGAAAAAAAAGAGGCTGCGCGCCGTATCCAAACATACCGCGGCAATCGTCCTCCCATTGACCTTAAAGGCAAAACGGCAATTCTCGTGGACGACGGAATTGCAACCGGCTTTACTATGCGCGCCGCCATTCGTTCTGCAAAAACAAAAGGTGCAGAAAAAATTGTGGCTGCTACTCCAATCGCATCACCAAGTACAATTGCGGAACTTCGCAAAGAAGCGGATGAAGTTATTGCACTCTCTTCCCCGGCTTCTTTTATAGCAGTAGGACAATTTTACGAATACTTTCCGCAGACAACGGACGAAGAAGTCATTGATGCACTCTATAAAAAGCCTAATTTGGATAGGTAAAAATTTCCTCCACTTTTATTAATTCGCCCCTGCTATTGAGTGAGCTAACGGTAAAGGTAATCGTGCTATCCTCATCCGCACTGCACGCAATATCGTACTCAAAACTCATGTATTTTTCTATTTCTCCCTCGGGAATTTCAAATACTTTTTCTTGAGATTCAAGATCGATAACTTCGCCGTAATATTCACCGCTAAAAGCGTTCGCGGCGCATGCGTACACGTACCTATTATCCGGAGTAAAACCAAAACGATCGGTACCGGAAAACTGTGCAATCTCTTCTTCTTGCTCAATGTCATAGAGCGTTCCAAACACATGTTCATAAGCGCCTGTGGTAAATAGAAGATACTTCCCGCGCGCATCGAGGCGGAGATTTGAAAAGATCTTTAGATTAGAAAGATTTCCTCCATCTCGCTGTAAGTTACGATCGCCGCTATACAGCACGGATTCTTTACCATCTTTAGTAAGAACAACCCGATTTGTCGATGCATCTTTCTCTATAATAATTTTTACATCACCGCGCGAGATAGAGACATTAGATGAAATTTTTATATCGACGTCTGACTCATTATTTGACTCATTGGACTGCACCGCAGTTTCATCTGATATTTGCGCAGGCACTACCTGCTCGCATGCTGCAAGAAAAGCAACTAGAATAAGAAGCGCGCCTATTTGTAGATTTTTTTTCATAATATTTAGATATGAGTATAAGAAAACCAGACTACATCTATGATAAAGCAATAGCGGAAGAAGTTATAGAGAAAGCTACAACTTTAGATTCGGGCAAAACTCTCCATGGGTCACCAGTATTGCGCGCTCCGAATGGGCTACTTGCCAGTAAAGCCTGGCACTCCTGTTTTACAATAACAATGCCTCGATTTCGTCGACTGCTTCTTCCATTCCAGATCTCACTGCTAATCGCCGGATAATCTGCTCCTCAGTATTATATTCTAGATAAGAAAATAGTGGATTCGCAGCTCTTTCCTCTTTCGAGATAGGATTTTTTTGAGCATTGATATTATCCCATTTTCTCGGGTCATTGGTTGCGCAATGTAGGCCGTCACCAGATGCTCTTCTTTGTATTCTACATTTAGCTAATTCCTCAGGACATTCGCAAGAAATAATTACAGCAGTAAGATCCTGCGCTAACTGAGATGATATATCAGTTATTAATCTATAACTCTGCTCGCGAGATTGTATTCTCACATAGGGAGTGGCTAAAACAACAATTTGACCACTATTAAGAGCAGCAATTTTTCGACGAAAAATTTCTCCCATTACCCTCGGAGTATCCTTAGGATCATAGTCCCTCAAACCCAACTCTCTGCGCATAAGATCGGGATCTAATAGTGAAACATCAAAGCGTTCGGCAAGCTTTCTTGCCGCAGTTGTTTTCCCGGAGCCTGGGTTCCCAATTGTAAGATACAGATTAAATCTTTTCATTCACAGTACCTTTAAAAGACCTAACTATACAATGGATATCCAATTTTGTCAATGGAGCGGGTAACGGGAATCGAACCCGTCTCTTCAGCTTGGAAGGCTGACATAATGAGCCACTATACGATACCCGCGTGGCAAAACACTGCCTGATTGTACTGATTTGAGGTGCGATCTGCAAGAGAGACGCGCCCGCTGCCACTACCTCCCCTCTAAATGACGCACAAAATCCGCCCACGTTGCATCGTCGCGAAAATTGCGGAGAGCTTCGCGAATCCGGTGCTTATCGATATCCGGCCGCTGCACCAAACGCCGCAAAGCGCCCACGCGCTCCTTAAATCCGGCAACGCCGGGACCGCCGCCAACCACACTCGAATCGCCGGCCGGCGCGGTAAGCACAAAAACCAAATTGGTGATTAACTTGTTCTGCTTCGATGAAAGTTCGAGACGCTGATCTTCCTCGGTTTCAAAAAGTCCATCGGCAATAATAAAAAGTGAGTCATCCTTAACATGAGATGTAAGCACTGCACTCTCTTGCGGCTTATATTTCCGGAACATCTTTGTAAAGCGGTCATCCACAACAATGTTGTGGAGGGTATGGGAGAGCTGATTGGGAGCGACGCTGCGCTCGCCGCCATCTTCTGCATTCGGATCGCGAATAACAACAATATTTTCTTTTGGAAGATAGTTCAGCTCGCGTGCAATGCCGCCAAAGCGCACGGTCGAACCGCGAAATTCCGCACCAGCTGCACGTGCCTCTTCTTGCAATTCCGGCGGCAGGGGTTGCGGTGCAAGTGCAGAAGTATTGCGCGACTCGGCTGCAAAGCGGCCCAGCTCTGCGGTTGACGCTGTACCTTGTGACGACTGCGGCGGATACACGCGCTCGTAGCGGCGCCACATACGAACCAATTCGGGATCACCACTCTCCACAATCGACTCACTTACCATTTTCGACATCACAGCATCGCTCATACTGCCTTCATGCGCCGCGGATTTCTCTTTAATTTTTGCCAGCACAGCATCGCTCTTAATTACTTTATGTGCAATCGACTCTTGGTAGGCAACCTTTGTATATGCCTGATCGACGCGCGCAAAGCGCTTAATAAGCTGGTCATTTACGGCCGCCTCAGAAACATCCACTTCTGCAATCTTACGCACCTCAAGAATAAAGGCACGTCTCACCTCTGCCCGCTTTGCTTCTTTTTGAATTGGGCTTTTTATTCTTGCTGCCTCGTGCATGCCGCGCAAACGCTTCTGAAATGCGGGTGCAAATTTGGGTAACTCTGCACGTGTTGCCGGACGTCCAAGTGCGTATCCCAAGGTGCGAATTTGGAAATTCTCCGTATGAGCCTCTGCCATATCGTGCGCAAATTCACGATCTTCTCTCTTTTTTACATGCGCAGCTGCATGAATAACACGCGCAACATCAGAGGAAAACCCGGGCTCATGTAAAACCTTTTCCGCTTCAAGAAAAGAAGACTCAAGTGTAACATTCCCCTGCTCAACAGCCTCAAATCGTTTTTTCATCAACATCATATCGGCATGATGAACTTCCGCTTTGCCAAGCTCGTCAAACATTGCATCGGCAGCTTCAATAGTAGCCGGGCTTTCGAGCATGCCAGCTGCGGGTAAAATTTCCGGCGCAGATGAAGGACTCTTTTCTGGACTCATAGGGCAAAATTATATTTCAAATGTTTGCCCGCGATGTGGAACATTCACATTCTTATATCCCTCCTCCCGCAAAATATCTTGAAACATTAAGCCTTGCGACTCCTCGCCATGCACAAGAAAAATATCTTTCAATCCATCGATATGCGCAAGATAGTCGAGCAGATCGCTGCGGTCGGAATGGGCCGAAAAGGCATCCATTACCACAACCTTTGCATTTAGTTTATACGGCTCGCCAAAGATTTTTACAATCTTCTGCTTCTCTAAAATTTTACGACCCAAAGTATGCTCGGCCATATAGCCGACAATTAAAACAGTTGTCGAAGGATCTTCTATATTATTTTTAAGGTGATGAAGAATACGGCCGAACTCACACATTCCGGCTGCAGAAATGATCATCGCCGGTCCGCGCTTCTCGCTGAGCGCCTTTGAATCTTCAACCGAAGTAATGTACTCGATATTTCCAAAACCAAATGGGTTTTTCTGATCATTCAAAAATGTCTCCCATGTTTCACGATCCATACATTCCGGATGTGAAGTAAAAATCTGCGTGAGATTTACTGCCAGGGGACTGTCCACGTAAATTGGAATTTTTGGAATCTTGCCGGATTGGAAAAGCGCATTCATATGATAGACAATCTCCTGTGTTCGCTCCATTGCAAAGGCCGGTACAATAATCTTGCCTCCCTTTTTACATGCCTCAATCACAACTTCCGCAAGCTGATCGCCAACATCTAAAATATCGCGGTGAAAACGGTTACCATATGTAGATTCTGTAATAACAATATCAGCGCGCTCAATTTGTACTGGATCGCGAAGAATTGGAAGATTTTTGCGGCCAAGATCACCGGTATACAGAAGGATCTTTTGTTTGTTGTTGTCCTCGTGGTCTTCAATAATAAGAACAGCTTGCGCTGATCCGAGAATATGACCGGCATCGCGCAAAGAAAGTGTAACTCCCGGCGCAATTTCGCACGGATGATCGTAGCTCATGCCCTGAAAAAGCTTCATGGTTTCGGTCGCATCTTCGACATTGTAAACCGGCTCGACCGGCTCGACGCCATGCTTATTTTTTCTCTTATTAATATACTCGGCCTCACGCTCTTGAATATAGGCGCTGTCCATAAGCATGTGTGCGCAGACATCACGCGTTGCATGGGTAGAGTAAATTGTTCCTTTAAAGCCGTTTTTTACGAGAAACGGCAAGTTGCCGCTGTGATCGATGTGCGCATGCGAAAGAATGACGGCATCGATCTCTTTTGGATTAAAGCCGGTAAGATCGGCATTTTTTTCTGCAGATTCACTGCGCCGACCTTGGAACATACCAAAGTCGAGAAAGATCTTTTTACCGTTTACTTCTAAGAGATGTTTGCTGCCGGTTACTTCGCGCGCTGCGCCGTGAAAGGTAATTTTCATATCACAATATGATACCTTAAAATGCGACTTTTGACAATGGCGGACTGAAAATTACATTTACATACAAATTCTGTGCACTCGAAGTGCTGTAGACACTCATAGACAACAACAAGTGCTTTATTAAAAAGCAGCATTCGCTATCATGTGCGTATATACTTATATATACTCTACTGAAGACTCGTGATGGGAAATTGCAATTACATAGCGCCACACCAACTTTCTGACAGTGAGCTGTATCAAAAATGCAAAGCCTATGGCCTGAATGCACGTCAGTGGATGAGAAAATTTGTCGGCTTATTACCCGAAGTACAAAAGCGTCGGCTTTATAAGCGACGCGGATGTGCCTCAATCTACGAATTTGCAGCAAAAGTTGCTGGCATGAACTATGCAACTGTGGATCGTGTACTCAAAATTGCAAAAAGGCTGGAAGATAAGCCAAAATTGCGCGAACTCTTTGAGCGTGGAGAGATTGGCTGGAGCAAGTTAGAGAAAGTAGCAGCAATTGCAACATCAGAAGGTGACAGTTTTTGGGCAGAAAAGGTGCAAGAGCTGAATTTTCACGCACTCGATATTTTTGTGCAAACAGTACGCAAGCAAGAGCTTGAACAAAAAATGGCAAAGATTGACACTGACAATAAAACATATTATTTCGCACATTTCGGCGCCGAAGCTATACCTGAAGGCACTGACCAAACAATACAACTCACACAAAGTCAACCGGACGATCTTTCAGAATACTTTGTTGGAGAGGTGCCTAACATCAAGCTCCACTCTGATTCTGAGCGAGATCAACATCTCTACTATCCTCAACCCTCTTACCACCTTTCAGTAAAAATAGACCGTGACACCGAACATAAATTACGCCTGATTCAAAAAATTATGGAGTGTGCAAAGCGCGAAAAAATCAGCTTTGCGGAAGTACTGAATGAACTGATTCAGAGTTATCAGCAGTGTCCAGCGCATGGAAAAACACCGCCGCGAGAAATTAAATTATCTCAAGCCTCAATAATTTCCTCAAAAAACGCTGCGAGCGCAAAACAGCCTATACTCGAAAATGAACAAGAATATGATCACAGCATAGTTACACGTGAACAAGAGCGCGCTGCACAAAATAAAACCACGCGCTACATTCCTGCCGATATAAAGCGCCTCATTCTCAAACGGCAAAATAACCGCTGTGCATGGCCGAAATGTACGCGGCCACCGGAGATTTTTCATCACACACGTCGCTTTGCGCTCAACAAAAATCACGATCCGAATTTTATTCGTGCCCTATGTACAGCACATGAGCGGATAGTACAAAGCGGGCTTATAGAAAACGAAGCTGCACCGCCTGACCAATGGCGCATGATATTTGATGCGGATCACACTACTCCGGAGGCACAAATCGACGCAAAAACAAATCGCTATCGGCGCGAGCCGCAGCACGTCAATCAACTCAAAACTCATAACAATGAAAATTCACGGGCACCTCCGTAACTACTCAGCCAATAATCCATCCAATTTGCCTTCTGCTTCAAGCTCCTGAAGATTGTCGTTGCCGCCGATAAGTTTATCGTTAATAAAAATCTCGGGAACGGTGGTGCGGCCCTCGGAGCGAGCTAACATCTCATCGCGCTTAGCCGGATCTTCATCGATGTTGTATTCAACATATTCTGCGCCCTTTTCTTCTAGAAGCGCCTTTGCCGCATGGCAATATGGACAAGTAGTACGCGTATAGATTTCGACTTTAGCCATGGGTAATAAAAGATTAGATATAAAATATAAGTAACTACAATCCGGGTGAATTATACCAAATGCTACAATTTGCGCATGCAATTAGAAAAGGGCACTGTTATACAGGTTACCATTCACGATCTCGCCTTTGGCGGTGCAGGCGTTGGAAGGTGGCGGGGGCAGACGGGGCAGGCCGAGGAGCAGACGAGGCAGGCTGAGAAACCAGCGCAGTCGGCGCAGTTGCAGCACAGGCAAGAGGCTGAAAAAAAAGCTGAAATTATTGTTTTTGTTCCAGGCGCGCTGCCAGGCGATAGAGTAGAAGCGCGAATATTGCGCAGCAAAAAAAACTTCTGTGAGGCGGAGCTGGTACAAATTATAAAAAAAGCGCCAAATAGAATTGCGGCACGTTGCAAACATTTTGATATTTGCGGAGGCTGTTCACTGCAAAATCTTGCCTACGAAGATCAGCTCGCCTGGAAAGAAAAGATGGTGCGCGATGCATTGGAGCGGATTGGCGGGATTGAAACTATGGAACTTCTTCCCATTATCGGCTGCGACTCTCCATGGTTCTACCGCAATAAA
>PCVQ01000025.1:0-5242 GCA_002796025.1 Candidatus Peregrinibacteria bacterium CG11_big_fil_rev_8_21_14_0_20_46_8
ATGGATGGATCCAAAAGGGCGCATTATGGAAATTCTCAGCGAGCACACTTTGCAAGGCTGGCTCCAAGGTTACTTGCTTACCGGCCGTCACGGTCTGTTTGCAACGTATGAGGCGTTTGCGATGATCGTTGCAAGTATGATCGATCAGTATGCAAAGTTCATTAAATTGAGTAAGCCAATTGCATGGCGCAAGCCACTGGCATCGCTCAATTATATTTTGACGAGTTTGGGCTGGCGCCAAGAGCACAACGGCTTTTCGCACCAAAATCCTGGCTTCGTCGGCTCGATTATGATGAAGCACGGCGAATTTACCAGTGTCTACTTTCCAGCCGATGCAAACAGCTTGTTAGTAACACTCGAAGACTGTATGCAGCGAACAAATGCTGTAAATATTATCGTTGCCGGTAAGCAAAAGATGCCGCAGTGGCTTACTCTGCAGCAGGCTCGCGAGCAATTAAAGACGGGCATAGGAACTTGGGACTGGGCGCATCCCGGCTCAAAGAATCCCGATGTTGTTTTTGCGGCAATCGGGGACTATATGACGATCGAAACAATGGCGGCCGTCTCTATTTTGCGCAAAGAGGTGCCGGAATTGAATGTTCGCGTGGTAAATATTTCGGAGCTTACTGCACTTGGATTCGGTGATGAGCGCGGCCCGGTACATAAGCGCAACTTCGAAAAATATTTTACTGCCGACCGTCCAATTATCTTTTCATATCACGGCTATGCCGATGTTATTAAGCAGATGCTTTGGGATCTTGGATGTATTGAAGACCGTGTTTCAATTCATGCGTATCAAGAAGAGGGGACGACGACGACTCCGTTCGATATGCATGTGCGCAATCAAACCAGCCGCTTTCATTTGGTTATGGATGCCCTTGTAGAGGGCAGTAAGTACAATGAACTCGTGCGCAAGCGCCGCGACGATTTAATTTGCAAATATAAGCGCTATCTCGACCAACATCAAAAATATATTTTGAAGTATGGTAAAGATTTAGATGAGATTGAGAATTGGAAGTGGGAATTCTAGCTTTTTCTCAGTGCTATAAGTTTGCTCGAAAGTACTCTTGATTTTGTTACTGCTATTCTTGCCCGTAAAAAGGGCGCCGACATTTCGTCCTGCGGATCAAATTGTGGCAGTGAAGATGCCGCTTCTGAAATAATTGCGGCAATTTCAAGACGGTTATTAGTTCTCAGCTTGTTTATATTTGGAACAACATGCTTTAAAAAATGTCGCACGCTAGGGTTATTGGGTATGCCTGCTTTTTCCGCAGCTGCATCGTAATCGGTGTCTCCTGCTATCGGCATCGCTTCAATCATCACGTTCACTTGTTCGGCTGTAATCTCAGTCATATATTATTCATTTTGAATATCAATATCGTCAGGTATTACATCATCAATAGTATTCTCCTCATTATTCTCAATTGGATCTGGAGTCAAATTCCTATCGTCCTGCTGCCAAATATAGAATGCTCCGGCGACAATAAGAGCAGTGATAATAATTGTGAGAACAATTACCCAAGGATCTGTTTTGTATTCCATAATATGATTTGGTTACTGTTTATATTATGGAGGACGTGGAAGTACGCAAAAAACAACATAGATTATGGTGCCCAAGAGAGGACTCGAACCTCCACGGACTTGCGTCCACTGCGACCTGAACGCAGCGCGTCTACCAATTCCGCCACCTGGGCTTATTTTTTCCACTTGATTGAGCAGCCCATACTTGGATTCTGCTTTTTGCTTACCTCGCGCCCTTCTACCATTGCAGCCAGTGCTTCATCCAGTTCGTGACGGGTAACATTCTCCGGCTCCTGCCAGTTGTCATTGATGCGGCCGTGATACGCCAGTCCGCGCCCCTCATCATATGCAAAAATATCCGGTGTGCACGTTGCTTTATAGGCTTTTGCCACCTCTTGCGTCGAGTCTTCTAAATAGGGAAAGTTGTGATTTTTTTCTGCAGCGTATTCTTTCATCTTTGCAAAGCTGTCTTCTGGGTAGCTCTCACTGTCATTTGAATTTATTCCCACAAATTGAACACCTTTGTCTTCATATTTGCTTTGCAATGCCACAAGCCGGTCCCATGCCGCCTGCACATAGGGGCAGTGATTGCACATAAATATCACTACAAGCACTTTTGCATCTTTAAACGATGCTAGTGAGTATGCGCGGCCGTCTATGCCCGATAAATTAAAATCAGGAGCTTTTTCTCCAAATGGAATTGATTCTGAGTATGCGAGTGCCATGATTGTTTTTTATATGGTGGGCGCTGAGGGATTCGAACCCCCGGCCTTCTCGGTGTAAACGAGACGCTCTAACCAACTGAGCTAAGCGCCCTCAGCGGACAGGAAGCGAAGCGAACCTGTCCGCTTATTTATAAAGCAAGTGCGCCAAAGGCGCAATATTATTTTAATTGCTTATTTTGTGGCGGTTCTTTCGACTGTCTTTAGCTCTTTGCCAAATCATACGCATTTCTACCCACACGCTCGAAGATAGGCTTGTTCTTGAGGTTGAGAAGAATTGTAATGCGCTTTACTTGGCGCTTTTTGAGCACCTCGGCGATGATCTGATCGCGCTCAAGCGGACCTTTTTCTTGCAGGATATTTGCAATCACGTCAGCCACTGTGCCATCTTCATATCCCCACTCGCGCAGTGCATAAATACCCCGGCCAATCAGCACAAAGCCCTCATCTCGAATGAGTTCATTGTGTACGGCTTGTACATTAATCACTTTATTATCAAAGTGCGCATTTGAGATTCTGTTTGCAATCTCCACATAATGAAGCGGCTTTTTAACATCATTAAGGATGTAGAGTATTTTATCGCGCAGAGTTCGTGGATTAATATGACGCCAGCTTGCAAGCCCGACGCCTTTTTTTGTTACTTTAATGCGGCGGTCGAGTTCGAGGCACGATTGCACAAATTGTTTGTCGCGCTTTTTGTGGTCTTTGGTTTCGAGATTTTCAATAAGCTCATCAATTGGCATAACTTCTGTATAACCCGATAGGAGTTTGAGTGTTTTTTCGCAAAGATCCATAATTTCATTTCGCTCGATAGTCTTGAGTTTGAAATATGGGACATAGTTAATTGTGTTTGGAACCTTTTCTATATTGGCATCAAGTTCAACGGAAAGTTTAATTGCTGCAGCATCAATGCCCTCTTTATTATTTACCATCGACATAAGTTCACTTACTAATTTGTCTTCGGCAACAACCCCTGCATACTTTTGAATAATCGTATTTGCATATTGATTGAAGGTGTGAAGTTTTGTATTTACAACATTACGCGAAAGTTTGCGTAATGCATTCTTTTCTATTTGCCGTATGCGTTCACGCGTTACGCCAAATTCTTGGCCAATCTTTTCGAGCGTCGCGTGCGGACGACCGTTAAGACTGTAGCGGTTTTCAATAATATGCTTCTCTTTTGGAGAGAGAAGAATGAGGAGATTATTTACAAGCTCTTTGACCTCCGGAAGTGTCGTCGTAATGTTAGTAGTATCTTGGACCATATTTCGTTTTGGACAGTGAGTAAAAAAGTGTACTTAGTTATGCTAACATCTCTTGTGCCATAGTCAAATCTTTGTGCAGCTAACTGTGTTGACTATAGTTTGCTTTTTACAAAAAGCAAATCAATGGCTGTCGTTTATAAATAACAACATAACTGGTTTATGCTGCATTATATGTTTTAAATTCCTTTTAAGAAGAGCTTTATGATCTCTTCTTCATCTTTTATTTGATTGGGAATTTTTTTGAGACCTTCAGTAACTTGGTGTCGTTTGTAGCCGAGCGCCATTAAGGCTGTTACGACATCATCGTGATGGGATTCAGCAGGATATTCACCCGTAAGTACTAATTCTTTAATTTTTCCTTCAAGATCTATACAGAGGCGCTCTGCAGTTTTGCGGCCGATTCCGGGAAGCCGGATGAAGAAAGCACTGTCTCGTTGTGCAATAGCTTGTTTTGAATGCGCAAGAGGTACATTAATAATTTCGAGTGCCGATCGGGGCCCGATTCCCGATACACCTAAAAGAAGCCTGAAAAATTCCCACTGCTCTTGTGTGCAAAAGCCATAAAGGGAGATATCATCTTCACGTACATTTGTGTGAATAAAGAGTTCTAGCTCTTGCTGCTCTTCGATCTTTTCGAGTTGGGAGCTGGGCATATTTACAAGATACCCAACATTTTGTACATCCAAAATAATGCTCTTCGCTCCTTTTTTAAGCACGCTTCCTTTGAGGTATGAAATCATAGATGCAGCAGTATTAAACGGTATTGAGATGATCCCACCAGTCACTGAATTTTCGCTTTTTTAAATCTTTAAAAATCTTTTTTGCGGATTTTGTTTTGAGAAATTTATTGCCGTTGTCGAGCCAGCGCTTGGCACTGACAAAGCCGATGTCCCAGTACTCTTTTGCTTGAAACATAGTTTCGAGAAGATCGGCATCGCGCGCCACGTGTGAGGCCTTTGTCTCTTGGTCGTGGAATTCGGTCCAGAGTTGGCGAATGCGTTTTTGCATGGCTTCCGGCAGGGGGCTGGTCTGCTCTTCCATCGCCTTTTTTTCGTAAGGTTTGAGATCGAAGTAGCGTTTGGAGATGTTGTGCTGGTCGCCAACGCGAATTTCTCCGATATCGTGAAAAGTGCACATCGCCGCAACGTATTCGGGATTTTCGTCTTCCAGTATGGCGAGCAAATAGCCGATTTGCGCACTGCGGCTTGAATGCTCTGCAAGCGTATCGGGTTGTTTTACCCCGGCAAACTTGCTCCCAATGTGTGAGAGCTTTTTCATCATGCCCAGTTCGAAGCAGAAATCAGTTAGTACCGGTTTGGCCATTGTGGAAGGTTGTAATAAATTCGTTGCGGAGCGCCTCAAAGCGATGTTCTTCAATGGCGCTTCTAATTTGCCTCATTAACTCTAACAAAAAGTGCAGATTGTGGATAGTGAGCAGGCGGTGGCCGAGAATCTCATTTTCTACAATAAGATGACGTATGTAACTTGCTGAAAAGCGCTGGCAGGTTGTGCAGACGCAGTTTTTTTGGAGAGGATTTTCTTGCGTCCGATAGTCGGCATTGGTAATGGTATGGCGGCCATATTGGTCCCAAAAGGTGCCGTGCCGTGCCAGGCGGGTCGGAATGACGCAGTCGAACATATCGATGCCTCGCGCCACTAAATTAAAGAGATCGATAGGTTCGCCAACTCCCATAACGTAGCGCGGTTTTTCTTTGGGCAGCAGCGGTTCGACGA
>PCVQ01000025.1:5248-30897 GCA_002796025.1 Candidatus Peregrinibacteria bacterium CG11_big_fil_rev_8_21_14_0_20_46_8
CAACTTCGTGCATCTCTTCGCGCAATTCGCCGACCGAGACGCCGCCAATGGCAATGCCAGGAGTGTCGAGCCCGGCCATGAACTCTGCAGAGATTTTGCGCAGTTCAGGAAAAAAACCGCCTTGCACAATGGGGAAGAGCGCTTGGTCGGTGCGGGTTTTTGCCTTGAGGCAGCGCTCTACCCAGCGGTGAGTACGCTCCATTGCCTCTTTGGTATATGTCATATCTACGCCGGTTGGCGCGCACTCATCAAAGGCCATGATGATATCTGCGCCGAGCTGTTCTTGAATTTCGATAGCTCGCTCGGGAGTGAGGAAAATTTTATCTCCATTAATATGCGATTGAAACTCGACGCCGTCTTCGGCAATTTTGCGGATCTTATGCAGCGAGAAAACTTGAAAGCCGCCGGAGTCTGTGAGGATTGGGCGGTCCCAGCCCATCCATTTATGAAGCCCGCCCATTTTCTCTATCAGGTCGCCGCCCGGCCGCAGCATGAGGTGATACGTATTGCCGAGCAAAATTTGGCAACCCATTTGTTTGAGCTCTTCAGGATCTACAGTCTTTACCGTTGCTTTTGTGCCGCACGGCATAAAGCAGGGAGTTTGAATCTCCCCATGCCGAGTGGTTAGCGTCCCGCGCCGCGCACGGCCGTCGGTGGTATGGAGGGTGAACTGAAACATAGCTTTCCGAGTTTACTTACTAAATATCTCCCTCACAATTTCCTCCATGCTCTCTTCTTGGATCGAAATATCTTCGATGGGCAGCTTCAAAAGTTCCGTTGTTGCCTTTGTAATGTCTTTGCGCTGGACGCTCAATTTTGCCGAAGCGTGATTGTAGCTAATAACATGCGCGACTTTTTTAAGATCGGCTTCCGAAACTCCTTCGTGAAATCCGACTTCAATCATCTTGGTATCCGCATACTTTTCAATCAGCTTGTCATACGTGCCGTCGTAAATTAACTTGCCGTGATCGATAATCATCACACGGTCACACAAGCGGCGAATGTCTTCCATATAGTGGGAAGTTAGAATAATCGTTGCACCCTGCTCTTTATTATATTCAGCCAAAAAATCACGAATGCGCTTTTGCGAGATTACGTCCAGTCCGATGGTAGGCTCATCCAAAAAGAGAATTTCGGGTTTGTGCAGCAGGGCCGTTGCTAACTCGCACTTCATGCGTTCGCCAAGTGAGAGCTTGCGCACCGGATTATTTATAAGATGCCCGATATCCAGCAGTTCGCAGAGCATCTCTTTTTGCGCTTTAAATGTCGCATCCGGAATTTCATAAATAGTCTTATTAAATTGAAAGCTTTCAATTACCGGAAGATCCCACCACATCTGATTTTTTTGTCCCATGACGAGTGAGAATTTGCGCTGAAATTGCGGCTCGCGCTGCCATGGCACGTGGCCTGCCACGGTAACTTCTCCCGAAGTAGGAAAGAGAATTCCGGAGAGCATTTTGAGGGTGGTGGTTTTTCCCGCTCCGTTTGGCCCCACAAATCCGACAAATTCTCCCTGCTTAATTTCAAACGAAATATCGTGCACTGCTTTGACCGTATCGTAATCGCGGTGAAAGAGCGATTTTATATAACTGCCCATTCCGGGTTTGCGCTTTACTTGTTTAAAGTGTTTTTTGAGATTTTTAACTTGAATTGCAGTCATAGTAATTTAGTTTGCAGACGAATATCGTTTAAGGCCACGCAGCCAAACCCATTGGCTAAGTGCAGAGAAGAGTATCGTGATTCCTATAAAGAAGGCAATTAAAATGCCGATCGGTTGTGCAAGTGCTGTTTCGGCCGGGATTGTGGCGAGCAATGCCATGGGAATAAAGGAGGAAAAAATCAGGCCGAAAATTTTGCCGTAAATTTGGCGCGGGTAGCGCGAGAGCTGGGTAATACTGAATACAATTGTGCGGAGTGAATTATTCCGGCCGATCCAGAATGTGCTGGAGGCTATCATAGTCAGGAGGCTAAAATACAAAATAAAAGATACGAGCACCATGCTCAGTCCAATCAAAAAATAGCCTGGGGATAGCGGCTGGGCGAGATTTTGAAATGCATAGGTAAAGAGAAAGAGCGTGATAATAACGCTGCCGACTTGATCCCAGCGAATTCTCCAAAAAAATGCGAGCATGCGTGTTGGCGCGGGCTTTACAATAAGAAAGTCGAGCTCGCCGTGAATAACGGTATCGTCAAAGCTTTCTATATTATCTTTGAAAAAGAGATCACTAAGATTTTGCAGTAAATAGTAGAAAGAGAGAATGAGGAGTGTTTCACCTTTGCTCCAGCCGGCGAGAGAGTCGATGTGAAAAAAGATGACTTCAATGAGAATTACATAGGCGCCGACCCACGCGCCCATAAGTATTACAGAAATAAAAAAGTTCGCCCGATATACGAGCAGTTGCTTGAGATTCATTGCGCAGAGTTTTTTGAAGACGCTGAAGGTGTGCATAGAGTTATTTTATAGGCTTGCTACGCTCAGCGGTGGCAAAGCCACACGCTTCGCTTGCTGCGCGCTCGCGCCGTGCGCTCGCATTATCTGCCGACAGATTCAACTTTGCGGAGACCCAGACGGTAGAATCCGGTAACTACAGTAAGTAACGCCACAACATAGATCCACTGAATTGCGAGCGCTTGATAAAAGAGAGGTTCAAAAGTTGCCGACTGCATCATTTTTACCGGGAAATAAAAAATATGAGCGAAGGGAAGGTAGGTGGCAATAGTGTAGAGCTGAGGCGGGAAGAGATCGAGCGGGAAGATAATGCCGGACGCCATGGTGAGAATTGCAAAGTAGGTAAAAAGAAAGCGTGTTGCATTCACTACCCAAAAAGACGAGAGTCCGATGATAATTTGGAAGCTGGCATTAATAAGATAGGCACCGAGCATACTGATAAAGAAAATCGGTATTTTCCACGGTGCAAATGCCAATTTGCCGGTTATAAGAATTATGATCGGTGCGAAGATGATTACTGATATGAGCAGCCGTAAAAATTGGTAACTTAAACTGTGAGAGAGCCGGAAGAGAATATAGTGAAATGGCTTGAGCAGAAAGTTGGCAATGTCGCCGCGGTGAATATCTTTGCTTATTTCAAAGCCGATAAAGGTAAAGTGGAGACTCGAAATTATTTGGATCAGGAAAAAATAGACGAGTATTTCCTGGAAGGAGTAGGTGCCAATGGGCCCGCCCTTGGCTTGCACAATCGCAAACCACAAAAAGAGCGAGATAAGGAGCCGGATGCCCCAGCTTAAAATACTCATGAAGAATTCGGTGCGGTACTCAAGCCCTTCGAGCCAGCCGATGCGCGCCACTGCCAGATATTTTTTCAAAAAAATCGACGACATTACGTTGCAATTGTACACCATAAAGCTTCTCTATTTCGACGATTCCGGTTGGACTGGTGACGTTAATTTCAGTGATGTAGTTTCCAATAAGATCGAGACCGGCAAAGTAGATGCCCATGGTTTTGAGGCGCTTTGCAATATCTTGGCACATCTCCATATTGTCTGCCGTGAGTTTAATTTTGCGTGGCGTGGCTCCGGTGTGAAGGTTGCTGCGGTGATCGTGCGGGGGAGCAATGCGGTTTACTGCACCAATGACCTCGCCATCCAGAATAATAACGCGCTTATCGCCGTGTTTAATCTCCGGCAGATACCTTTGAGCCATAATGTATTTTTGTTCGCCATCTGTCATCATCTCTAAAAGAGAGCCGCGATTTTTATCGCCATGTTCCAAGACAAAGATACCGTGGCCGCTATTGAGCTCTAGCGGTTTGAGCACGATTTTTTTGTGCTTCTTAAGGAAGCTGGCGAGCGTGCCTTTGCATTTGGTAACAATAGTGTCCGGAATGTATTCGGTAAATTCAAAGATGCCGAGCTTTTCGTTAAATGTTCTGAGGGCATCCGGATCGTTGAGAATTATTGTGCGCTTTTTGTTTGTATAAGAAAGAATGGAAGTCGCCATTACATAGTCGATATTAAATGGCGGATCTTTGCGCATAAAGATGATGTTCATTTTTTCCAACGGCAGATCGCGCTTCTCCACTTCCTCCCACTTCTTTTTTGCATAGCGAATACGCCGCAGCGTGGCTTCCGGCTTTTTCCGCGCAAGACGAAGATCGTGGAGTGTGCACCACCACACGCTGTGGTCCCGCCTATCCGCTTCCTCCATGACGGCCAAGCTCGTATCGTGCCCGGGAACAAGTGATTCCAAAGGATCGATAACAAAGAGCATGTTTAAATTCGCATTTTTTTGTTGTTTCATAGCTTGCAAAAAATACCACTGTGTACAATAAAATGAAATCTATGCGAAAAATGCCGTATCTTGTGATACTAAATTTATGCAGCAGATGGAGTGGCACCCGTTGTTTCATCGCCACCCCGCGTAGGTTCAGCAGTTTTGCCGCTGGCCCATGTGCCATGTCGCATGCGTCGCCAAGCTCTTTGGAATGGTGCAATCAATGCTGCACCTATTCGACCGAGCGTATTTGGTACGGTTTTTACTGCGCCACCTACGATACGTTTTCCTGCAACTTCGCCGGTGGCTTCACCGGCAGTTATTAACGCTCCGGTGGCGCCATCTCGCTTTGCCAAATTCAAAGGCTGCACCAGCTCTTTACCTGCTTGTGCAACTGCCTGAAATGGAGCTGCAACGATTCCGACAGGGATGGTAACGACGCCTTCTGCTACTGAGATCACACCCAAAGCTGCCCGCTTTATCGCGGAGGCTATAGCTCCGACTGTTGCGTAGGTGCCTTTTTCCACTAATTGAGTTAATCTTCCGGCTTCCTCAGGACGGCGGGGCCCATTAGGTGTAGCCGGAGGTGCTGGGGTGGCTGGCTGAGGTTCTTGATTTTGCGGTGAGTCTGGCATAGGTGTAGCAATAACGTATTAGTTTAAATTATAACTAAAAATGTTAATTTAGTCAAATTTAACAGGTTAAGATGCACATTTATTTGCCTGAAATTTTACCGAGATAGGCCTCCGCAATGCGGTCATCTTGTAAGAGCTCTTTCCCCGGTCCATGCAGCTTATTGCGGCCGAGTTCCAAAACATACCCCACATCCGAAATTTCCAGAGCCATATGTGCATTCTGTTCGACCATGAGAATGGCGGTGCCGTCTTTTCGGATTTCGAGTAGCTTTTCAAAAATATCTGCTACGACTTTTGGCGCCAGCCCGATTGAAGGTTCGTCGAGTAAAAGGAGTTCGGGCTTGAGCATAAGCGCCCGCCCAAAGGCAACCATCTGCTGCTCACCGCCAGAGAGCGTTTTGGTTTTTTGATGGCGGCGCTCATAGAGCCGCGGAAATTTTTCATACACATACTCCATATTTTCACGAATTTCTTCTTTATTTTTTCGAATATAGGCGCCCATCTCTAAATTTTCTTCAACGCTCATGGTTGGAAAAATCGAGCGGCCTTGCGGAACATAGCAGATCCCGCGCTCGGCGGTTTCTGAGGTAGGCAATCCAATGAGATTATTTTGGTGAAAAAAAATCGAGCTGCCTTTTTCTATTTGAGTAAGCCCAAAAATCGAGCGCAGTACCGTAGATTTTCCTGCGCCGTTCGGGCCGATAATCGTTACAATTTGGCCTTCGCCGACTTCCAGCGCAACATCGTGAATGATGATTGGTCCGCCATACCCCGCCGATAAATTTTTGATAGTGAGCATGTGCGTTTCCAATTATTTTTTTACGCCTAAATAGGCTTCGAGTACTTTAGGATTTTTTTGCACCTCCTTTGGTGTGCCATCTGCAATTTCCTTTCCATAATCCATGACAATGACATGATCAGAGAGATTCATCACAAATCCCATATCGTGTTCGACGATCATAATCGTTTTACCCTGCGCTTGCAGTTTTTTAATCAGCGCAATAATAGAATTAAGGAGCGTACGATTTACGCCGGCTGCGGGTTCATCGAGCAGTAAGAGGTCCGCACCGCTCGCAACCGCACGCATAATTTCGACGAGTTTTTGCTGACCATACGAGAGCGAGCCTGCCGGCAGATGCGCTTTTTCGTCCAAGTGGATTTCTCGCAGCAGATTCATTGCTTCTTCTTGTACGTGGCGCTCGTGCGCGGCGAGCGGATGAAAAATATCGAAAAAATTATCTTGATAGTGCGGAAATCCGAGCATCACATTTTCTACTGCACTCATTTCGGGAAAAAGCCGGATGGCTTGAAAAGTTCGGCCAATACCCAGCCGTGCCCGTTGATATGCTTGCAGACCGTTCAGCGATTTTTCTCTATACAGAATATGGCCGGAGTCGTGATGCAAGATGCCATTAATAAGATTGAACATGGTAGTTTTGCCCGCACCGTTCGGCCCGATAAGCGCAGTAATGCTTCCTTCTGTAACCGAAAAGCTGCAATTTTGTACAGCTTGAATGCCGCCCAAGCCTTTATAGAGGTGCTGAATATCGAGAATTTTCATAGTTTTTTCCGGCTAAATTTTTTACCGAGCAGCCCTGTTGGCTTGTGGATCATAATTATAATGAGAATAGCCGCATAGATGATCCAGCGAAGCGGTCCGAGAACATGTGATGGTATGGGTAGAAAACGCATAGCTTCAAAGAGTCCGACGAGGAGAATAGTTGAAAAAATCGGCCCCCAGAATGTTCCGCTGCCGCCGAGCATAACTGCAAGCAACACGAGAATCATCCTGTCGAGTGTAATGGAGCTCGGATCGATGAACTGAATATGATGGGCAAAGAGAGCCCCTGCAAGACCGGCTATAAGAGCTCCAAGCACAAGGATTTGTACTTTTTTTAGCCAAACATTTTTGCCGAGTGCGCTCGCTGCAATCTCGTCTTCGCGGATGCTTTCTATGGAACGTCCGAATGGTGTATGTACAATTCGCCAGACGCAGAGCATAACCGCAGTTGTAATAATCAACAGAAAAATCATCATATCCACATTTGATGCAAGTTCCACGCCGAACGGCGCGGGGCGTGGGATATTTACGATTCCAAATGAACCGCCGGTGAGTTTGCGTTCATTTAATATAAAGATGCGGATAATTTCTCCCATGCCCAGAGTTGCGGCAACTAAATAGTCTTCGCGAAAGCGCACTGTTGGAATTGCCAGCAATAAGGCAAGGAGACCGGTAGCAAGTGTGCCGAGTGTTACTCCGCTGAGTACGGAGAAGCCGGCTTTTACCGTGAGCAGTGCCGATACATATGCACCTACGCCCATAAAGGCAACGTGACCTACATGCAGCATTCCACCGTAGCCAAGTATTAAATTATATCCTTGATACAGAAGTGCAAAGAGGCACATTATCGCGATAATATTTGCAATAAATTCCATAGCTATTTTCTTGCAATTTCTTCAGCACTTTTGCCAAAGATGCCATTCGGACGAATGTAGAGTACGAGGATAAGAATTATATAGGCGAGCGCATCCTTATAGTTGCTTGGAATGTACCAGCCCCAAAAGGGAATAGAGATGAGAATATTTTCTGCAAAACCCAGTATATATCCGCCGGCTACGGCACCCGGAATTGAGCCGATGCCTCCAAGTATCACTGCGGCAAAAGCCTTTACGGTAAATGCGGTGCCCGCATTTGGATGCAGGTTTTGGTCGAATGCTGCAAGAATTCCTGCTGTTCCAGCCAAAAAAGCCGAAATGAGAAAGGTAATGGTTACAATACGTTTAATAGGAATGCCGAGAATAGCAGCTGCTTCGCGATCATCGGCAACAGCGCGAATTGCTTTGCCCAGTTTTGTTCTTTTAAGAAAGAGTGTTAGCGCAATCATAAGAAGAATTGCTACTACGGCTATGTTTATTTGTGCACTTGTAATGCTGATAAAATCAGTGATCTGTAATATGCTGCTGTTTGCAGTGATAAGCCGCGAGCGCGGTTCGAAAATTAAAAGGAGTAGATTTTTTAAGAAAATTCCAAGTGCAATCGAAATAACCAATGGAATAAGGGGTGGTGCATCACGAACCGGCGTAAATGTGAGGCGCTCAATGAGAAGCGTAACAATAAAGAGTATACCGAATCCCGCTGCTAAACTTGGTAACAGCGGCCAGCCAAGCAGCACATAGAATGTATAAAAAGCGAATGAGCCCATTAGCGCATATTCACCATGCGCGAGATTTGCAAATCGCAGTACCCCGTAAAGTAGAGAGAGTCCCAGTGCCAAGAGTGCATAGAGCGAACCCTGGATAAAACCGTTCAGCACGAATTTGAGGAAGAGTTCCAGTTGCATTTCTTGAGGATTGTAACAGATTAGGATAGATGTTGTGAACTCTGCGAGGCCACGGGCCGAGCGCGCAGCAAGGCTCAAAATCCGGCTCTGCTGGTTTTGAGCCGAAGCAAGCTTATAAAGCAAATAAAAAGCCCCGCCTGCCCCCGCTTTCGCGGTGGCCATTGGCGGGGCTAGTCTTTCACCAGGCAGGGGAGACCCCTGCCTTATGCCAGCAAAAGCAAAACAAAGTTCTATTGGTTTACCCAAACAGCTTTGCCGCCTTCAACTTTTTGAAGTGCGTGCCTATAGCTCTTGTCTGGGTCACCATTCTCATCAAAGCTCAACGTTCCGGCAACGCCGTCACGTCCTTGCACAGTGTAAAGATAGTCTTTAATTTTTACAGGATCGTGCCCTACAGATTCAATTGCCTCTTTCATAATGAAAAGTGAGTCGTAGGCAGGAGACATATAGCCAAGATAGGGGACATCTTCACCAGTTCGTGCTTTGTATGCTGCACTAAACCCGGTAAATTTTGCATGCTTGTCGTTGTACGGCACTTGTGCACCAATGGAGCCTTCGAGATATTCTGCAAATGGAGCAACAACTTCTTCTGTCGAACCGATTGCAACATCATTTAAATAGAGCGGGCCTTGTACACCAAGCTCCTTAAGCTGTTTTACAATAATTGCAGCTTTTGCCGGTGTCTGTGCATTTACAAAGAAGCGGTCGACATTGAGCGCCTTTAATTTATCGATTTGCGTCTTAAAATCAGCAGCATCTTTCGAAAATTTCTCATTGAAGGTTTCACCGCTAAAGACAGCACTAAATGAATCGGCAATGCCTTCGGTATATGGCTGTTCTTCAGTGATAATGCCAACTTTTTTAAGTTCAAGTTCGTTTGCATTGTCGGCCAATGCTTCTCCTTGTGCTTTGTCTGACGGATAGTTGCGGAATACGAAGTCACCAGCTGCTGTAATATCTGGGCTGCTGGCAAGACTGGAGAAGAGGACTACTTGATTGCGTTCAGTAACCGGAGCTGCTGCAAGCGTCTCTGAGCTGCATACACCTCCAAATACAACTTTTACCTTGTGAATATTCAGAAGATTATTCACGGCACTGTTTGCTCGCTCTGCTTCACAGGCACCATCTTCATATACTAACTTTACCTCTTTACCGTCAATGCCGCCTGCTGTATTAATCTCTCCCCGTGCAACTTCGAGCACATGCTGGTAGGGAATACCATATGCAGCTGCCTCGCCCGAAAGCGGTGCGAGCACACCGAATGTAATCGTATCGCCGCTATCTTCTTCCACAGCAGCATTTGTGTTTTTTGCATCTTCAAAAACAGGCTGGCAAGCGGTAAGTGCTCCAATAACAGTAAGAGCAATACCGAACTTCTTGAGCAATACACTATTCATATGGGGAAATAGTTAAGAATTATGAGCACAAGGGGCTTACCCATCACACAGTTTCAAATGGTACTGAAAAAAAATCTTATCTGCAAAAGATTACCTTTTACAAGATGGCGGCAATATTGTCTTTTTTACCCTAACACTAAAAGGCTCGTATTGCGCGATACCTTAAAATGTGGTCTGCCACAACAATGGCGGCCATACTCTCGGCAACGGGAATAAAGCGCGGGATGATGCAGGGATCATGTCTGCCGGTAACTTGAATATCGGTTTCTTTCTTAGTTTTTGTAACTGTTTGCTGCTTTTTAAGAATACTTGAAGGAGGTTTAACGTGTACACGCATTACGATATCCTCGCCATTCGTAATGCCGCCAGAAATCCCTCCGGCATCATTTTTAGTCATACGGATTTCGCCCTTATTCACAGTAAAAGGGTCGTTTTGCTCAGAACCATATTTCTGCGCTGCAGCAAAGCCACTTCCAATTTCAAATGCCTTTGTTGTCGGAATACTCATAAGTGCCTGTGCAAGATCAGAGTTTATTTTTCCAAAGACTGGCTCGCCCAAGCCAACTGGTACATTCTTTATAAGAATTTCTACAATACCACCGAGTGAATCACCCATTTTTTGTGCTTCCAGAACAGCCGCTTCCATCTCTTTGGCTTTTTGGGGATCAGCCGCACGGACGAGATTTTTTTCGATTGCACGTAAGTCAACTTTTTCGCCGCGCACCGGCCCGACTTGTACGGCGTAGGCAAAGATTTGAATTTTTTGTCTTGCCAGAAGCTGTTTTGCAACAGCTCCGGCCATAACTCGTCCGACAGTTTCTCGTCCCGACGATCTTCCGCCCCCTCTATAATCACGGAATCCGAACTTTTCCTCCCACGTGTAATCGGCATGCCCGGGCCTAAAAACATTTTTTAGTTTTGAATAATCTTTGCTGCGCTGATTCGTATTTTCGACGAGCATGGCAATAGGAGAGCCGAGCGTTTTTCCCTCAAATACACCCGACAGAATGCGAACTTGGTCAGCTTCTTTGCGGGGTGTCGTAATTTTAGATTGTCCGGGCTTGCGGCGGTCGAGCTCGCGCTGAATTATCGATTCATCGATTTTAATTTTAGAGGGACATCCGTCGATGACGCAGCCTAAAGCACCACCATGTGATTCACCGAAGGTGGTAACGCGAAATAGAGTGCCAATGGTATTCATGCGAACTACTTGTTCTTAGGCTCGGATTTCTTTGTCGTTTTCTTTGTAGTCTTCTTTGCAAGCCGTTCAGCCTCTTTTAGAGCGACTTCTTTTTGCTTGGTCTCTTCCAATGCCTTGCGAAGTACTTCAGCCGGAACTTCTTTTTCTTTGTACTCTTTTGCTTTGCGCTTCTCTAATTTCTCCTCTTCGCGCTTTTTTAACTCATCCTTTTTCTCCTCGAATTTCGCAGCGCGTTCCTTAAATTTATCTACACGTCCGGCAGTATCTACCAGCTTCTGTTGGCCAGTATAAAATGGATGGCACTTGCTGCACATTTCAGTAGCCATTTTCTCTTGAGTCGATCCGGCAACGATCACGTTTCCGCAGGAACAGGCAATCTTTACCTGGGAATGATATGTAGGATGAATATCAGTTTTCATACGCGGCGCTTACTATAAGAGAAATGGAGATACAATGCAAGTGCTAAAATTCCGGCAAATATAAGGGCAATAAGCCATAGATAGAGCGGAGAAATCAGATAGAGGGTGATCTCTTGTTCGCGCGATTCTCCTTTGTCATCTGTTGCTGCCAAGGTAATAATTTTTTTTCCCGGTGTATCGAAAACAGTACCGAGCGTTGCTAGCGAGGCTTGTCCGAGTGAGCCATCTGATGTTTTCCATGTAAATTGTTCGATATTTCCGTCAGGGTCCCTCGACTCTTCGGCATGCAGTTTAATCTCACGATCAGTAAGAGCAAATTTATCCAGAAGTGTATTGAGTGTCGTAATAATTACTTCTGGTCCGCGATTCCGGTCATCAACATCTTCGTCTTTAAAAATGCCGTCGTTATCTGCATCGGGATCTAGTTCATCACTAATTCCATCGCCGTCGTAGTCGCTCGACTGGCCTGCATCTGTCGGCCAGTGATCTTCACTGTCATTTACACCATCGCCGTCAGTATCGGGATTTTTGGGATCAGTTCCTGCCGCAACTTCCAATATGTCTTCCACTCCATCGCCATCATCGTCTGGATCTTCATTGTCGCCGATGCCGTTATTGTCGGTATCATGTATTTCAGTTGCATCGAGTGGGAACGCATCTTCTGTATCTGCAACACCGTCATTGTCATCGTCTGGATCTTCATTGTCGCCGATACCGTCACCGTCCGAATCTATGCTCTCTTTAGTATTAAGCGGAAACGCATCTTCTTCGTCGAGTACGCCGTCATTGTCATCATCGGGATCGCGCGAGTTGGGAATACCGTCGCGGTCGGTATCGGCAAGTACCGTTTTTGCAAACGTCACACTGTTGTTAGCCGGATTATCACTTTCGGAATCGAAAGGATGAATGCTGATCTTTAAATTGAACTGGCCAGCACTCGGTGTCCAATCTACAAAAACTGCATCTTCTTTTTTAGAGAGTACCGAAATTGGCTGATCGCCTTGAATCTGCTTTCCTCCCGCTTCAAAGCGCACCACGCCCCGTTGATCGGTGGTGCTTGTACTCGTTACCGTGGCATAGACGCGGACAGTTTTTCCTTCGAGCAGCTCTTGTGAGCTAAAGGTAATATTTTCCGGGAGCAAAATTAAATCGCCATCTGCTGCAAAGGCCGATAATGGCATTAACATAAGCATTGCTGCAACCGTAGCGGAAAAGGGCACGAAGCTCTTTTTCATGCATCGTATTATAGCAATGCCTTCTGTTTATCACCAGCTTTTGTGCTTTGCGCACCTTTGAGGCTTTTACTCGGGCCTTTGCTTTCCGGCTCTGCTGGCGGCGCCTCTTCTTGATACAAGAGCGAAACCGATGCAATCTTATCTTGCTTGGTAAAGCGCATGAGGTAGACTCCTTGCGTGCTGCGCCCAAGAGAAGGAATGTCGCGCAGACTTAAGCGAATTGTCTGGCCGAGTTTAGAGATCATAATAAGATCGGCATTGTCTCTTGTAGTAAATACCTTTGCGCCAACAACAAGCCCTGTCTTCGGCGTAATTTTTGCAGCCTTTACCCCGGAGCCGCCGCGTCCTTGTAGTCTATAGCTCGTAATTTTGGTCGATTTTCCGAGTCCGTTTTCCATAACAATGAGCACCTCGGCAAGTTCGGGATTTTGTATCACGTCCATATCGACACAGTAATCTTTGCCTTTTAAGGCAATACCGCGAACACCAACGCTCGGTCTGCCCATAGAGCGGACCTCTTCTTGGTCAAAACGAATGCTCTGGCCATTAGACGTTGCAATGAAGATGTGATCTCCCTTATTCACTTCGCGCACCCAGTAAAGAGCATCGTTGGGACGAAGTTTAATAGCAATGAGGCCGGTGCGCCGAACATTTTCAAAATCTTTTACCGGCGTCTTTTTTACCGTTCCCATCTTTGTTCCCATAAAGAGATACTCTCCCGTGAATTTTTCGCTGATATTGAGAATAGATGTTACGAACTCCTTTTCTTGAAGTTGAAGCAGGTTAACGATTGCTTGTCCTTTAGACGTACGTGCAGCTTGGGGCACTTCGTACACCGGCAATTTAAAGACGCGGCCTTTATTCGTAAAAAAGAGCAGCTCTTCGTGATTTTTCGCATGTACGATGATATTTATCTCATCATCTTCTTTTGTGGTAATGCCAATAATTCCCTTACCGCCGCGGTGTTGTGTGCGGAACGTTGTAGGCGGCATACGCTTAATATAGTTTTCGCGGGTGAGTGCCACAACCATCGGCTCATTTGGAATCGTATCTTTTTGAGAGATCTGACCAATTGCATTTTTATAGATCTTTGTGCGCCGTTCGTCACCATACTTATTTTTAATCTCCGACAGTTCATCTTTCATGATTTTTAGAACCTTCTTCGGATCTTGCAAAATACCTTCCAGATGATCGATTAATTTTAGCTTCTCGACCAATTCATCCTCAATTTTTTTGCGCTCCAAACCGGCAAGCGTTTGCAAGCGCATTTCGAGAATTGCAGAAGCTTGCTTGTCGCTCAATTTGAACTTCTTCATTAAGGAAGCATGTGCCTCTTCTTTTGTTTTGGACTGTTTGATAGTTTTAATAACTTCGTCGATGTGATCGAGCGCTTTTTTTAATCCTTCCAAAATGTGCGCACGAGCCTTTGCAATTTTTAGGTCATACTGCACGCGGCGGGTAATGGTAATTTTGCGGTGCTCAATAAAGTACTCAAGTACTTGTTTGAGATTGAGCAGACGCGGCTGGATGCCATCGACAAGAGCAATCATGTTCATATTGAACGACGATTGCATCTGTGTGAGCTTGAAGAGTTGATTAAGGATTTTCTTTGGGTAGGCATCTTTTTTAAGCTCGATCATTACCTCTATACCAGTGCGGTTTGACTGATCCCGAAGATCCGAGATGCCAACAATGCGCTTTTCGCGGACAAGATCTGCAATTTTCGCTACAAGCGTTGCCTTATTTACTTGGTATGGAATTTCGGTAACAACAATGGCAAAGCGGCCGCCCTTCTTTTCGATGATTTCAGCTTTGGCACGCATTGCAATACCGCCGCGGCCATTCATATACATTGCTTTAATGGCATTGATGTCATAAATGCTGCCGCCGGTAGGGAAGTCGGGCCCTTGAATAAATTCCATGAGATCTTCAATTGTTGCCTCGGGATGATCGGCCAAATGCACAACCGCATCTACAACCTCGTTGAGATTGTGTGGCGGAATTGATGTCGCCATACCTACCGCAATACCACTTGTTCCATTGAGCAGCAGCTGTGGAAGTTTTGCAGGTAATACGGTTGGTTCTTGGCGTGTTGCATCGTAGTTATCTCGAAAATCGACGGTCTCTTTTTCAATGTCAGCCAGCATCTCATCGGTAATCTTCATCATCTTCGCTTCGGTATAACGCATGGCCGCTGCAGAGTCGCCGTCGATCGAGCCAAAGTTACCCTGGCCGTTTACGAGCATGTAGCGAAGTGCAAAATCCTGCGCCATACGGACCATCGAATCGTATACTGCGGTATCTCCGTGCGGGTGATATTTACCAAGCACGTCACCCACCACCGCTGCCGATTTTCTAAATTTTGCTCCGCTTGAGAGGCCGAGTTCGTGCATTGCATAGAGAATGCGGCGGTGCACTGGTTTTAAGCCGTCGCGAACATCGGGTAGTGCACGAGAGACGATAACGCTCATGGCATAATCGAGATAACTCTCTTGCATCTCCGTGCTGATTGAGCGTGCTGAATAGCCATCATCCGAAGCTATAACTTGCTGGGTTGGTGGAGGAGGCGGAGGAGCCCCGGTATCATCGTCTTCAATATCGCTTCGTACTATCTTAATCTCTTCTTGATCAGCCGGCTTTTCTGAAATTTTCGTTTTTCGATCTGGTGCAGTCGGTTTTTTGGTTGTCTTTGCTTTTGTAGGTTTTTTCGAGGTCGGCTTCTTTTTTGGCATATTTGAGAGTTTTTAGGTTACAACATCACGAAATCTACCCTTTTTTTTGTGCGGAATCAAGCACGAAGCGCTCTCGAGATTTACACATACCTCTTCCGTAAGAGGCCATTTTTTGATATACTTAACAGATTAATTTATGGCTGACGAAAACAAAAAATCAGTGGCAGTGCTCGAGCACGATGAGGTGAATAGTGAACCAGCCGAGCCGGAACCTACACCGGCCGAATTTGATGATGCATCTGGCGCGGTCGCTCCAAGCGCTCTTGCCCCTCCCAATGATCCCGCCCTCTCCGGCGAAAAACTAGAGCCGGTAAAAGATGAGGCTGCCCAACCGGCGCCTGCCGCATCAAAAGGCGGTCTCTTTGGTACCCTTAAGGCACGTTGGGAGGCACACGTAGCCGCAAATAAACAAAAGCAGGCGGCCAAAAAACATACTGTTTCAGATGCTGCGGGCAAGGTGGTGGGTACGAAGGTTGATACGCAGGAGAAGATCGATCCCAAAGAGCGCGAAGAAATTTTGAGAGCAGAAAAACTCTTTCAAGAAGGATTGGCAAGTATTCGCGACTTTATCGCGCCCTCTTCCATGGATATTAAGTTCGACCATATTTCAATTTCCGGTATGTATGCAAAGACGCTCTATGTCTTTAGTTATCCTCGCTTTTTAGAGACAAACTGGCTGAGTCCGCTTATCAATTTTGATGCGACGATGGATATTTCTCAGTTTATCTATCCAATCGATTCGGCTGCAATTATGAAAGTGCTGCGGCGTAAAGTTGCCCAAATGCAGTCGGCAATTCGTATCGATACCGAAAAGGGGAATGTGAGAGATCCCGGACTTGAAACTGCATTGGAAGATGCCGAGCAGCTTCGAACCGAGCTGCAGCGGGGTCAGGAAAAGTTTTTTCAATTAGGTCTCTATATCACTGTGTATGCCCACAGCATGAGGGAGCTGAAAAAAATTGTGAAGCATGTAGAGAGTCTGCTGGGCGGTAAGCTAGTACTTACTCGCGGCAGTGAATTGCAGACAGAACAAGCCTATACTTCGACATTGCCAGTCGCACTTGATGAACTCGAGGTTTTGCGCAACATGAATACCTCACCGCTCTCTTCGACCTTTCCATTTACCTCTTCTACGCTTACCAGTAACAAGGGAATTCTCTATGGCATTAATCGTCACAACGACAGTCTTATTATCTTTGACCGCTTCTCGCTCGAAAACGCGAACTCCGTTGTATTTGCAAAATCCGGTGCCGGTAAATCGTATACCGTAAAGCTCGAAATTTTGCGCAGTCTCATGGTCGGTACCGATGTAATTATCATCGACCCTGAGAATGAGTATGAGACGCTTGCTCACTCCGTCGGCGGAAGTTATTTGAATGTATCGCTTACTGCGGAACGCCGCATTAATCCTTTTGATTTACCCAAGCCGCTGCACGGTGATGATGTACAGCCCGGTGATATTTTGCGCAACAATGTCATTACCCTCCAGGGACTATTAAAGATTATGCTGGGTGGTTTAAATTCATCCGAGGAGGCGCTTATCGATAAAGCGCTTATCGATGTTTACGCTGTTAAAGGAATTACCATGGATATGGTTGATCCTTCTGGAATTGAGCCGCCAACTATGGAGGATTTGGAATCTGTGCTGAGTTCGATGAACGGTGCGGAATCGCTGGTGCAACGGTTGCAAAAATACACAACAGGTACGTATGGCGGCATATTTAACAAGCCGACCAATGTCGATTTGAACAGCGGTCTTATGGTTTTTTGTATTCGCGATTTGCAAGATGAGCTGCGGCCGATTGCTATGTACATTATTTTGAACTACATTTGGACGCGCGTTCGCAGTGAGTTGAAGAAGCGTATTTTGACCATTGATGAGGCGTGGACGCTTATTCAGCACGAGGACTCGGCAAAGTTTTTGTTTGGATTGGTGAAGCGCGCCCGCAAATATTATCTTGGTGTAACAACCATTACTCAGGATGTGGAAGATTTTGTGAAGAGCGATTTTGGAAAACCGATTATTACGAATTCCTCGATGCAAGTTTTGTTAAAACAGTCGGCATCTGCAATTGAGCCGCTGGCAAAACTTTTTAATCTTACCGAGGGAGAGAAGTACTTATTGTTAAATTCGGGAGTTGGCCAAGGACTCTTTTTCGCCGGCCAACAGCACGTTGCAATTCAAGTAATTGCTTCATTTAATGAGGATAAAATCGTAACGACAAATCCACAGCAAGTGCTTGATCAGCAGAAAAGATAATGTGGTTACTGCCCTCGCAGTTCACGCAGTGCCCGGTCGAGTTGGGGATCAATTCCTTCAACAATTTCGCGGTCGGTCCGTGAAATTTTAACATCCGGTGTAATACCAATTCCCTCAATTTTATTACCATTTGGCGTAAACCACTCTGCCACAGTTAATTTGAGTACCGATCCGTCTTGAAACTCCGAAACTTCTTGTACGGTGCCTTTGCCGTAGCTTTGCTCACCGACAACTTTTGCAATGCCATAATCTTGGAGTGCGCCTGCTAAAATTTCTGATGCCGATGCAGATCCTTTATTTATAAGGATGGCCACTGGCAGCCCTCGTAACTCATGGCGTCCGGCTGCGCGCAAATCTTCATTGCGGTTATGATATTTAATCGTTACAACGGGTTCCCCGTTCGCAAGGAAGTGTCCGGCAATATTTACCGCCTTATCCAGAAAACCTCCCGGGTTGTTCCGCAGATCAATTACGAGTCCATGTACCGGATTTGCTTCAAAATCACGGATTGCATTGATGAAATCAGTATCTGCATTTACACCAAAGTCGCGCAATTCTAAAATACCGTAATTATCTTCGGTGCGGCGGAACTGAACGGAACTTACCAAGATTTTATCGCGTACAATCGTAAAGACGAGCTCTTCGCCTTCGCGCAGTACGGTGAGTCTTACGCTTGTTCCCTTTGTGCCACGAATTCTTAAAATTGCTTCTTCAAATGTGCCCTTGCTCACATCGTAGTCATCTACTTTTATTACAACATCATTTGGCCGAATTCCCGCAAGTGCCGCGGGCGAACCTACGAGCGGTGTTACCACGACCACTTGTTCGTCGAGATACTGCATCACAGCCCCAATACCTTCAACTTGTCCTTCGAGAGTTTTTAAAATGCTCTCTTGTGTCGGCCTGCTAAAATCGCTGTTGTCGTCATCAAGCTCTTTTACCAAACCCTGGATCGCACTGTATATAAGTTCGTCTTTATTTAGTTCGTCGCGGTTGAGATAGTTCGAAAATATTTTGTCCCATGTAGAGGTAAAGATATCGAACTCGGGCTCGTTCACCACATTCGATTGAATTGAGGGCAGCACATTGATCCGTATGCTTGGTACATACTCTTCGAGTCTTCGCAAAAATCGTGCCGCTTCGGCGCGTGTTAATTTGTGATAAGGTTTTGTCTCACCCGGATCGAGAATGCCGATCTCGATTGCTTTATGAATGAAGCGTGCATTTGGAGAGCGTGATCGGAGATCGGTCGCTTGATATTCGGATTCTTCAAATACAAGCGGAACGTGAACCCCTTCCAGGGCAAAGAGCCACTTAAGCGCATTGATACGTGTAATGTAACGTCCCGGATCAAATTCTGTTTGGCGTCCCGGTCCAGGTTCTTCAATAATGCCCAAATCTACTAAGTAATAAATATATGGCGCATAGATATTTTTTGCGAGGGGAACATCTTTAAACCGGCGCTTGGTTTTGGGCTCGTAGCGGTCATTCCAAAAACCGGAATTTTTTAAAAGCCATTCGGAAAATTCTGCTTGAGAAATCGTATCGTCCGGCCGGAATTTGCCTCCTGTTGCAATCCCGAGTTTCTCCAAATAGTGCACATCACTAAAAAAATCATGATTGCGCGGTACATCGCTAAAGAGCGCGGAAGCCGGTAAAATTGCCTGGAAAAAGAGAGTTGCTGCAAGAAAAATAGTCAAAAATCGCTTCATGCAGGCGTGATACTACATGCTTTTTGCGAGACGCGCCATAATTGACAAATAAACCTGTTAAAGGTATAATTTACAGATTATATGCAAGCGAAAAAACATATAGGAATTGCGATATTGGGTCTGCTCTGCGGTGCTCTGCTGCTCGGCGGAACGCTCTTTTTAGAACTTCGGCAGAATCCGCCGCTCCGCGCTGCTGCCGATAACTTTCATGAAGAGATTCAGATTCTTGAAGGAAGAGATGATGCTGTAGTCAAAAATGAACAAGAAAGATTGCTCCTCACTACTGGTCCTGCTGCACGGCTAACGTTAGGAATTTGGGATAATGCGCTCGCAAGATTTGCTCCAGAATCGGAGGCGGCGCTTCGCATTGTTCATGACAAAGCTCCCCGTCGTGTGGAGTTTGAGCTCGATCGCGGGCGCGTCTGGATTAATACGCGCAACAGTGCGACCACCGTGCACCTTACTGCCGGCACCACAACGCTCGAACTCGAGCCGGGCGTTTTTGATATTCAGTATGAAAAAGGTGTGATTATTGCGGTCGCAATGCGTCGCAGCCTGACTGCTACCATAGCTGGACGAAAAATCATTTTGCCTGAACGCCGACAAATTGTAATTTCAGAATCAAAGGTTGCCCGCCAAGCAAAGACCATTTCACAGCTTCGCTATTCAAAACTTCTTAAAGAGTATCCTTTTTATGCAGCTGATATTGATGAGTGGATTGAGAAAAATCAGTCTGACGACCGTGCATTTTATCGTGCATATCAAGCCCAGATGGATGAGCGGCTGCGTCAGGCCGGACCGCATCTTGGCTTAGACAGCGAATCGCTTTCTTTTAAAGTAAATCGTACATGGAATAGTGCAGTTGCTGGACTTACATTGGCGCCACAGCGCAAAGCCGAGCGTAATGTAGCGAGCGCCTTTGATTATTTCGATGCCGGACTCTTTGCAGATCTTATAGGCAAACGCGATATCGCGCAGCAGCGCTATACAACTTTCCAGCGCATTGTACCGCAAGCCGATGCAGAACTCGTGCGGGCCGCGGCGTATCTTCGCTTTGATCAAATTGCGCATATTAATCCCAGTAGTCAGCTCTTTACTGCCCAGCTCGTTATTCGTGATTTGCTTCAAAAATCTACACTCGAAAAAATCCACGCATCTTTTATAGATGTACTTGACGCGCATGCCGAAGGGATTGATTTGGATGTGCAGCAGAATGTAGTAAATTTGTTAAACCGTTTTGCCACACTCTCAGATTCGAGTTTGCAATCGGTTACCGATGCTGCACTTGCTGAAGATATCCTGTTTGAATATATCCAATTAGAAGATTTTATTAAACGGGATGACCGCTTTATCCGCCAGGAGTATTTAAAAATACTCGCACTGCTTGAGCGTGCGTACTTGCAGGTAATTGATCATAAAGAAGAGGCGCAAGAGCAGCGGCAATTTTTTATTCAAGAAAAGCTGAAGAGAATTGCAAAGATACAAAAAAAGATTGAGCGTGATGAGCTGCCTTTTCAGCAGGCGCGGCAGTCCATCCTCTTACTCTTTACGCAAATTGATGAGCTTCGGCCGGTTGTTTCCGACAAAGCAGTGCTCTCATTTTTTGATGACGAATTGAAAAAATTGCTGCCGTTGGTTACATTTTTGCGCTCAAATAGCGCCGATAATGTGCAGAATAATTTCGCAATCCACTATGAAACCTATCGAAATCGTTTGAATGAGGCTAAAGAGGTTCGTTCTCTCTTAGAGAGTTCAGTTGGCGGTGAAGAAATTTCTCCGTTTCGGCGTGAAGAGCTGGCATCACTCGTCGTAAGTGCGCTTCGCGAGGTCGGAATTCGCGAGGTTGATATTAATTTTCCTGATGATGAAACATCCGCAACCGTCATGATTACCAACGCCAAATTTGAAGGCGCCGAATTTAGTGCCTTGTACAATACCGAGCGCCGGCTCTTTACGAATATCATCTTTAATGGAGAGGAAATTCCGAATGCAGTGAAGTTGGAAAATGTTCGCGTTGTCTTTTTAGTAAAGCTTGGCAAGCTTGAGTTGCCGCAAGAGGTCAGTGAGGAGTCGCTGACTGAGAAACCTTCGCAGCAGTCGGTACTCGAAAAGGTTGCACTCGCCCAAGTTAAAGAAGCGCTTGAGCGTCTGGCAATTACCGTAGAAGATAAATATATCGGCTTAGAAGATGTTGCAAACGAGATTGTGCACGTGCGTCTGGCAACGTATGGCCAAGGTTCCGAGGCTGTTGTCTTTGCCTTTGATATTGGTACAAAGAGCAAGCGGGTTGAAAATTTGGTAGTACAAACTGTTGGCGGAGAGGTAGCAGCAAACGATTCATTTAAAGTAGATGACTTGCCGACCCGCGTCCAGCAGATTGCACAGCGCGCTATCTTTGAAAAGGAGCGTGAAGCTGAACTGAAAGCCCTTATAGACGACGAACCCCAGCCGGAGCCCGACCAGCAATAGTCGTCCTTCTTTTCTTGTTTTCCGCATTCCGAGGTGCTACACTTGGCCAGGTTTTTTGACCCTACTTCTTCATATGGCTACTCCATCAAATTCAACATATACCGCTGAAAATATTCAAGTTCTTGAGGGACTTTCTGCAGTTCGGAAGCGTCCCGGTATGTATATCGGTACCACCGATATTGCCGGCTTTCACCACCTTGTGTGGGAGGTTGTCGACAATGCAATTGATGAGGCGATGGCCGGTTACTGTACCGATATTATTGTAACGATTCATAAAGACGAATCGCTTTCTGTTGAAGATAACGGCCGTGGTATCCCTGTTGAGAAGCATAAGAAAACAGGTCTCTCGGCACTCGAAACCGTACTGACCATCTTGCATGCGGGCGGTAAGTTCGGTGGCGGCGGATATAAAGTATCCGGCGGTTTGCATGGTGTGGGTGTTTCGGTAGTGAACGCACTTTCTGAGTGGACGCGCGCTGAGGTCTATCGTGATGGGAAGATCCACCAACAAGAGTACGCGCGAGGCGTTACCAAAGATAAATTAAAGGTTACAGGGAAAACCGATAAAAACGGTACCCGCATCAGCTTTAAGCCGGATCATCAAATTTTTGGTAAAGAGGCCCGCTTTAATCTGCAAACGATTCTTCAGCGCCTTCGCCAGCAGTCATATCTTACAAAGGGCGTGAAGATTTCAGTTGTAGATGAGCGTGTCGATCAAAAGTACCGCTTCTATTTTGAAGGCGGTATTATCTCGTATATTCATCATTTAAATAAGAATCGCGAGTCGATTTCGAATGTCGTATATGTGGAGAAAGATGTTGATGAAGGAAAGATTGAGATTGCACTGCAATATACGCAGGCATATCAAGAAAATATCTTTACCTTTGCAAATAATATTCACACGACGGAGGGAGGCATGCACTTGACCGGTTTTCGTGCAGCTTTGACCCGTACTATTAATAATTACGCGCGTAAAAATAATCTTTTAAAAGAAAAAGAGGGAAATTTGACTTCTGATGACGTGCGCGAAGGTTTGACTGCCGTAATTTCTGTTAAACTTGGTGATCCTCAATTTGAGGGACAAACAAAGAGTAAACTGGGAAATCCCGAGATGCGTACTGCAGTAGAGGCCGTCTTTAATGAGTTTCTCGATACCTATCTCGAAGAAAATCCAAAAGATGCACAGGCAATTGTCGGCAAATCGGCACTTGCGGCACGAGCCCGTTTGGCTGCCCGTGCGGCACGCGACTCGGTCATTCGTAAAGGTGCTCTTGAGGGCATGACCTTACCGGGTAAGCTCGCCGACTGCTCTTCGAAGGATCCTTCGAATTCAGAGCTTTACATTGTAGAGGGTGATTCGGCTGGCGGTTCTGCAAAGCAGGGGCGCAATCGAGAAAATCAAGCGGTACTTCCATTGCGCGGTAAAATTTTGAATGTTGAACAGTCACGTCTCGATAAAATCATTGCGAATAACGAAATTAAGGCATTAGTTATTGCAATGGGTACCGGTATTAGTGAGATGTTCGATCTCAGTAAACTCCGTTATGACCGCATCATCATTATGACCGATGCCGACGTCGATGGTGCCCACATTCGTACACTCTTATTGACGCTCTTTTACCGCTATTTCCGCGAGCTCATCGAAACCGGACATATCTATATTGCACAGCCTCCGCTCTATAAATTAAGCCAGGGAAAAAAGATGGTCTATGCCTATACCGAGGAACAGAAAGAGCGCGAATTAAAGGAGTTTGATCCGAATATGAAGGTAAATATCCAGCGTTACAAAGGTCTTGGTGAGATGAATCCGGAGCAGCTTTGGGAAACCACTATGGATCCTGAGCAGCGCTCGATGCTCCGTGTAACTATTGAAGATGCCGAAAATGCAGATATGATTTTTGATACCTTAATGGGCTCTGAAGTTGCGCCGCGCAAAAAGTTCATTCAGACCCATGCTAAAAAAGTAAAGAATTTGGATGTATAGCGTTAGCCTTGACAGTACCGTGCTTTATAACTATCTTATGTCGGCATGATTCACTTGGTTAAAAATTCAAAAGAGTCGAATGAAAAGCTTGTTGGCCGCTTTCTTAAGAAGGTGCAGGCAAGCCGGATTCTGACTATTGCAAAAGATAAGCAGTACTTTAAGAAGCCTCTGAAAAAGCGGGGGATTCGTATGGCTGCCGTTAAGCGCGAATTTTACCGCGCACAGCGCGAGAAGCAAAAATATATGTAGCTAAGCAAGCAAGGCCCAAACTCTTTGGGTCTTTTTTCATATGTACACACTGAGTGAGATTTTACATGAGGCGCAGCAGGATTTTGGTGTTGCTCCGCTGGATAGCGAGTTGCTGCTTGCGCGCCTTTTAGATATTCGCCGGGAGGATATTATTGCGCATCCCGAGCGGCCGGTTACTGTAATGCAGCGCGATGATTTTCTGCTGGATTGTCAGCGCAGATCGCGAGGCGAACCGCTGGCGTACTTGCTGGGTTTTAAAGAATTTTATGGTTTGCCGCTGCACGTCGATCGCCGGGTGCTTATTCCCCGGCCAGAGACAGAGCTGCTGGTAGATATCGCGCGTGAACTTGCTGCAGGCATGAGTGCGCCGAAGTTATGTGATGTAGGTACCGGCTCTGGTTGTATTGCGGTTGCTCTGGCAAAACATCTTCCTCACGTGCGCATTATTGCGAGTGATATCTCTGACGACGCGCTCCTGGTTGCAAGAAAAAATGTTCATCTGCACGGTGTGGTGGAGAATGTAGAGCTTGTACAGAGTGATTTGCTTGAGCAATTTCGGGAGCACCCCTTTGATGGCGTTGTTGCTAATTTGCCGTACATCGGCAGACTCGAACACCACCTTGTCGGCAAGGATGTCATGGAATACGAGCCGAATGTCGCGCTCTTTGGAGGTGATGAAGGTACGGAATTGATCGAGAAACTTTTTCTGCACATTGCGCAGCTTAGGCACATGCCACAGTGGTGCATTGGTGAAATGGGCTTTTTGCAGAAAGAAAAAGTAGAAAAAATTGTACGGAGATATTTGCCGCATGCTGTAATTAATTTTAAGCAAGATCTTGCGGGTTTAGACCGCGTCTTTATAATCACACTATGAATGAAAAATTAGAAAAACTGGAAAAAGAGTATCAAGAGCTTATGCAGAAAATGAGTGATCCTCTTGTGATTAATAATCAGGATGAGTATAAGAAGTGCGGCAAGCGTGCGGCGCAGATTGAAGATGCGGTAAAGCTGTATCGTGATTTGAAAGCAGCCGAACAACAAATTCATGATGCACAGGAGCTTTTAGATGCAGGTGATGCAGATATGCGCGAGCTTGCACAAGAAGAGCTGGAGCAAGGAGAGGCAGCAAAGGAGCGCATTGAAGAGGCGTTGAAAATAGAGCTTTTGCCGAAAGATGAGGATGATATTAAGGACTGTATTGTCGAAATTCGTGCGGCGGCAGGAGGTGAAGAGGCAGCACTTTTTGCAGGAGAACTTTCGCGTATGTATATGCGGTATGCCGAGGAAAATAATTGGAAGACCGAATTGATGAGCAAGAGCGAGCAGGATTCCGGCGGCATAAAAGAGATGGTCTTTGCGGTTCGCGGTAAGGGCGCCTTTGGTAAATTGAAATTTGAATCGGGCGTGCACCGTGTGCAGCGCATTCCGGTAACTGAGGCTAAGGGACGTGTACATACATCGACAGTAACTGTTGCAGTTTTGCCCGAAGTTGAAGATGTTGATGTCGAGATCCGTACTGAAGATGTGCGGGTCGATACCTACCGTGCGGGCGGCGCCGGCGGACAGCATGTAAACAAGACCGACTCTGCGGTGCGCCTTACGCACGAGCCGAGCGGCATTGTGGTAGCCTGCCAAGATGAGCGCTCGCAGCTAAAAAATAAGACCAAAGCTATGGGTATTTTGCGTGCAAAGCTGTATGCGCATCAAAAAGAGGAGCAGATGAAGGCGCGGGGAGATGACCGCCGGGCGCAAATTGGAACTGGTGACCGCAGCGAGAAGATCCG
>PCVQ01000059.1 GCA_002796025.1 Candidatus Peregrinibacteria bacterium CG11_big_fil_rev_8_21_14_0_20_46_8
GACGGCATTATGGTCGAAGCTCATCCAAATCCAATTGAGTCGCAGTGCGACTCAGACCAAGCGCTCTCGATGGAAGATTTGAGCGAGATGATCGAAGAGCTTGGGCCTATTGCAAAGGCAATTGGACGTAACTTAGCAACGTTATGACACAGATCGTTATTCAACGCGGTGCTCTCAAGACGCTTCCAAAACATGCGAAGCGATTAGGTGCCGCGTGTGCGATTATTACCGACAAAAATGTGGCGGGAATTGCGCGGCGGATGGTAACAAGTTTGGAGCAAGCGGGGATGCAAACACATCTCATTACACTTCCAAGCGGAGAAAAAATGAAGGCACTTCATGTGGTAGAAAAAATATGTGGCACTCTTGTGCGCAAAAGTTTGAGGCGCGATGCAGTGATTATTGGCATAGGCGGAGGTGTTGTTGATGATCTTGCCGGCTTTGTTGCCTCCATTTATATGCGGGGCGTGCCGTATATAAGTGTGCCGACAAGTGTCTTGGCAATGGCAGACGGAAGCATTGGCGGAAAAAATGGTGTGAATTTGAAGGAAGGAAAAAATCTTGTAGGAACCTTCACGCAGCCCGATGTTGTGCTCATGGATCCGGAAGTTTTAAAGAGCTTACCGCAGCGTGTTTTTATTGAAGGACTGGCTGAAATTGTGAAGCATGCAGTAATTGCAGACGAAAAACTACTGCGCTTATTTGAGCGAGACTATAAAAAAATTCTCGCGCGCGATGCAGATTTAGTTACAAAAATACTTAAGCGCAGTGTTGCAATAAAGTTGAGCATCAGCGATGAGGATGTTCGCGAATCTATTGCCACAAAAAACGATACTACATCGCGTATGTTTTTAAACTACGGCCACAGCATTGGCCACGCATTAGAAAAGCTCAGCAACTACACTATGCTGCATGGTGAGGCCGTGAGTATTGGTATGGTCGAAGAGAATAAAATTGCGGTGGAGCGAGGATTGCTGAAAGAGGAAGAGGCAGAGCGTATCCAGGCTGTACTCAAAAAACTCAAACTGCCTACCGAAATTCCTGCCAATTACAAGCAGCGCGACATACGGCGCACCATGATGCGCGATAAAAAAGTGGTCAGTGGAAAATTAATTCTCGCGCTTCCAAACGGCATCGGCCAGGCTACACTCGAAACACTATGATTACCGTTAACATTCCAGGCTCAAAGAGCATCTCGAATCGCGCACTTTTGTTGGCTTCACTTGCCGGACCACGCAAAATCGCACCAAAAAATCTTTTGCAAAGTGATGATACAAAGTATATGCAGCAGGCGCTCAAGGCTCTTAAAAAAGGCAAAAAGAGCTTGTACTGCGGCAACGCCGGAACAGCGATGCGATTTTTAGCGGCCTATGTTGCAACGCTCGAGCAGACAACTACTCTTAACGGCAATGCACGCATGCGTGAGCGTCCAATCAAAGATTTAGTTGACGCGCTCCGGCAGCTCGGCGCAGAAGTTGAATACCTTAAACACAAGGGCTATCCCCCACTTCGCATTCGCGGACCGCTCCTTGGCGGAACGTGTACTTTGCAAGGAACCATCAGCAGCCAGTACCTTTCGGGCCTGCTCATGGCGGCACCGCTCGCTAAAAAGAATGTGACGATTCACATTCGCGGCGGCCTTGTTTCGAAGCCATACGTCGATATGACCATCTCGATGATGGAAACATATGGAGTAAAAGTTGCGCGCGATGGATATAAAAGTTTTCGCATCAGTGCCGGCCAAAAGTACAAAGCCCGCTCATACACCATTGAACCGGATGCCTCATCGGCAAGTTATTTTTATGGAATTGGAATGCTCACCCAGAATAAAATGCACATACCAAATTTAGATCTCAAGAATTCACTCCAAGCCGATGTTCGCTTTGTAAAGGCGGCCACCGCCCTGCAAGCAAAAAAAATGTCGCGCCACATCGACTGCGAATCCTTTCCCGATGCCGCAATGACCTTGGTTGTACTGGCAGCGTTTACAAAAGGCAAAAGTGAGTTCACCGGGCTGGGCAATTTGCGGGTAAAAGAGTGTGACCGCTTGAGTGCTTTAGCAACTGAACTCAAACGCATCGGCTGCCGCGTTACCGAAAAAAAAGAGGGCATCATCGTCTACGGCAATCCCGAAAAACTGCACGGAGCACCAATTCGCACCTACGACGATCACCGCATGGCAATGTGCTTTGGCATGGCGAGTGTGCTCATACCCGACATCACAATCGAAAATCCTCAGTGTGTTAAAAAAACATTTCCAACCTTCTTTATTGAACTGAAAAAGGTAAAAAAACAGTTGAATGAGCAGAATATTATTCTCAGTGGCATGCGTGGATGCGGAAAAAGTACGCTTGCAAAAGCGCTGGCAAAAAAAATGAAGCGGGAATATATAGATCTGGACACCGTCATCGAAAAGCGCGCAGGCAAAACAATCGCCGAAATTGTTGCAGCAAAAGGATGGAACTACTTCCGCACATTAGAAGCGCAAGCCGTAACAAAAATCTCCCGCAAAAAAAATATCATAATTGCAGTGGGTGGCGGTACGGTTCTCTTTCAAAAAAATGTAAAACAATTGAAGCAGCATGGAAAAATCATATACCTAAATTGTTCGGTTAGTTCGATTCAAAAAGCTCTCGCGAAAAACAAGCATCGCCCAAGTGTTACGAAGGAATCGGTGTTGGAAGAAGCAAAAGCTCTGTATGCAAAGCGGCATCCTATCTATGCTAAAAATGCAGATGTCATCATCAGTGGTGTTGAACACACCACAAATAAGGAAAAAGATCTCACAAAAAAAGTTGCGAAACTATCGGCACACTGTGCATACTTTGGCATCCATGAAACAGTATGACGTCATTATTATTGGATCAGGTATTGCCGGAATGAATGCCGCGCTGCGTTTTGCGGAGCAGAATAAAAAAGTTCTGCTCATTACAAAACGTACGCTACAACAGTCGAATACGCGCAAAGCACAAGGAGGCATTGCCGGAGTAATTGCAGAAGAAGATTCAGTAGAACAGCACGTGCGCGATACGCTTGTTGCCGGCTGCAACCACAATAAAAAGAGTGCCGTCCAATTTATGGTGCAGCATAGTACCGCTGCAATTCAGCGGCTGATCGATTTAGGCGTGCCGTTTACAAAGGAACACAACACCATTGCACTCACCCAAGAGGCGGCACACAGCGTGCGCAGAATTGCCTTTGTCGACGACTATACCGGCGCTGCCATCAGTCAGACACTCACGCGCCATGTGCGGCAACAAAAAAATATCACCATTTTAGAGCATGCATTTGCGGCCGATTTGTTAGTAGAAAAAGGTCACTGCTTTGGCGTGCAAATTATTCATAAAAATAAGTACAAAAATATAATGAGCGGCTTAGTGGTTCTCGCCGCAGGTGGCCCGGGACAACTCTATTTACACACAACAAATCCACCAATTGCCACGAGCGACGGACTGGCAATGGCCATTCGCGCGGGCGCAACATGCAAAGATCTCGAATTTATTCAGTTCCATCCGACTGCACTGCACCTGCCGGGCAAGCCGTGCTTTTTAATTTCCGAATCGGTGCGCGGTGAGGGCGGCTATCTTGTGCATGCGAGCGGCAAGCGCTTTATGAAAAACTACCATACCGACGGCGAACTTGCCCCACGCGATATTGTAACGCGTGCCATTTTTGAAGAACAAAAGAAGGGTCCGGTTTTTATTGATATCCGACATAAAAAACGCACGTACCTGCAAAAACGATTCCCCACTATTTATACAAAATTAAAATCATACGGCATCGACATGGCCAGCAATCTCATTCCTGTATCTCCAGCCGCACACTATAGCTGCGGCGGTGTAGTGGCTGATCTTCAGGGCCGCACCAACATTACAAACTTGCTTGCGATTGGCGAGGTGGCATATACCGGAGTGCACGGAGCCAACCGACTGGCCAGTAACTCGCTTCTCGAGGCGCTGGTATTCTCCGAAACAGTTACAAAAAATAGCTGCAAACCCACAAAGAAGAGCGAGCAATTTTCAATAGAAAAAACAGAAAAAATACCGCCCGAGCAACGCAAAAAACTGCTGCAAATCCGGCGCGAACTCCGCACAACAATGTGGCACGACGTTGGCATTGTACGTACGGCAATGACGCTCAAACACGCACAGCAAAGCATAAAAACACTAGAGCAAAAAATCACACCATTGCCGACCAACAACATCCTAGGCAGCGAAATCAAAAACATGCTCATCGCCGCCCACACCATCCTCACCGCCGCCCAAAAAAGAAAGAACTCTCTTGGATGCCACTATGTGGAATAGCTTTTTGTTGATGAGAAAAGGGTAAAATGGTATATTGTTAGTGACGAGCCGCGGTAGACACACTCAGCAAAAGGCCCCCAACTTGGGGGTCTTTTCATTTATACATATACAGGCAGAGGTGGAGCCGAGGGGAGTCGAACCCCTATTCCGTGGATGACGAGCCACGGTAGGTACCAACACCCAGCCCCAGCCACTGCTGCTTAATCTGTATATCAAATCAAAATTACAGACCGATTACAAAAATCCCACAAAAAGATGAACGGAATTTGTGGGTGCGTTGTAAACGCTGCAAAGATACCAATCCTCTTTTTTCGCAAGAAGTTTTTTTGTTCGTGTAAAACCCCTATTTGGGTGTATATCTGAACCAAATTTCGTATATACTGAGGTTGGGCAAAATATTCTGTAGGCATAACGTATGAAAAACTGTACTTTTTGCAAAATTATTACAGGCGACTTACCGAGTAGTAAAATATATGAGGATAAAGAACTTTTGGCTTTTTTGGATATTCAGCCTGTAAATAAAGGCCATGTTCTTGTTATTCCAAAGCAACATAAAGAACTGATGACTGAATTGGATGACAAAATTCTGGGCAGCATGATTGCGCTATCAAAAAAGATAAATCAAGCAATGCGAAAATCAGATATAAAGCTAGAAGGCATAAATTTATTTCTCGCTGATGGTGAAGCTGCTGGTCAAGAAGTTTTCCACGCTCACCTTCATGTTATTCCGAGATTCAAGAATGATGGCTTTGGTTTCACCTTTCCGGAGGGATATACAAACAAACCATCAAGAGATGAGCTGGATCTAATATCGCAAAAAATACAATTACATCTAAAATAGAAGCGCTCGCTCTTCTCTACTCATCTTAAAACATCCTACGCCTCATGCGCAGCCAGCAACTTAGAAAGCGCCGCTTCTTCTTGCGCTTCAAAGTCGATAATCTCCTCTTGGAGATTTGTGATTAGGCGCTTCTTTTCGCTGTCGTTTAGCATTGGCAGCATTTCGAGCCAGCTTTCGCGCTCCTCTTGTGCAAGCGGTGCGCCTTCGAGGAGTGCAACGAGCTGTGCGTTGAGGGGGTCGGTGAGAAATTGTGTAAAGTCGTCCATATGATTTTGTTATTTTCGTGTTTGGGGCCGCTTCTTTTGGCCTGTAGATCTAGAAAGTGGATCGCTTGATTTATATTTCTTCAATGCCGATCCGCAAATCTCATGTAAGCGCTGCTCTGCTTCGTGTGTTTGCGTATCGATTTGGCCGCCAACATTCTGTTCGGCATTTGCCTTAATAAGATTTCCAAATGGCAACATGCCACGGCCAAGAATTTTCAATCTATTTTTAAAAGAGAGGGATGCGCGCGTCAGCTCTTCGCTCGACATTTCCGGAGCACGCTGCAGCCAACTTCGCAACTCGGGATCCATATCGTCCTGCCACTTTTGGGTCATACGACTTAGCAACTTTTTACCGCTCAACTTTGCGTTATTTTTAACACCTTTGAATCCTTTAGAAACAATTTTTCCAAAATCAAAACCTGCTGCTTCTGTAATACCGCGTGCTGCATAAAGTCCAAGCCCTCCAAGCGCAACGAGCCCGCTGCCTTGAATCATAAGTCCGGCACCTGCAACTTTGAGCGCCAAGTCCCCTCCTTCGCGCAAGAACGTCAGCCAGCGGCCGTTTACTCCGCTACCCGAAATGCCTGCAGCAAGTTTTTTCTGCACACGTGCCGCAGCTTCCATACCGATTCCCGCACGGCCGGCAGCACGCTCACGCACACGTCCTAAATATGCACTGTCGCCTTTTGATACATCGTCCACTAGACCCTCGAGCGTTGCCCGGAAATTATGCCCGTCATACTGCTCACAAATTCGCTCAAAAAGTGAGAATTTTTTTCCAAGCTTCTTCTTCATTTTTTCATACTGAGCAGAGACGCGCGGCCCGCGAAGCATATCGCGAATAGAGAGGCCAAACATACCTTCTGCGCAAAGTGAATTATAAACATCCTTGCGGAATGCCAAGCGGTTACGCTCTTCTAAAAATGAGTCAGGCAAATTCTCGCCCTCACGAAGATACTTCAAATGACCTTCTACAACGGTACGTTCGATCACTCTTCGAAATTCGTCGCGTACAGCACGCTCCGGATGATCCTGCAAATTTTCGAGCATCGCAGTAAAGCGCGCAACAGCACTCGATAACTTTTTTGTAGCCTGCTTATCTCCACCTGCAGCTTCGGATTCAGCCTGAGCAAGTTCGTTCATCCGGGTTCGCAAAGCATTTTGAATCAGGCGGACATCTATCTTACTATCCTCTACAGATTCAATGCCGCCGTCATCCGAATCCAGATCAAGTTCTTTCTTGTCCGGCTCGTCATTTGCAGGCATATATGAGCGCTTTGTAGCCATCTAGATAGTATAGCAAAAAAAGCGCCTCTGGTCTATTTAACCGGGAACTCCCATTGAGAAGAAGTCTGAGCTATGAACTCCTGAATAAGTGCCAAAAAATCCATTCGAAATTTTGATAAAAGCGCCGCAACTTCTTGAAATGGAATATGCTCTCTATACTCCGGCTTAGACCCGTCGTCAGGACCGTCAGGATCGTAATCATAATTTGTATGATCGTGACGCCAATTGAAATATTGCAAAGGATCCATACCTTCTTCGCACCGTATGCAAATACAGTACGAATTTTCTGGCTTATCCGGATCAGCAATCTCAATATTGGCCACAATATCCGGGTCGCCTTTATAAACCGGACCGTTTAAATCCCAATTTTTAATTGTTATCACTACAGTATTGCATTAAGAAATTTAGTTCCCCGCCAGGGCCGCTGCCTGCGCCGCGAGCTGCAGTTTTTCAATTATATCATCGATATTTCCATCC
>PCVQ01000051.1:0-6848 GCA_002796025.1 Candidatus Peregrinibacteria bacterium CG11_big_fil_rev_8_21_14_0_20_46_8
GGTTTCCCCCATCCGAACCGGAAAAAAATCAGAGCCAAAGTTCCAAAAAGGTCAAAGTGAGCCAGCGGATTAAGGGTGATGCGTCCCTGCTGGCGCGGCGTGGGATCGCCAAGCCGGTCGGCAGTCCAGGCATGCATAAATTCGTGCACTGTTACTGCAAATGCGACCCCGATTGCGATAATCAAAATATCCATTGAGCCAAGCATACCTGATGAGCCGCTACGATTCTAGGGTATAAGCCGTGCGCTCGCCGCTATTGCTCTTGCATTTTCGGCTTGCCTATACTACATTCTTGGGGCTTTAATTCCTTTGTTATGGCTCAAATATGTGATGGCTGCGGCAAGCGTCCTCAAGTAGGCAATCTTGTCAGCCACTCAAATCGTAAGACACTGCGTACATTCCGTCCGAATCTTCAGTCTCAAAAGGTTGTAGATATCGATACCGGAAAGATGAAGCGCATGAAACTCTGCACAAAGTGCCTCAAAACGCTCACGCGTAAGGCAAATGCAGTAGTATAGTTATAAGCAAAGTTGTCTTAAGTACACGGCGCTTTTTCGTGATAATCTGATTAGGCTTAAAAATTGCGAGCGCACGGCGCGAGCGCGCAGCCGCAGTGAGGGAGGCGCGAAATTAGCGCCGACCGAACAAGGCGAAGCTTATAAATAAGGAGGGGTGCGTGAGTGGTTGAAACGGCAGTCCTGGAACGACTGTATGTCAGCAATGGCATCAAGGGTTCGAATCCCTTCCCCTCCGCCAGAATGCAAATTTGGTAAAATAAATACATGAGAAAATTGATTGTTATCGAATTTTTAACGCTCGACGGTGTCATGCAGGCGCCCGGCGGACCCGAAGAAGATACTTCGGGCGGTTTCAAATACGGCGGCTGGAGCTTTCCGTACTTTGATGAATTTATGGGCAAAGTTATGGGCGAGCAGATGTCGCTGGAACGATGCGCGCTGCTGCTTGGGCGAAAGACTTATGAAATCTTTGCAAGCTACTGGCCGCAGCACGCTGAGAATTGGCCCGGCATCAATGAGGTAATAAAGTATGTTGCGTCCCACGATTCATCACGCAAGCTAGACTGGGAAAATTCCATGCTTCTTGCAGGTGATATTGTGGAAGAAGTAAAAAAATTGAAAAGTGAAGGCGACCGTGACCTGCACCTCTGGGGAAGCGGCAACTTGGTACAGACACTCCTCAAGCACGATTTAGTTGATGAATTGTGGCTTAAGATCTTTCCCATTACACTAGGCCAAGGCAAGCGCTTGTTCGATGAAGGCACAATGGCGACAGCATTTAAACTAACGGACAGTAAACTTTCGCCCAACGGAATAATAATCGCCAATTATAAGCGCGCGGGCGAAGTAAAAACCGGATCATTTTAACAAATATATTTATGAGAAAACTTATCATGTGGAATGTTATTACCCTCGATGGATATTTCGAGGGCGACAAACCCTGGGATTTGGACTTTCATAATATCGTTTGGGGCAAAGAGCTCGAAGATTTTAGTATTGAACAGGGCAAATCGGCCGATATGCTTGTCTTTGGCGAAGTCACGTATAAAGGCATGGCTGATTATTGGACAAAAGCCGAGAGCGAACCGTCAGAAATAACGGGATTTATGAACAAGTTGCCAAAAATCGTCTGCTCTTCAACGCGCACAACCGCCGACTGGAACAACACAAGCATCGTGCACGATGCAATTGAAGAACTGCCCAAAATAAAACAGAAAGGCGATGGAAATATGTTTGTGTTCGGGAGCGGTATTCTGTCGCAATCTCTCATGAAAGCAAACCTCTTCGATGAATATCGGCTGTGCGTCGCGCCCATATTTCTTGGCAAAGGCCGACGGCTATTCAATGAGGGCCTTCCGTATCAAAAGCTGAAGCTCCTCGAATCACGGCCACTCCAAACCGGCGGGGTAATATTAAGATATGCCACAATTCAGTAAAATTTCAGAAGGAGTAGTCCACACCGTCCCCGCAGATTTGAAAAAAATTCTCACTGCCAACCCGGTGGCACTTGCAACATGGAACAATATTACGCCGCTCGCACGCAATGAGTGGATCTGCTGGATAGAATCGGTAAAAAAAGCGGAAACAAGAAAGGCCCACATTGAGCGAGCCGCTGCCGACCTTAAAAAAGGAAAACGCCGCCCTTGCTGCTGGATGGGATGCATTCACCGCACAGATAAAGCAATCAGCCCTTCGGTGCAAGGAATACTGAATAAGAGAAATAAACCGCTCAAATAATCGGCCTCGACCGTAGGATATATAAAAATGCTACAATAGTATTTTAGCGTAATGCCTATGGATTCACTGATTCTCGAATGGCTCACCACCTACCAACTTCCCGCAATTCTCATTGGCTCCTTTTTATTTGGAGAGACAGTAATTCTTAGTGCGGCATTTTTGGCGGGACAAGGCGTTTGGCCGGTCGGTAATGTTTTTTTGCTCGCGCTTGCCGGAACACTCATCTCCGACATTCTTTGGTTTTTGCTCGGGAATTCGATACTTCACAATTCTGATCGCTGGAAAAAATATGAAAAAGAACATCAGCACTTTTTAACAAAACTCGAAAAAATTACCGGCCGAAAGCCTTTCTTATCTCTGCTTTTTATTAAATTCCTGTATGGCACAAGGATTTTAACAATCCTCTACCTTGCGGTACGCAAAGTAACATTTGCCAAATTTTTCGTTTTCGGTTTCTTTGGAACACTCATTTGGCTTGGCGTTCTCTTGCCCATTGGCTGGAGCGCCGGCAAGGGACTCGGCAATTTTGTCGAAATAATCGATAATATCGGATACGTCTTCTTAGCAATTCTGGCATTAATTATTATATATCGCGCTATTAGCATATGGATGGAAAAACGGATCGAAGAAGAGTAACGGCAATTGTACCGACGTATAACGAAGCAGAAAGAATTCACGAGGTACTGAAAGTACTTACAGCCTATCCACATTTTACGGAGATTATTGTTGTAGACGATGGCTCTACAGACGATACTGAGCAAGTTGTAAAAAAATTTCCGGTACGATACGTACAGCATACAAAAAATATGGGAAAAGGGCGCGCCATGGATTTTGGTGTACAGGAGACTAAAAGTGACATTATTTTTTTTGTCGATGCTGATGTAAAAGGATTGACGCATGATGTTATTACTCAAATTATTGAGCCGGTATTGCATGAAAAGGTTGATATGTTCATCGGCATGAGAAACAGAAAAATATATTACGTACACCGCATCCTTGCTTTTGTTCCGCTCCTTGGAGGTGAACGTGCTGTAACAAAAGAGTTATGGGAAAAGGTGCCACAATATTACAAGCATCGCTTTCGCGTTGAGGCCGGTCTAAATTTTTATGCCCGCTACTATGGAAAAGATTTCGAGTACAAAGTATTTCGGGGTTTATCCCAGCGCATTAAAGAAAAAAAATACGGCTTCGTAAAAGGTTTTTTGCAGCGGATTGCAATGTTCTATAATCTGCTCTCGGCACAGTTACGGCTGGAATTTACGGATATTCCTGAATCGAGAAGGCGCCACCGATGGCGTCAATTCAAAGGTTGGATTCGCCATAAAATCCGCCAAGATAAAACAGAATTATGATCATTATTCTCGATAACATTCGCAGTAAGCATAATGTAGGGTCTATCTTTCGCACCAGCGATGCATGCGGCGGTATCGAGAAAATTTTTCTCTGTGGCATTACCCCGCTACCTATCGATAAATGGGGCAAAACTAATACGGGCCTTACCAAAGTTTCTTTGGGCGCGGAATCATATATTCCATGGGAACATGCTGATGATGCGGAGAGTGTGATTGATAGGCTCAAGCGCGATGGATACCAAATCCTGGCGCTGGAGCTGAGCCCCAATGCCACCCCCTATTCTCACATAAAAATACAAAAAAACGAGCGAGCAGCACTGATATTGGGAGGCGAAGTTACCGGACTCTTACCTGAAATTTTAGCGCAGGCCGATCAGGTTGTTGCGATACCAATGCATGGGAGAAAAGAGTCTCTGAATGTAGCAGTGGCATTCGGTATTGTGGCCTATGGCATTTTGCCATGATTTTGCCTTGATTTAAGGCGCTTAACCCCCTAAAATACGCTGGCAATGGCTAAGAAAACTGTACCATATGTGTGGGTATGCCAGGAGACGAAGATCTCTCAGGGCAGCGGCAGCGCACGCCCAGAAAAGATCCGTGAGATGGAAAAGATGCGGTACAACCCCAAGCTGCGTAAACGAACTTTGCATAAAGCAAAAGCAGTGAAGAAGGGCGGTACTGCAAAGATGGCAAATGCAAAATAGTAGCGCAATAAAAAAGCAGCTTATCTCTTTTCGCGATCCTGAACGTGCTGCATTTGCATCGCGATTTTTTAAAACAGGCAAAGGGCAATACGGCGAAGGGGACAAATTTTTAGGATTAACAATCCCAACCGCGGAAGTCCGCAAATATGCGAAATTACACCGCGCGCTCCCCTTCTCTGAAATTCAAATACTGCTCGCGAGTCCGTATCATGAAATTCGGCAATGCGCATTGTTTATCTTGGTCTATAAATTTGAGCGTGCATCGGCAGCAGAACAAAAAGCAATCTATACATTTTATCTGGAAAATATTCAGTATATAAATAATTGGGACTTGGTAGATTGCAGCGCGCCACACATTGTCGGCACCTATCTTCTCGAACAGCCACGAAAAATTCTCTACCGACTCGCAACATCAAAAAATCTTTGGGAGCGGCGCATCAGCATTATTGCGAGTTTCGCATGGATTCGCGCAGGAGATTTTAAAGATGCACTCGCAATTTCAAAATTGTTACTAAGCGACAAACATGATCTGATCCATAAAGCAGTTGGATGGATGCTCCGCGAAATCGGCAATCGTGATCAAAAAACAGAAGAAGAATTTCTTGAGCAGCACTACCAAACTATGCCGCGCACTATGCTGCGCTACGCTATAGAAAAATTTCCTCCAAAAAAACGCGCGTATTATATGGCGCGACCGGTGCGTCTTTAGCTACAATATGAATATGAAAAAAATATCTCTCTTCATTCTGTCTCTCTTTATTTTGAGTGCCTGCACCAATACTGAACCGGGACCCTCGAAAGATCCGGAATTTGACGGCGATCTCGCGCATGTAGAAAAAGTTGAAATTCTTGTTATGGAGTCGTTTCCTGTACAAATTACAGCGGTTGCACATGGCACACTCCCCGACAGCTGCACAACCTTACATGAACCAATTTGGCATTACGAAGAACATCGCTTTTCAATTACACTCACCACTTCGCGCCCTCCAGATGCTATTTGTGCACAAGTTATTACCCCGTTTACCGAACGAATCCCTCTTGAAGTTATCGGCCTCCGCAAAGGCGAATACGAAGTTATTGTTAATGGCGTAAAAGCAGAATTTGAACTCCAGACAGATAACGTGCCGCTTGACACAGAATCGAAATAACTGGTTTAGCCATCATTTTTCCGGTATAATAGCCGGATGCATACGAATCTAAAAAAGCACGCGAAAAAGGCCGGCCAACCGCCCGGTACGGTTATATATACCGGTCAAAAACGACAAGATGATTGCGATATTACAATTATCGATTATAACCAAGACGAGTGCACCGTATATGAGCATCAAAAAGACAAAGCTTGTCTCCCCTTTTTAAAATCAACAACAAATACTTGGATTAACATTAATGGAATTCATGATGTTGAACTCATTAAGTTTTTTGGTGAACACCTGCAAATTCACCCGCTCACACTCGAAGATATTGCAAATACAACACAGCGTCCAAAAATTGAGGAGTATCCGGAATATCTTTTCATTGTGCTCAAGATGATTTCGTATAATGAAAAGACGCGCGAATTAGACACTGAACAGATCAGTCTCATTGTTACTACAAACACGGTAATTAGTTTTCAGGAACGGGCCGGCGACATTTTTGACCCGCTTCGGCGGCGCTTGCAAAATGCCGGTTCACATCTCCGCAAAGCGGCAGCAGATCATCTTGCCTATGCAATTATCGATACCACCATCGATCACTATTTTAGCGTTTTAGAATCCATTTCAAATGAGATTGAGGAAGTTGAAACAAAGCTGCTCAACGATCCGGACAACACAATACTCCATCGTATTCATAAACTTAAAAACCAGATGATTGGCTTACGTAAGACCGTTTGGCCAATGCGTGAATTAATAAATGATTTTATTCGAAGTGAATCGGCGTTTATTCAAAAATCAACGCATATTTATTTGCGCGATGCATATGACCATACGATTCAAGTGATTGATACCGTTGAAACATTCCGTGACCTTATTGCGGGCATGCTCGATATCTATCTTTCAAATTTGAGCAACCGCATGAACAGCATTATGAAGGTGCTGACAATCATTGCGACGATTTTTATTCCACTGACATTTATTACCGGACTCTATGGTATGAACTTCGAACACATGCCCGAACTTACCTATCCTTGGGCATATCCGGCGGTGCTTGGATTTATGCTTCTGGTTGCCGGCGGCATGCTAGCTTACTTTAAGCGCAGGCGCTGGCTCTGAGGTGCGGAGAGCTTCTTGATGCATGAGATCACGAATCTCGGTGCTATTTTGCGGACGCTTTTCGGGTATCGGATTTAAACCTTCCACAACACACTGAATCAGTCCAAAGAAACGCTCTTGAAGAGATGACGGAAAGTAAGAAATTAAAGCCTGCAAGTCTCGACGTCCAAACATCAATGAAGCATCTCTCAAACTACGGCCTGCTGCGACATTCACCAGATCGCGAACGATTCCCGATATTGCGTAGAGATCGCTCACACGAGAATAACCGGGACCATCTTTAACTTC
>PCVQ01000051.1:6858-7000 GCA_002796025.1 Candidatus Peregrinibacteria bacterium CG11_big_fil_rev_8_21_14_0_20_46_8
TAACGCTCTGATCCAATTCTTACGGGTACGCCATTTTTTTTGATTGGCATATCAGTGACTCTGCGCAAAAAATCGATATCAACTGCTTTTGGCTTCCCTGCCGGAGTAACAACTATATTTCTAGGATTCATGTCGGAATGTA
>PCVQ01000054.1:0-27402 GCA_002796025.1 Candidatus Peregrinibacteria bacterium CG11_big_fil_rev_8_21_14_0_20_46_8
AGTCTTATCGATTACTTTCCCGGTTGTTACTCCGCGAAGCTTGGTACGCATAACCGGTTTGCGCTGTGCTTTGCGCATAAAGCTATTCGAAACAATAACGTATAAATCTCCTTCGTGATTCAGAACGCGCCCTTTTAGCAAATCGGTAATTGACTGAGCCATATGCTGTATAATAGCATCCATGTCTAAAACGCGCAAAAGGCATTCGCTCCTCTGCCGGGTCGAGAAGCTGCTCATTTTTCTTGGCATTTTGGCTTTGGCCTGGCTGCTCATCTTTGCCTACCTCGGCTTTTTCAAGCGAGATATAAAATTTGTAGATACAGAAAGCAACTCTTCTATTAATCTTTTTGGCAACAACAATAAACAAGAGGATGCTCCGAAAGAAGCGACTGTCCCAATTGGAGTCATGATAGAAAACTCAGTTGCCGCACGGCCTTTTCAAAAAGGGCTCTCATCGGCAAAAATCGTCTACGAGGCACCTACCGAAGCCGGAATTAGCCGCTTTCTGGCGGTATTCCCCTCTGACTCAGAGATGCCAAAAATCGGCCCCATTCGCAGTGTTCGCCCATACTATATCGACTGGATCGCAGAATATGGCGGCGCGCTCGCGCATGTAGGAGGTAGCGATGAGGCCTTACGAAAGCTCGCCCAAATGAATCGCGACGAAATGGTGATCGACCTCGACCAATTTAAATTTGGAAATTCTTTTTGGAGAGAGAACATAGGACGTACAGCGCTCGAGCACACAATGTTTAGCGATGGCAACGCGCTGCGCTCACTAGTTACCGTCCAAGCAGAGCCTAAAAAAGTGACTACTACTACTCCTAAGAGTTCGCGGTTTCGCCTGCGCAATAAAACCGCGCCCGGTGAAAGCGCACACGAAGTAAATATTCAGTTTGGATTTCCTGCATACGCCGTGCGGTATTCCTATGATGCAGCGACAAATCGCTACCTTCGGTTTCAAGCAGGCGCACCACATATCGACCAAAACAACGGCGAACAGATTGCCCCGAAAGTTATTATTGTACAGCGTGTTCGGGCATGGCCGTTAGCAGACGGCAAATCACGAATAGGCATGCAAACGGTGGGCAGCGGGAATGCAACAGTTTTTATGGATGGACATGCTATTGCAGCACGTTGGGAAAAATCTGCACAAACTGAACGCACCAACTTTTTCGATGACGCAGGAAATAAAATTGAAATTTCAACATATCCGGCATGGATCGAAGTTGTACCCGACTACAATTCTGTCGAATATTTTGCTAGGCTATCTTCATGAAACGCATTCTGTCTCGAATTGTTGTAGTTGGCGCGCTTGCACTGCTCATCTCTGTAAGTGCCGGTCATACCGCCTTTGCCCTCATGATGAAGGGTAACAATGTTGAAATTGCGGCAGACGAAACAATTGAAGATGATCTCTTTGTAACCGCAGAGACGCTTCGTATTCTGGGAACAGTACAAGGCGACGTTTATGCAGCGGGCGCACTTGTCGAAGTAGAGGGCACAATTTCCGGGGACCTCTATGTAGTCGGTGGAACAGTTAAAGTAAGCGGCAATATTGGCCAAGATATACTTATTGGCGGCGGAGATGTTCGCATAGAAGGTGCAACTATTGGCGATAGTGTCGTTCTTGCAGCCGGAAACGCCGTAATACCTGAGAATACAAAGATAAACGGCGGCATGATTTTTGGCGCTGGTACGCTCGATCTTTCTGCGGATATTACGCGCAATCTTCTTGGCGGAGCCGGTCTTATTACGCTCCAAAATGAGGTTCAAAAAAATGTATTCGTAGGTGTCGACGAACTTCGCGTAAAGAGCGGCACAAACATTGGCGGAGACTTAACCTATTACTCTTCGCGCGAGGCAAATATTGCAACCGGTGCCTTAATTGCAGGTGACATTATTTATAATGAATCCACGCTCAAGCGCGGCGCAGAACAGCGAAACGCATGGGAGAAATTTGTAGACAGATTGCGCGGTAACATTTTTGCCTTCCTCACTGCACTTCTTATTGGCAGCATTCTCATTTATATTGCGCCAAAACATACTCAGCATATTGTACAAAATTTTGAAAAGCAGCCATGGTGGAGCTTACTTGCGGGGCTTATTACACTCAGCATCGTACCGCTGGCCAGCTTGCTGCTCTTCGTTACGCTTATCGGTGCACCACTCGGCCTCATCGTACTTTTCTTTCTTGTACTCGCAGTCTATCTTGCAAAGATCTATGTGGGACTGGTAGTCGGGCATATTATTCTTGGCAAACATAAGAAAAAGATAAACTTTTATGCACTGCTTGCCGTCGGACTTTTAATCTACTATGTAGCCACGGCACTTCCGTATGTCGGACCATTTGTCGTCATCTTTGGAACGGTTGCGGCAGTTGGCGCTTTAGCGATTACGCAATATCAAAAAATTATTACAGGCCGCAAAACCGGCCACACGGGCAAAGCCAGCTAGATTTATGCGCGCACTGCCCCCTCTTTTTTGAGAAGTTCTTTTTTGCGCTGTGCACCGCGATTGTAACCACCTAAGCTTCCGTCGCTGCGCACCACACGGTGACACGGAATATTTGGATCGTAATTTTTGTTTAAAATATTGCCTACTGCTCGGGCGGCTAAAATATTCCCGGCGCGGCGCGCAACCTCCTTATAGGTAAGCACGCGCCCGTTAGGAATCCGGCGCACAACTGCCATAACCTTATCTTTAAAAGCTTTTTTCATATTTTCGTCTTCAAAAATTCATAAACCTGATGCATGGCTTTTCCGCGATGACTCAGCTGGTTTTTCTCATGAGGACTAAGTGCGGCATACACTTTATCTGAGCCTTCCGGCCGGAAGCAAGATGAAACAGGAATTCCCTTTTTAAGGGGAGCCTCAAGTGTATGCGTTATAGTACCAAGTGTCTCTCCTCGAAAAAATTTTTCTTCTCCACCGCTCACAAAAGCCGCTACCGAAACAAAGCGCGCATTTCGATTACTCTCTCCTTCCATTTTATTTAAAAAATACTCGACCCACTCTGCGTCAGTTGCATGATGCAGTCCCTCCCAGCGCCGTGTCTGCACACCAAGCTCACCGGGAAAGGCATCAACATAGACGCCGGAATCTTCACCGAGCGTGGGCAGACCGCTCTTTTCTGCAAAAAACTTCGCCTTAAGCAGCGCATTTTCTTCATGTGTCTCACCGGTCTCTTCAACATCGTCATGAAGATTCAAGTCATTCAATGAGAGAATTTCGATGGGCAGAGATCCCAGCACCTCTACCATCTCGCTAAGTTTTCCTACATTGTGCGTTGCAATTAAGAGTTTCATAGTGCTCCAAATTTAGTAGTAAATTTGCCAAGTTCCCGCGACCAAAGTGCGGCGGCGCGCTCGGCCTCGGCTTCGTTACCAAGACGAAGATGTAGCTGTATAGCATAGTGTGGATTGTTTGTAAGGATTGTATGCTGGCGATTCTCATTTAAGATATCCCAATACTCTTCCAGCAACGGCTCGGCAGCAGATACGGTATTACGATACTCGGCATCTTCTTCATTAAAATATGCGAGTGCCTGATTGTAATATTTAAAATGATTCTTAGGATCGAGTTCGAGTGCACGCAAAACCGACATCTGAGCCGCCTCTGTTTCGTTTTTTGCGTACGCCAATTCTGCAAAGTGCGACAGTAGCTGCGCATCTACGGTAGTTTTTGTGTGTTCATTTAATAGTGCATATGCACGGTCGCGCCAGTGTTCGCTATTCGTAGCGCGATACTTTGCACGATAGGCCTGCGCAAGATAATCAGCGCGGTCACGCTCAAAAATTAAATGCTCTGCACGTTCGAGATGATGTATCGCCCTGTCAATTTCACCGTCCTCGAGATTCCCACGGCCCAATTTAAAATCTACATTATAGTAGCCTTCAAAGAGTGCGAGTGCGAATAGCAACGTACTTGCGGCCATACAAAACACAACATAGTTCGGCGTCGCTTGTGAGCGCTCGCTCCGCTGCAAAAGCGCCACACCGACGGCCATCAAAACCACAAAGAGCGTAAAGTTGCTCGAAACAAAATTGAAATCTAAAAGGTTGTGGCCAAATGCTGCAAGGGGCCCCAAAAAGAAAAAAAGGGCCGCTGGGAAGCGCTGGCGCCACAGTATCGGCAGTGCCTGGTACCCAATTGCACCGATAAACAGTGCAAAAAATAGCGCGGCGGGCAGACCATTTTCTACACCTATTTTAAGAAAGAGATTGTGCGGATGATTTTCGGCAATCCCAAATGTCTCTTGGTGTTTCGGAAAGAAATGCCTAAAACTCCAGACACCGTGTCCAAATATGGGACGTTCGGCAATAAGCTTTGCCGCTCCCCTCCAATACTCCCATCGATACGAAACCGATGCGCTTCCCTCATCGGCCTGAAAAGTCGCTTTGTCAAAAAAAGAAATAATATCGAAATTGCGCGCACGCGACATTTGTAATCCATTCACTAAAATTATACCTAAAAATATCGCGGCAAGAATGCGCATAACCGCCCAGCGCGGCGCTACGTACGGATCCAGGCCGGCAAATTCCTTGCCTTTATCAATAACGTCCCAAAATGTCCTGTGTCGAAAGTGCTGCGCAATCTGCCATCCCGCAAATAATACTAAAGCGGTAAGTCCGGCAGCCCATGCTCCGCGAGAAAAGCCGAGTAATAATGCCGAGAGTAAAACTGCGGAGCTCAACAGCGAAATCAGCAGGCCGGTTGTTCGTGCATGGTGGCGTATCAGCAGCCATAGCGAGAGTGGAAAAACTAAGAGCATCGCATTTGCGAAATCATTCCCAAATGTTGTGTGCTGCGCATCGAGATCTATAAAGGTACCCACAAAACGCGGAAAAGGTTCGTAAATATATACAAAATAACCGATGAGCGCATTAACAAAAAAGATCCCCACTACTCCGATTGCAAACCACTTTGCCTCCCGCTCACTGATATTCAGATTTGAAATAATAAAAAAGAGAATTCCGACATTCCCAAAAAGTAAGAGCTCATTTAAACCAAAAGAAGGGGTGCGAGATACGAGCAGAGACAACAGAAAGAAAACAAAAAAACCAAGATAAGCATAAGCTGCTGCTCTATTATTAAGTTTAAATTTAAGCGAACCAATAATCGTGAGGAGAACAATAATAAATGTCGTTCCAGTAAGTAGGAGATGCGAAAACAACGGACCTCCGCCCCGGTTTGCAAAGGTAAATATCTCGAACAAAAGTACCAATAACAATATAAAACGCCCCATGCCCCTAGTGTATCATGCCGCATATGGTAGAATGCTCCCCTATGTCAAAAGAACTATTTACACAGATTGAAGAGATGATCGACGAGCAAGTACGTCCGCTTATCCAAATGGACGGCGGAGAGATCGAGCTTGTCGAGTTAACGGATGAGGGGATCTTAAAGGTCCGGCTCCATGGCGCATGCAACGGCTGCTTTGCCTCCTCAATGACGCTACAATACGGAGTACAACAGGCAATAGACGAGGCCTTCCCCGACGAAGACATTCAGCTTGAACTCATCGATGCCGCACCGCCCGACCACGGACCGCCAGAGCGCAATATCCATACACAAGCTAAAGAGCCTCACGCACATACGTCTGATTGCTGCTAACAAACTCCTTTACTCCTCTACTCCTAATCTCCTTTTCTATGGGCTGCTGTAAACAAGATGCAAATAAAGTTTCTGAAATCGTTGCACCAAAGGGTGCCAAAAAAGGCGAAGCGCTGAGTATGACCAAAGAGGCTGCCGACTTTGTGCGGCAACTTTGCGAAGGCCAAGACAAAAAAGATCACGGTTTAAAAATAGAGGTCGTACCCGGAGGCTGCGCAGGATTTCAGTACTATATGGACTTTCAAAAAGATGCCGGCGAGGGAGAAAAAACTTTTGAATTTCACGAGGTCAAACTTTTCATCAATGATGAATCACTGGATTTTATAAGCGGAAGCTCAATCGAATTCGTACAGTCTCTCGACCAGACCGGAATCAAAATTAACAACCCAAACGTCTCACGTGCCTGCAACTGCGGCAAATCGGTAAGCTAAACTTAACAAAACTTATCTTCGATATGTCTATCCCCGAGGCACAGTTTCAGGACGCGGAAAAATTGCTCCATAATGCCCAGCGAATTGTTATTATTTCGCATCGCGGACCGGACGCCGATTCTGTAGGCTCAAATTTAGCGCTTCGCTTAGCGCTGGTCCGCCAGTGGGGCAAAGAGGTTATTAGCGCGTGCGTCGATCCCCCGCCGGAAAACTGCGATCACCTTGAGGACTTTAAAAGTTTCATGCAGGATTTTGATATTTCGCATGCCGATCTAGTTATTTCGGTCGATTGTGGTGCGCCGACCATGCTTAAATTCGGCGATACCAAGCCCGAACTTTTTTCTGGTACACCGCCGCTTCTCAACATCGATCACCATACAAGCAACGACGGCTTTGGCACGGTAAACCTCGTTGATGATAATGCTGCAGCTGCGGTGCAAGTTGTGTATCACCTGCTTACCCGCTGCCGATTTCGCATCGACCGCCACATTGCAACAGCCCTGCTTTCGGGCCTCTATTTCGACACCGGCTCGTTTATGCATTCAAACACAACGCCCGAAGTTCTCGAAATTGCCGGCCGCCTTATGTGGAAAGGTGCAGATTTTAAAACTATTGTACGAAAACAATTCCGCACTATGACCGTAGCGCAACTTAAAACATTTGGGACTGTTTTTGAACGCACAAATGTTAATCGGCGCAAGCTTACCGTTGCGGCACTCAACGACGATGATCTTCGGGGAATCGGCGCCACACCAGAAGATACGAATGGAGTCATTGACTACCTGAATTCTGTTCCTGAAGGAAATTTTTCCTGCTTTCTTTACGAAGACCGGCAAAAAGGAGTAAAGGGATCGTTCCGCACAAGAGATGATTCGATCAATGTTTCGAAGGTTGCGGGATTGTTTGGGGGTGGTGGACATAAGAAGGCGGCAGGCTTTTTAGTTCCGGGGAGATTGCGCCAAATCACGCCGAGGATTAAAATTGATAGCTGATGAACCCTATACGCTTTCATGAAGAGTCGCATGTAACCATTGGCGGGCTGCTGCGCGAGGTTGTTTTTGGATTTAATGACGGCCTGGTCTCCACGTTTGCAATTATTGCGGGCCTTACCGGCGGCCTTGTCGAAAACAAAACCATTCTACTCGGCGCCCTGGCGACACTCTTTGCCGGCGCCTTTTCTATGGGGCTGGGCACCTATCTTGGCAACAAATCTGAACGCGAAATTTATGAAAGTGAACTTGCACGTGAAAAGTACGAGATAAAAACAGTACCGGAACTTGAACGCCAAGAAATCAGAGACATCTATGCCGAAAAAGGATTTAAAGGAAAGCTGCTCGAGGATATCGTGGCTAAAATTACAAGCGACGAAAAACTGTGGCTCGAGACCATGATGCGTGAAGAGCTGGGCTTTGCAGAAAAACCGCCAAACCCGATTAAAAACGCCGTATATATGTCGATTGCTTTTACCTTTGGTGCGTTTATTCCAACGGTGCCCTTTTTGTTTGAAGGTGCCGCAACTAATTTATTTCTCGTCTCGAGCGGACTTTCAATCGTTGCGCTGCTCGGTGCCGGCGCCTATAAAACGCGCTTCACAAAGAAAAATGTAGCATGGAGCGCATTCGAAACGCTGCTCGTTGGAGTAATTGCCGCGAGTGGCACATATGGCATTGGCGCACTCATTGGGGGCTAGCTCCGCTCGCGCTTTCCCTTTCTGCCTTTTGCTCTTTTGCGCGACTTAATATCTTCGTACTTTTCGTAAAACGATTCGCCCATCTCGCCAAAAAATTCCGCCGATTTTTGCGCTGCATCTATTGCACGCTCTTTTATAGAATCGGGGTCGCCGGAAGGCTTGCGCTCAACCTTGCCCGCATCTCTAACCCGCTTAAAAATAAAAGCAAAAAGATCATCAAACGCCGACTGAATGATTGCCAGAATGGAACCGATAGTGCTTGGAAGAGATTTTTTTGGTGACATGAAAATATAATAGCATGAATTATTTTCCTTCGTACGCGCGCTGCAATTCGGCAAGATCAAACTTTTTCATCTTCAGAAATGCTTTTGTTACGCGCCCAATTTGCTCCTTGCTTCCCTTCGACATCATCTCATCCATGGCGGCGGGCACAATCTGCCACGAGACGCCATATGCATCTTTAAGCCAGCCGCACTGCTCAGACTTTGGATCTGCAGAAAGTTTATCCCAATAATAGTCGATCTCTTCTTGATCTTTGCACGAGACAATAAATGAGACCGCCTCGTTAAACGAAAATTTGTGCATGCTGCTGCTTGCATCCATTGCCACAAACCACTGTCCTTCCAGCTTAAAATCGGTGAACATAACCGCACCCTCTTTATTCGGCTCCATCCCGGCGGGATACCGCGCAATCGCGCCGCGCTTAGCATTTTTAAAAACAGATAAATAAAAATTCGTAGCCTCTTCCGCTTTCTCGCCTGTATCGGTTACAAAAAGCATAGACGGAAGAACGAGCGGCCGCTCGTCCCCTTCCGGATTTGTAAGGATAAGCTGCCACGAAACTCCGTATTTATCTTGAATCCATCCGTAACGCTCACTAAACGGATACTTATCCAACGGCATCAGCGCCTTTCCGCCTTCTGCAAGTTTGTTCCAAATGGTATCGATACGCGCCTTAGCCTCCACATCCTGCGAAGGATCAAAATTCACCATAAACGAGATCGACGGATTAAATTTGCAGAGCGGACCGGCACTGATCGCCATAAATGAGTAGCCCAAAACCTTAAACGAAACCATATCGCAGTCGCCGGACGGCGTATCGTGAATTACAGAAACATTTGTAATTTTTGCATCCGGAAAAATTGAAGTATAAAACTCGGCCGCCTCTTTCGCCTCTTTGTCGAACCAAAGATGTGGTGTGATTTTCTGCATATGCTAATCGCTAGAGTATATTAATCATTGTAATTTTTTTAGTACCGTCGGCGCAAATATATCTGGATTTTCGTTGCCGGACACTTCGAGCACAGCCCACGCTCCTTTATTCATTCGCGCCAAAGCGTGATCTACTAACAAATATTTTCCGGGTACATCAACGGTAAATTCAACAATACTCGCACCGCCTGGAAGTATTTGTGCCGCCTGAGTATTGTATTCTAAGGCTCCGCCGATGCTTGCATTGGGATATACGGTATCAAAAATCTCTCCGATTATATGGAAGGACGAAACAAGATTGACGCCGCCATTTCCCAAATACATACGAATTTTATCTCCCACTTTCGCCTGCATTCTTGGCGTAGTCTCGACTTTTCCGTTGAATGTCACATAGTTTGGCTGACCGTCTACCAGTGCCTCTGAATCAAATACCATAAGCCCCTTTTTACCGATCTGGCCCGCAGTATAAAGTTCTCCCTGAACAACATAGAACTCTTTATCAACTTTTTCCAATCCTTCTTTGGTCTCAACTAAAATTAATCCATATTGTCCGTGGGAATTGTGCGTTGAAACATTCGGCATTGCACAGTGGTAAATATACAATCCTGGGTTTAGCGCTTTCCATGTAAATGCTTTTGTTTCTCCGGGTTCTACGTGGGTCAATGCCGCCCCGCCGCCAGGTCCTGTAACGGCATGCAAGTCGATATTGTGGGCGTGCAGGCTCGAAACATCATTTGTTAAAGAGATTTCCACACGATCACCTTCTCGAACGCGCAGCATGGGTCCAGGAACTTGGCCATCAAAAGTCCAGTAGTTGAAATAAATCCCGGGAGCAATTTCTGAAATCACCTCGCGAGTCGTGAGCTTCAGGCGGATAATACCATCTTCATCCGGCCGGCGAGGCTCATTCGGCACGGCATTGGGATCGGCGCCGATATCGGTGATTCTTTCAAATCGGCTTCCATGTTTGAAGAATTCAATAATTTTGGCGAATGGAATGGAAGGCGGCAATTTGTCCGGCGCGTGAGAATGCATGAAGAGCGGCATAGCAAAATTTGGTGGGTACGTTTTATTTGCTATAAAGCCCACGGGTAGAGCAAAAATGAATACAATAATTGGAACATACAATCCTCGCTCCTTAACAGCGTCACGTATAGATTTACGGCGCAACAAATATAAACCTAAAAAAATAAGCGCTGCAATTCCCGCAAGTACCGACAAAATCTCAAAAATTACAAAAATCAACATCGCGCAAATATTAGCTTAATATTTTGGTGGGCGAAATATCTAAAAACTGGTGGAGATGGGGGGAGTCGAACCCCCGTCCAAGGATAAAGTGATGGATCTTCTACGATTGTAGTTTATCCTGAATTGTCGGCCGCAGAGATAAAGGACAAACAGAAAGCCTCTATGGCTTAGCTCTAGAGTTTAGGCGCATGTTTGAGCAGAACACTTGCCGATCCTCATAAGTTACGCCGCGCACTACTATGAGGACTCATAATGTGCGACGTCTCCCTCGCTATGCGGGGAGAGATTGAGTTAGGCAGCGACAGGAACCAAAGCTGGTTCGTCGTTTGCTACAAGCCCACGAAGAGCTGCAACAAGCCCGTTCTCTTCTGCGTTAGCAGTTGTTTTGCGCTGGACGGATCTAACGGCGGACAGCGCGACGCCGTAATCGCAAACCCATGACTTTTAAAGATCCCTGTCGAATGCCGGTGCATCCCCAGGCTTCAATCATAGCACCAGTTTGCCCCTCAAACAAGCCCTATAGACTACTTCGCCACGCTCCCCTTCTTTCCGTTCTTCTCCGCAATCTCTTCTTTATTCACCTCTTCGCCAAGCATGTGTATACACTGCTTCAACTCCTCGAACCAGTTGAGGCCAAGGTGCTTTATGTCGATGTACATTTTTGTACCGCTGATAGTCCACTTAGAATTATGCCCTAACATGTAGACAATATTTTCAGGTTTTACATGCTTGCTCATAAAGAGCACGACGCGCTTGCCGCTGCTCATGTGAATATTTTCGGCTTTAATAACAGTAATGCCGGCTTTTTTTGCATTCATCTTCAGCTCGATAATTTGCAGAAGGTTTGCAACTTCGCGCGGGAGCTTTCCGTAATCTTCAATTAAATCGTCGCGCAGTTCATTCAAATACTCTTTACTATCTGCGCCGGCCATACGCTGGTAGGTATTAATTTTTTCTTTAGCATTCACAATATAGTCGTCCGGAATATAGGCAGGAATTGGCAGCTCGACCGAGACCTCGGCTTCCTGTGTTGCATCTTCACTCACGCGGCCCGCCTGTAAGTCTTCGACAGCTTTATTCAGCATGCGCAGAAAGTGGCTCACACCCACCACATTAATTACACCGTGCTGATTCACGCCAAGAATATCGCCGGCTCCCCGGATCTCTAAATCCTTCATCGCGATTTGGAAACCAGACCCAAGCTCTGAAGCTTCGACAATGGCGCGTAAGCGCTTTTTTGCATCGAGACGAAGCCGCTGCGACTGATACAAGAAATATGCGAACGCCTGCTTTTTACTGCGTCCTACACGGCCGCGCAATTGGTACAACTGTGCCAATCCAAATTTCTCCGCATTATTTACAATGAGCGTATTTGCATTTGCCAAATCAATTCCGTTTTCGATAATCGTCGAGCTCACAAGCACATCAAACTTGTGCTCTTTAAAGTCTACAATTCGCTCTTCAAGGTCTTTACTCAACAATTTTCCGTGTGCCACGCCAAAGCGCGCCTCCGGCACCAGCTGGCGCAAGCGATCGGCCAGGCCGTCGATAGTCTGCACACGGTTGTGCAAAAAGTAGACCTGCCCACCACGCTGAATTTCGCGCAAAATTGCCTCGCGAATTAAATCGTTCGAATATTTCCGCACCTCGGTAATAACGGGCAGGCGCCCCGGCGGCGGTGTAGTAATGGTTGAAATATCGCGCAATTTGTTCAAACACACATTTAATGTACGCGGAATCGGCGTTGCAGTAAGGGTCAAAATATCGACTTCGGCACGCATCTTTTTAAACTGCTCCTTTTGCTTCACGCCGAAGCGCTGCTCTTCATCGATAATCACGAGTCCTAAATTTTTAAACTCAACATCTTTTTGCAGCAGACGGTGTGTCCCCACCACAATATCCACCTCGCCGCGCGCAAGTTTTTTTAATACTTCTTGCTGCTCTTTTTGTGAGCGAAAACGGGAGAGCATCTCGACGCGAATATGAAATTCGTCCATGCGGCTAGTGAACGAACGGTAGTGTTGGTCTGCCAAAATCGTGATCGGAGAAATAAGCGCAACCTGCTTGCCGCTCTTTACAGCCTTAAATGCCGCGCGCATCGCAACTTCTGTTTTTCCAAAACCAACATCCCCACAGATGAGGCGGTCCATTGGCGCAGCACGCTCCATATCGGCAATTACATCGTTAATCGCCTTAATCTGGCCCGGCGTCTCTTCGTACGGGAACGACCGAGCAAACCTGTCGAACTCATTAGTATTCGGCATAAATCCATGACCCCGGGCCTGCTTACGTTTTGCATAAAGTTCCAGAAGCTCTTTTGCAATGGCCTCCGACTCTTTGCGTACTTTGCGCGTCATTGTTGCCCATTCCGCAGAGCCGAGCCGCGTAAGCTTCGGAGCCTCTCCCTCGGCACCGATAAATTTATTCACTTTATCAGCTTGATCGATCGGTACAAAAAGTTTGTCGTTTTCTGCATATGCGAGCTTTAAATATTCACGTGTAATATCGTCGACCATACGACGCTCGAGACCTTCAAAGCGGGCGATTCCATGATTCACATGCACAACCAAATCGTTCTTCTTTAAACTTGTAAGGAACTCCCAAAAAATTCGCTCCTTTACTTTTTTCCGCTTTTCTTCGTGAATATTCGCAATATCACGATCCGAAATTACCAAAATCTTATTTTCGATGGCTTGAAATGACTGCGGCAAAACTGTCTCTTTATCGACATCAATAATCGCAACGCTTTCGTTGTTTCTTTCGAGTGGGCGGAGCTCGCGAAAAAACTGCACCTTTTTATCTTCTAATAATCCCGCGATTGTATCGCCGTGTTTGGTAAATATAAGCACGCGCCAGTCGCGCATCGATTTCTCTTTAATATCATGGGAAAGGTCGAGAAAGTTTTGATACTTTAAGACCGAAAGATAGCGAAGATTTACATGATTATCTGTATCTTCCGGAAATGAGGTAAAGCTTACGAGCCTGCCACTTATCGCTTCACGCTTAAAGAGCTGATCCCATGCATTAAAATTCTCATCAGTAATTTCCAACTCGTCCTCAACCACAAGCGCATCTTTGTCGAGCCAGTCAAAAACCGTACCGCCTTCGAGTGCAATATTTATGGGATATATCGCGATGTTGTGCACTTCTTGGGTTCGATTTCCGGTTGACTGATCGTAGGCATACATATCAACAACTTTGTCGAATTCAAACTCAATTCGTATAGGTGTGTCACTGTTTACCGGAAATACACTCAAAGCACCACCCTTACCGCGATAGGCACCGGGTTCAAGGTGGTCGTCGTCGGAAACTGTATAGCCCTGTGCAATAAGCGCCTCAAAAAGCTCTACATTCGAAACCGCCTGTCCGGTTGAAATGTGCAACTGATTTTCGATAATAGTTTTTTTTGCCGGGAAGCTGCGCATAAGCACTTCGTATGGCACAACAAAAACACCTCGCTCTCTTATCTCGAGCTTACTTAAAAACATAAGAGTCTCAAGATGAGCGGTGTATTCATCGGCAATATCCGGTGCAAAGGGGGTAACCGCAACCTTGTTACCAAACCACTCTTCGCATGCCCGAACCGCCTGCTCTTTTGATTCGGTATCATTCACAATCCATAGAACCGGCCCTTTAATTCCATTTCGTAATACATCACTTAAAACAAAGGCCTTAGCTCCAATATTGCCTCCACCAGAAAGCGTAACTGTTGAAAAAGCGCCAATTTTTTTATCTACTGCAATATTTTGAAGCTCAGAAAAAAGCTGGATGAGCCCTCGAAGAGAAGACAATGTTAAAAGTTATTAAAAGTTTTCAATCTCAATCAAACCTTCAGCGGCATAATAATATAGACGTAGTCATCTTTTTTAGCGGATTTCACAACAACGGGCGTCAACTTCTCGTCCATTTCTACGCTGACATTATCCTTCATATGACTCAATACGTCAAGGAGATATTGTGAATTTAATGCGACTTTATTGTTTTCGCCCTCCATTTTAATATCGAGCTCGGCGTTTTCTTCACCTACACTTGTTTCGTCGGTTGCAATTTGCAACTTACCATCGTTGGTCGCAGTAAGTTTAATACTATTGTTGTTTTCTTTTGCAAAGAGACTCACACGTTTTGTTGCCATAGAGAGGTGGCTCGCCTCTGTTTGAAATTTTGTACGGGTGGATTTTGGAATAATTTTCTTATAGTCGGGAAACTTCCCTTCAATAAGCCGGGAAATTAATTCAATGCCTTTTACACGAAATGCGATTTGATTTTTTGAAATGTGAATTTCCGTCTCTTCATTGCCACATTTAGAACTCAAAATGCGCTGGAGTTCGAGCATAGTCCTTGTAGGAACAATACATTCTGTTTCGGTGTTTACTTCGGTTGGTAACTTCGTCTTCTTCTCAGCGAGCCGGAAGCTATCTGTTGCAACCATCTTCATCTCACTTTTATCCGCATGCATATAGACACCCGCTAGTACCGGGCGTGTATTTGTAGTTGCGGCAGAAAAGACAGTGTAATCGATAGAATTTGCAAGTACATCTGCGGGAATTTTAATAACTGTATCTTTCTCAACTTTTGGAATAAGCGGAAACTCTTCCGGAGAAATCCCTTTAATCTTTGTTTGGGATGATTTTGATTTAATATGCAACGTCATCGCATCTTCTACTTTCATTTCAACCTTATCGTCTTCGAGTAACGCAATGTAGCTCGTAATAAGTTTTGCCGGAATCGTAATGCTTCCCTCGTTTTTAACCTCCGCAGGAATTGAGTAGTTAATTGCAATCTCAAGATTTGTTGCAGAAAAAAAGAGACGCTGATCTTCGGCTTTTATTAAAATATTATTAAGAACCGGAAGTGTTGTAGAAGGGCTGATTGCCAAGCTAACAATGTCGAGTGCAAACCGAAGATCTTTTTGTGTGCACGATAATTTCATGAAGAACAATGTAAATTTATATTGAGCATATTATACGTTCCCTAAAAGCCAAAACAATAAAAATTATATAGATATAATTGATGATGATGATAGAAGCACCTTGCGCATAGTATTTTTGTATGGTGTTTTAAGTGAATAGTTATAGTTAAAGTGCTTTAAACCTTTATATAAAAGAAAATGCGCTCCAAAAACAAAAAAAGTATTCATCATATAATTCGTTGGTTTTGCTTTTTGTAATAAGGAAAACTCGATTATCACAATATAGAATGTTCAAAACTTCGTATTTTTGTGGAAAAGATATGAAGGAATATTCGTGCAAAACATTTGGCACCCCAAGTCAATTGTTTAATTTTTCTTACAAAGAAGCCGTAAAGTTTGAATAACAATTTTATTCAAAGCGGTTCTCTAATATGTTGAAAACCCGTTAACATCTCGTTCATAAGAACTTAACAATCCTTTGAAAGGTCCAGCTCAAAATATAAAAAGTCTGCAAAACTTTTGTGAAAAAATTTGTAAAAACGAGACAGAAATGAAAACAGTTCAAAAATGACCGCCATTGAGTTTTGCACCGGCACACTCACTTTTGAACATATCGATTTATAGAATCCCCCACTTTTCAACTATGCTTCAACAACTATTGGAATAATAAGCGGGTGCCGTTCGATCTTTTTATGTGAGAAGCGATCGAGGCATGATCGTATGTATGCCTTTATTTCGCCCCGTCTTGCGCCGGGCATTTGGCGAACTGCTTCGTCGTAATGCTTCCGTGCCACAGTTACAATTTCTTTTACAAGTTCCGGCGCCTCCTTCATATGGATAAATCCCCGCGAAACTAGTTCTGGATCGCGCTGCAGTCGACGGCTCTTTTTGTGTACGGTAAAAAGTACGACCATAAAGCCATTTTCGGCCATCGTTTGGCGGTCCATAATAATCTGTTCGCCAACATCCCCAATCCCCTTTCCATCAATCATTATATAGTTTGCACTTACCTTATCTTTGCTCTTTTCGGCAGCACCTTTGTGCGCATGAAAGATATCTCCATTTTCAAGCAATATCGTATGTGTCTTTGGCATGCCGAGCTTTTGCCCGATTTCGGCATGTGCCTGACGCATATACAGTTCGCCATGCACCGGCACAAGATATTTGGGTTTTACCAGGTCGATCATCAACTTAAGATCTTCGCGGCTTGCATGCCCCGAAGTGTGTACGTCTGCAATTTTGTTAAATATCACGCGCGCACCCAAGCGTGTAATGTTGTTGATAACAGTAAATATCGAGCGCTCGTTTCCAGGAATCGGAGACGATGAAAGAATGATCGTATCATTTTCTTTGAGCGTTATTTGCGAGTGTGCGCCATGTCCCATTCGCGAGAGTGCAGACATAGGCTCGCCCTGTGCGCCGGTTGTAAGAATAAGACAGTCTTCATCCTTAACTTTTCCCATTCTTTTAATGTCTTGGATAAGTCCCGCAGGCGCCTTTAGAAAGCCAAGATGCTGCGCAATGGAGACGTTGTTGTCCATACTACGTCCCGAAAGATATACCTTGCGGCCGTATTTTTCGGCAAAATTTACAATAGACTGTACGCGTCCTATAGAGCTTGAGAAGACGGCGATAATAATGCGGCCTTCGGCATCGCGGATGATGCCCTCAAGTGTTTCCCCAATCTTTTTTTCGGAGGTGGTATGTCCGGCGCGAACAGCATTGGTACTGTCCGAAAAGAGTGCGAGAACATTTTTAGAACCGAGTTCCGCAATTTTATTAAAGTTTGTTCTGTGTTGAAATACCGGATTAAAGTCGAATTTAAAGTCGCCGGTGTGTACACAGATACCTTCGGGAGTATGCAAGATAATTCCAAAGCTGTCGGGGATGCTGTGATTTACAGCAAACCACTCCGCTTTAAATACGCCGAGATCAATTGTCTTTTCCGGATCTATTTCGTGAACCGTTGCTTTGCTTTCGAGATGAAATTCTTTGAGGCGCTCTTTTACCAGCCCGAGTGTAAGTCGCGAAGCGTAAATTGGCGGGAAGCCAAGCTGCGGCAATAAGTATGGAATTGCACCAATATGGTCCAAATGGCCATGGGTAATAAGAATTCCTCGAATTTTTTTCTCTTTTCCTCTCAAATAGCTAATATCGGGAATCACATAATCTATTCCTAGCATGTCTTCTTCGGGAAATTGAAATCCCATATCGACAATAACAATATCGTTGCCGTACTCAAAGAGCATCATGTTCTTCCCCACTTCGTCGAGTCCGCCAAGCGGAATTGCGCGGAGTCCGGGCTTTGGTGCACCGTCGGCTCTTTTTGGCGCCGGCTTTTGCGCAAGACGGCTTTTCGGCGTTGGCATGCGCCCCCCACGCCGGCCGCGTTGCGACATCTTCACAACCAAATTCTGATCGGTCCGTTGGCGCTCAGTAGTTTTACTGTGCGGTGTTTTGGGCCCCCGTGGTCTTCTGCGTTTTTGGCGCTGCCCGCCGCGGCTCTTTTTTTGTGGCTCCCCGCTGCTTGATTTTTGAGCTTGTGTACCTTCCAGTGTTTTTTGTAACCAGCCATCTAACCCATTGTTCGTCATATATATTTTCGTATATTCATCTAAATAATATTTGCCTAAATCCCATTTAGTGTACCTGATTTTTCTGCTTTTGGCAATTATGCAGGTGAGCCTGGCTTCCAGCGCTCGCGACAGCTTCTATTTTCCGGTATTCTTTCCCCGATGCACATTGCAATTCTCGGGCATGGAATTGAAGGCAAAGCTGCGGCAGAGTACTTTCTGGCCAAAGGCGAAGAGGTTACTGTTTGTGATAGTAACCAGGGATTATCGCTCCCCAAGACTTTAGGCGCTCAGCTCGGTCCCGATTATTTAAAGAATCTCGAGCGGTTTGATCTTGTTGTGCGCAGTCCGGGAATTTCTCCAAATATAAAAGAGCTGCAACCGATCCGCTCTAAACTTACTTCTGCAACCAAGATTTTTTTTGATGCATGTCCATGTCCGGTCATTGGTGTTACCGGCACTAAAGGCAAGGGCACAACCGCTTCCCTTTTACATGCAATATTGAGCCAGGGCGAGAAGAGGGTTTTTTTGGGCGGTAATATTGGGGTGCCGATGTTGTCTTTCTTGAATCAAGTTACAAAGAGTGACTTGGTTATTTTAGAGCTCTCAAGCTTTCAGCTCATGGACCTTCAGAAGAGTCCGCATGTTGCCGTAGTTCTTGGTATTACCCCTGACCATCTGGATTATCACAAAGATTTTGAAGAGTACGTTGCGGCAAAGCAAAACATTGTCCGCCATCAAACTAAAAACGACGTTGCGATTATCGATGTCGATTCTGCCGAGAGCGCTGCTTGTGCCAAGCTCACTTCGGCACGGGTGCGCGAAGTTTCCACTACAAAGAGCGTGCGCGACGGTGCCTTTGTGAAGGTCGATAGTTTTACATTGCTCGATGGAAATGAGGGGTCAATTTTTGGTACACGTGGCAATACGCGCTTGCTCGGCGAGCATAACGTAAAAAATATTCTCGCTGCCGCTGCTGCCGCGCAGACGTTGGGAGCACCATTACAGCACATTCAGAGTGCGGTACAGAATTTTAAAGGACTTCCCCACCGGCTTGAGCATGTTGCCCGAAAAGAGGGAGTCGACTTTTATAACGACTCTGCATCGACAAACCCCGAGACGACAATTGCCGCGATTCGTTCATTTAAGCGGCCAGAAATTATTATTCTGGGCGGTTCCGGCAAAGGCGTTTCGTTTGCTTCGCTTGCTGCTGAAGTTGTGGAGCGCGAAAACGTAAAGAGCGTAATTGTGTTTGGGGAGATGCGTCAAGAAATCAGCGCCGCAATAGAAAAAGCCGCAATAGAAGAGCGGATGCAAGCCATCAAAGCCGCTGCAAAGAAAAAAGAAGAGCCGATACCGCCGCACAAACTTGAAATCATTCAGGCAGAAAGTGTGGCCGAAGCATTTATGGTGGCAAAGATGCTCGCGCAAGAGGGCGATGTTGTCTTGCTTTCTCCTGCCTGTGCCAGCTTCGACATGTTTAGCAACTATATCGAGCGCGGCGAGATGTTTCGGAACTTTGTCTTAGATACGTAGGCTGATTTTTTGTATTTTATCGCCGTCGCAGCATGGCAATCATCTCTTTGTCGAGAGCTTTGGTTGCCAGCATGCTGCCCCCAAAAACTACTCCTCCAAGCGGAATCAGAATTAATAAGCTAAGACTTTGGAATTTATCGTGCAGCGGAGTAAGAAGAAAGTGCAGCATTACGCCCATCAGCAGTGCTGAGAACGCAGTTTTGCCGATAAAGCCAAGATCCCAAATATTGCCGATGCGCAGCCGTACCCTGCTGAATAAGGCAATCAGCACAATACATTCCGAAATTACAGCAGTAACAGCTGCCCCAATAAAGCCATAACGCGGCGCCAAAATAACATTTAATGTGATGTTAATGATAACCACAATGCCGTTAATCCAGAGCAGCTCGCTTTGCCGGTGCATGGCTACAAGCGTATAGCTGAGCACGACGTGAAGATAGGTAAAGACAACGGCAATAAGCAGTATTTTAAGGGCAAGGTCAGAGCCAAACATCACTGTTCCGTCGGCAAGCCGCCGGGTCAAAAATTCAGGGCTGCTTACCGCGGCAGTTATTGGCCATGCAAGAACATACCCGCCTACAAGCGTTGGTACCCCGAGTGCGAGAATTCCATTGAGCGCATACCGTACAATCTTACTTGTGCGGGCGGGATTTGAGGCAGCCACAGCCATGGTAAGTGTCGGCAGTACCGAGTTCATAAAAAAGTGCGGAATAATTTGCAGGATTTCGAGAAAGCGCATAGGGACACCGAAAAATCCAATTTGCTCTTTGAGTTTAAAGAGCGACATGACGATAGTTCCCATACGAAAGTAAATAGTGCCGAGTACCAGTGCCAGACCGTATGGAAGGGCCTTAATAAGTACGGTTTTCCAGAACACAAAATCAAATTCATAACGAATAGGAACGAGTCTGCTCGAGGCGATGAAGGTAATAATTACCGAAAGTAAGCTGCCCGCAATCCACGCAAAGAAGAGGTGCCGAAAGCCGGCCTCGGGATTTGATGGGAAGAGGTAGACGATAACCGTAATAATATAGGCAACTGTTACAACTTTCCCCAAGGTCAATGCGATCGATGCCCAGTGCATTTTGAGGTAGAACTGCAGTACGCTCGAAATGGTTCCGGCAATAAGTGTGAGAATTGTGGCACAAGAAACCAGCACAACACCAAGCGGAATAAAGCTGTTATCGTAAGCCGGAATGAGGAACGCTGCTCCGGCGCCGAGCGCGAGCGAGGCGCCGGCCAGGAAGGTACGAATCGATAAGACATTGCTCACGATTTTTGAGACAACTTTTGTATCCCCTCCTCCGCCGGCCATTTCGCGTACTGCAATAGTAAAGAGGCCGAAGTCGGCTACAATTGCAAAAAGAGCAGTATAGTCATAAATGGTTGTGTATTCTCCATAGATCTCCGGCGACAAATAATTCGTAATAAGCTTTACGCTTATAATCCCAAGTCCGGCGGTAATAACCTTACCAATAACTTGCCACGCGGTATTGCTGAGGATTTTTCGAGCAAGAGACATGTGAGCACATCATAGCATCGTGATACACTGCATGCGATGCATGATATTAAACCTCATTTAGAGGATCTCAAAAAACAGATAGAAACAGGCATCGAAACCCTTAATCTTCCTCAAAAAAAGCAAAAAATTGTTGAACTGGAAGATAAAATGCAGCAGCCCGATTTTTGGAATGATCAAAATCAGGCCAAAAAGATTTCTCAAGAGGTTAAAAATTTACAAACTATTGTGCACGATTGGGAGGCGGCACAACGAGATGTCGACGAGTTGCTGGATCTCTTTCCAACCATTAAGCCCGAAGAGGATCCCGAAGCCGCAGCGGAATACAAAAGCATGGTTGATGAGCTTTCTCAGCGTATGAATACGTTAAATCGCGAGAGTTTTTTTTCGGGCAAGTATGATCAAAATAGCGCCATGCTTTCTATCCATGCCGGAACCGGCGGTAAGGATGCTCAAGACTGGGCCGAGATGCTTATGCGGATGTATATGCGCTACGCCGAGCGGCGCGGTTATACTACAACCATTATTCATGAATCGCGCGGTGAAGAGGTTGGTATGAAGAGTGTAACGCTTCAAATCGACGGACTCTATGCATATGCCTATTTAAAGGGAGAACATGGCGTGCATCGCTTAGTGCGACTCTCCCCTTTCAATGCAAAGAATAGCCGTGAAACTTCGTTTGCTCTTGTTGAGGTTATGCCGCAAATAGATGATGCTCCGGAAATTGAATTGAAAGACGAGGATGTTAAATTCGATAGTTTTCGCGCTGGTGGCGCCGGCGGCCAGAATGTAAATAAAGTAAGTACCGCAGTTAGGCTTACGCATATTCCAACCGGTATTATCGCAACGTGCTCAAACGAGCGTTCGCAGCTGCAAAATCGCGAACGCGCAACCGCGATGCTCAAAGCAAAACTCGCGCACCTTATGGAAGAGCGCCGCGCAAAAGAACTCGGCGATCTCAAGGGCCAAAAAATCGAAATGTCGTGGGGAAACCAAATTCGCTCGTATGTCTTGCAGCCTTACACAATGGTAAAAGATCATCGTACTGATTGTGAGACCTCACAGGTAGACAAAGTACTCGACGGCGACTTGGATAATTTTATTGAAGCCGAAATTGAGTGGATGGCAAAGGAGCGCGAAGCCAGAGGGTAAATATATATGTCTTATGAATTCCGCAATTTTATTCAAGACTGTTGTTGATAAAGAGCCGGGGCCTCCTACTTTGCCCGAAGTGCGGCACCGGATAGCTCAGGAAAGAGCATTTGCAGCGAGAAGAGCACTGATCCAGGCGGAAGCGCGCGATGCAGTATTGCGCAAGAGCGGTAAAGGTTTAGAATTTGCCGGAGAGGACTGGGAGCAGCAAGCAGTGAGTTTACTTGACTATATTATCCCGCGGTTGCTCAAAGTAGAGTTAGAAAAAATCGGCGAGGCGCAATTCGTACATAAGCTGTCTTCGCCCGAAGCGGCCCTACAATTTACCTTTCGCATTATGAGCGAATATGGCGACCTTTTGCTGCAGAAGATTGTCGCAAGTGATGCCGTGCGAATGTATGCGATCGATAAAATCAGAGATACTTTGGAAAGCCTGCTCGCCCAAGAATTGCCAACTACGAAGATTCTCCTGGCCTATCTAAAAATAGAAGAGCAATCCGGTATCATTATTTGGCTTCATAATGAACCGCAAATAGACCTATCATAAAAATATAGTATACTGAGCCGGCATGGCCATCCTTCCTATTGTCACCGGTGTGCAAGATAAGATTTTACGCACGGAATCTAAGCCGGTAAAAAACATCGATAAAAAAATCAAAAAGCTTATAAAAGATATGACCGATACAGTTATCGATGTCGACGGGCTTGGTATTGCTGCACCGCAAGTCGGTGTGAATTTGCGAATATATATTGCGCGGCTTAACCACGGCACACGCCACGAGATGTGGGTTCCGATGATTAATCCTGAATTTCTTCAGCTGGGCGGCAAACGTGAAAAAAACGAAGAGGGCTGTTTGAGTATTCCGAATAAATTTGGCGATGTTGAGCGCCGAACCGAGGTGCTTATGCGGTATCAAGATGAAAAGGGAAAGACACATGTCTTGCAGCTCGACAGTTTAAATGCCCGCATTATGCAGCACGAGATGGATCATTTAAATGGGACTCTTATTGCCGATCACTGGAAAAAAGAGCCGCGGGATGGATAGCTATCCGCCTCGCAATTTACGTGCTGTTATGAGCGTCATATAGGGTAGCTTTCTGTACACAATATCAAACCCCTTGCCAAAACAGATTGTCTCGCCGCCGAACTTTTTCTTGAATTGTGTTACGCCTGCGAGAGGGTGCGGCATTTTAGTTTTATTGTTTGCATTGTCGCCGGCGAAATTGGGTGTGTGCTCCTCTGGCGGCGCAATTCCTAAAAAGTCGTAACTTGTGCACCCTCGGGACTTCGCATCGCGAATCGCTTCCCACTGGAGCAAATATGGCGCCATGAGTGACCGCTGTGCGTAGCCTGAAGCGCCATAGTAGTAGGTAGCGACATCGTTGTAGGTGATAACGATAATGGCCGCGCACAGATTGCCATTGTGCTCTGCGGTCCAGAGCACCGCCCCGGGAAATTCGCTCACTAAAAGTTCGTAGTATTTTTTGGGATGAATGTTAAACCGGTCGCGCATGCCGGTTTCACGAAAAAGCTCATATACCGCATCCGTAATTTTTTCGCCCTGCTTTATAATTACACCATTCCGCTGTGCCACTTTAATATTGTAGCGCCCCTTGGGTTTCATCTCTTGCAGCAGCTGCTCCTCACTCTTTTCTAAATTTAAAACCAGCGTGCATTCCGGTGTAAAGCGGTGAGGTGCCGGTGTGATCCTATATTTCTTTTTTAATTCACTGATTGCCTCATCTCCGGGCCAGTCCGCAGCCGGTTCAATTCGTGCATAGACTGCTCCAGCAGTGCGTGCAACATTTTCCAGTTCGCTAAAAAGTTCCGGAGCATATCCCTGCGGCCCATATGGCACCCAGAGCCAGCTCCCAAATCGCATCTTATTTGGAATAACGATCGTGCCATCCAGCTCCCAGTAGCCGCCGCGGTACGGAATCTTTTTTTGAAACTCACCAAAAAGCCGGGATTGAAAGAGTTCAGTTCCCGGCTTTGGAATGCTTGGATGCATGCTTAGATTCTACCCAACTTTCTTGCGAATAAAAGCAGGAATGTCGAGCTCACTCTCAACGGCCTTTTGTGCAGGCATAGACTCTTCGGGTCGTGAAGAACTCGTTGTTTTGGAAGCGGTAGAAAGCGGACGTTGTTCGCGTGAGAAGAATGATGGTCGCTCGCGGCCAACCTCATCAAAGCCGGTAGCGATAACCGTTACCTTCACCTCGCCAGTGTAAGAATCATTTACAACAGCGCCAAAGATAATTTGTGCGTCAGGATCAGCCGCCTCCGTAATAATACGTGCAGCCTCATCGACTTCAAACATAGAGAGATCGTTACCACCGGTAACATTGAAGAGAATACCCTTTGCACCACCAATATCCATTTCGAGCAGCGGACTTTCGACAGCAGCTTTTGCAGCGTCGGTTGCACGGCTCTCGCCAGCGCCATATCCGATACCCATCAATGCAGAACCGGAGCTTTCCATAACGGTCTTCACGTCGGCAAAGTCCACATTAATCATACCGTGGACGGTAATAATGTCTGCGATTCCTTGCACGCCTTGGCGAAGCACATCGTCAACAACCGTAAAGGCATCGGTAAGCGGAGTCTTTTTGTCGATAATCGAAAGGATGCGGTCGTTCGGAATTGTAATAAGCGTGTCGACTTTATTGCGGAGATTCTCAAGTCCGTCTTCGGCTTGCTGCTTGCGGCGCATGCCTTCAAAGGTAAAGGGACGCGTTACAACCGCAACAGTTAAAATACCAAGTTCACGTGCAATTTCGGCAATGACTGGTGCACCGCCGGTGCCTGTTCCGCCACCCATACCGCAGGTAATGAAGAGCATATCTGCACCCCCAATGAGTGATTTGATTTCTTCAGAGCTCTCTTCTGCAGATTGCCGTCCGATATCGGGATTTGCTCCCGCGCCAAGTCCTCGTGTAGTCGCCTTTCCTACGTTAACTTTGTTCGGTGCTTCACAGTGGTACAGCGCTTGCGCGTCAGTGTTCACCGCAATGAACTCGATGCCCTTTACGCCCGTCTTAATCATTCGGTTAACCGCATTACAACCGCCACCGCCAACACCCACAACTTTTAGTGCAGCAACTGGACTTATTTCGGGGGTAACCATTTGAATTCCCGACTTAGTCATGCCGCTCGATTTGTATGTGCCCGATTTGTATGCTCCGCCACCTTTTAGGGACGATCTCTTTCCTGCGAAGAGATTTCGGAGCGCGTCCTTGTTTGATGCATCCATAGTGAGATAATTAGAGGTTAGATTGTTGGGTTAGGAATGTAATTATGGAAGGAGTTGTTTTAACCAAGTCTTTACGCCCGAGAAGTTCTTTTTCAAATTCAAGCTGCGGAAACCGAAGCCAAATGGCCGGCTCTCAAAACGCGAGCCCCAAATAAGCAAGCCGATTGCCGTTGCATATGCCGGATCTTCAATTTTATCTACCACACCTTCAAAATTTTGCGGAAAGCCGATTTGTACAGGCAGATTAAGAGTTTCTCGCGCAACGTCTATGACTCCCGGAATTTTTACCCCCGCGCCGGTCAAAACAACGCCGGCCGGCAGCATGCCGTCGCGATGTATTTTTGCCAGCTCATTTTTTACAAGCATAAAGATCTCGCTGTATCGCGCCTCGATAATTTCTACAAGAGTCCGCTTCGAAATTTTTTGCATGTCTATTTTGCTAAAGCTTGAGAGGTCGATCATCTCGCGGTCGTTTACTTCATCGGGGATGCATGAACCGTATTCTATCTTTATGCGGTCAGCGGTATCGATAGAGGTGCGGAGTCCGATTGCGATATCGTTGGTTACGCTTTCTCCGCCTACACCGATAACGGCGGTATGCAAAACGGTTCCCTCTTCAAATACTGAGACCGAAGTCCCGCCTGCGCCAATATCCACAACCAAAACACCAAGCTCTTTTTGTCGTTTAGAGAGTACCGCTTCCGAAGCTGCCAGAACCGACGGGATTACATCGTCGATATCGACGCCGGCTTGTAAGACACATTTTTCGATATTGCGGACGGTAGGCATAAGACCAGTAACGATATGTGCCTCAACTTCCAGACGAATGCCGGTCATACCAACCGGATATTTAATCCCCTTCTGCTCATCAACGGTAAATGATTTTGGAATGATGCGGAGAATGCGGCGGTTATTTGGAATAGCAACTGCCTGTGCGGCTTCAAGCGCCCGGTCAATGTCGTCTTCGGTAATCTCATTACCCGGATTTGAAATCGCAATAACCCCCTTGCTGTTGAATGATTCAATATGATTCCCTGAAATGCCTAAAAAGACGTGATGAATTGGCTCTCCGGCCATGCGTTCAGCGTCTTCGAGGGCAGCGGTAATATCGTTGATACTCTCTTCTACATCTATAACCATACCTTTTCTGAGTCCGCCCGAAGGTGCTATTCCAACGCCGATAATATTGGGCGTGTGGTTTTTTTCATCGAGGGTTGCAACAACGACACGAATTTTGGACGAGCCAACATCGAGCGCAGCAACAAGGCGTGGTTTTGACATAGTATTTGGGGACGTTAAATCGTTTGTTTGTCTGGGATTTCCTCCGCAGCTGTAATCGAAAAGATAACTGACAAAGTTTTCTATGGCAAATATATTTGTTCACTTTTGCTTTATTTGAAGCGGTTTGTTCCATTTTTGTGCTCAGCTGTTTTGTTTTATTGATGCGGATTTAAAGATACTCGTTGAAGAAAAAATGCAGGAAAAAATAACTCCAATTTTGCGCTTTTCGTTGCGCAAAAATTCAATTCGCTACGTGCAAAAAATGTGCTCGGATTTTCGTTGGTGCAATTTTTTATTCGGAATTGCGTACGCAGCTTTTAACAACAAGAAAAATGGATACTCATTTTTTGTTGTCTTTTGGCCCTTATTTGCAAATTCGCCTCATAATTATTTATTTTTGGATACCCGAAGGGCGTAAGGGGTTTTGCTTTATTTTATAGGAAAAAGTGTCTCTCGCCCCGAGGTTGGCTTCCCATACTTAATTTAGACCCTATTTCCCACAATCCCGCAATAGGAAAAAGCGGGTAGCTTGACGGACGTATAAAATATTGAGCTGTTCGGCCAAAGGTGATATAATTAAATAACAGTAACAAAAACAAAAAATGGAATTACCAAAACGTGCACCGGTTCCCGAAAGTCCGGATCATTCGATGGAGAAGATTAATATCTCTCCGGCGCAGTTAAAAAAACTGCGGCAAGAGGTGGAGGCTGCAGTAACGAGCAAATCCGCTACCGAACTTTTTAAAGATTTTGCAAAAGAGCTTAAGTATCCGGTAGATACGCCGGTTGAACGTTGGAAGGAAGATGAGGCTACAGGCGACTGGAGCGGACTTTCTGCAGAAGAGTATCGTAAATTGCCTAAAGAGGAGCGTCAAAAAATCGGTTACTACCGTGCGGACAGCAAGGAGGTGAAGAATATTTATCTGCACGACTATGCCGATGTACTGGCAGTGCAGGCAATTTTAAAAAAGGAACATATTGG
>PCVQ01000054.1:27594-27979 GCA_002796025.1 Candidatus Peregrinibacteria bacterium CG11_big_fil_rev_8_21_14_0_20_46_8
TTTCAAGCGCAAACATGTCTTCAAGCGGGAGGGAAGAAGGGAGCGGCTTTCCCATCATTGTGTAAACTTTCCCATCATTGTGTAAACATTGTCTGTCTCCTTTTCAATCATGACTTCTTTGTCAGATTTTATCGGTTCATAGCGAATTGAAACTGTCATCCTTCCGAATGATTTTGCACTTGAAAACTGTTCTCTTATTGCTGAAAACGCCTCTTCCTCCGGAATTGAGCCGCAAACAATGATTTGAATGTTTCCGGGATTAAACGCCCTCCTGTAAAATTCCCTGATTTCCTCGGGCTTCAGCGCCTCAACAGCTGCGGGATTCCCGGCACCGAATGAGGAACCTGCCCAATCTGGATTGATATTTTCAATGAAACTGTCCCAG
>PCVQ01000039.1 GCA_002796025.1 Candidatus Peregrinibacteria bacterium CG11_big_fil_rev_8_21_14_0_20_46_8
ATACCCCATTTATTGCGATGCTATCGCCGGGCTTTGGCCGCACGGTTGTAGCGGAAATTTTAAAACTTACATGCGATGCATGAGTTTTTTTCTCTAAGAGAGTCCCGACTTCACGTATAATGCCAGTAAACATAGGAGTACCATTATATGCTAAGATACCTTCAATGACTAATTACGATCTTATCGTTATTGGCGGGGGCGCGGCAGGTATTACTGCGGCAAAATGGGGCGCAAAATTTGGTGCGAAAGTTGCATTGATCGATAAGAAACCACTTGGTGGGGATTGTCTTTTTTATGGCTGTGTGCCAAGTAAATCTCTTATTAAATCTGGAAATGTTGCAGAGATGATGCGTCATGCTGACCGCTATGGTATTGAGGCGGTGCATCCGACAATTCACTTTGATAAAGTGATTAACAGAGTTCAGGGAATTATAGAGGAAGCAGGAAAATTTGATGCTCCGGAACAATTTCACAAACTGGGAATCGACGTTATTTTTGGTGCAGTAACATTTTTGGATGGAGAAAAAGTTGAAGTCATATTAAATCAGGATTTAAAAGAGATACAGCATCGTGAATTTTCGTATCGGGAAGGTGCGGTGCGGCTTAGCGCAAAGCGTTATATTATTGCAACGGGTTCGCGGCCAGCGGTTCCGCCGATTGAAGGTCTGGAAGAGATTGGTTTTTTAACAAATGAGGATCTCTTTACGCTTAAAAAACAGCCGCGGTCGCTTGTAATTGTTGGTGGCGGTCCTATTGGGTGTGAGATGGGCCAGGCATTTGCCCGTTTAGGAACAAAGGTCACACTGGCAGTGCGCGGTAATCAAATTATGCCAAAGGAAGACCCCGATGTTGCGGAGATTCTCTATAAACAGATGCAGCGCGATGGTGTCGAAATCCTTTTACAGGTAGATTTTAAGCGGTTTGAGCGTACTGAGCAGGGAAATAAAAAGTTGGTATGTGAGTCTGATGGTACTCCAGTCGAAATTAAAGCTGAAGAAATTTTAGTGGCGACGGGAAGGAGTCCGGTGGTAGAAGGACTTGGTTTGGAAGAGGCAGGCGTTGCATTTGATACGAAGCGCGGTATTCATGTAGATAAAAAATTGCGTACGACAAATAAAAGAATCTATGCTGTAGGCGATGTAAACGGTTCATATCCTTTTACGCACGCAGCCGGATACGAAGCAGCGGTTGCTGTAACAAATGCGATTGTTCGGTATCCTACTAAAGTAGATTATGATTCTATTCCGTGGACAACATTTACTGAGCCCGAAGTTGCGCATTGCGGTCTAAATGAGATGGAGGCAAAGGAGCGTGGAATACAGTATGAAGTTTGGAAGGCAGATTTTTCGGAGTTGGATCGTGCGCTCGCAGAGAGTGATCATGAAGGTTTTGTTAAAATTTTGACAACCGGCAAAAAGGCAAAAATTATTGGTGCGCAAATTGTAGGACCACATGCCGGAGAACTCATTCATGAATTTATTTTGGCACGCAATAAGGGCTTATCGCTTGGGGATATTGCAGCTATGGTCCATGTATATCCTACGCTTGCAGACATTTGTCGTTTGGCTGCAACGCCATATTTAGATCGGACATATTTTTCACCGGGGATTAAAAATTGGTTAAAGCGATTATTTGGATATCGTGGTAAATGAAGCGAGCTTCATGCGCTTACAAATAATTGCGCGTCTGCAAAAATAAGATTAGAATTTATATTATTATTTATTCTTAATCCCTTTTTGTATGGTGGATTTTGCTGAGGTTAATTACCTCCTCGTTGTAATTGCAGGACTTGCAATTATGATATTAGGGGCGATTTGGTATTCGCCACCCGTCTTCGGCAATATTTGGATGAAGTATGCCGGAGTTTCTAAGGGCGATATCGACAAGGTAAAGCCAAAGATGCCGCTCTATTATCTTGGCGGTTTTGTGACGGCACTGGTAACGGCCTTTGTGCTTTTTCACTTTGTTGAATTTGTAAATGCAGTGACGGTGAGTGATGCATTGCAGTTAGCATTTTGGTTGTGGCTTGGTTTCTCTGCAACACAGACTCTCGGGGGAGTACTATGGGAGATGAAGAAGATGCCTTGGTTTTGGATTAATGCACTATACAACTTGGTGGCATTAGGTCTTGCATCTACGATTCTGACGCTGTGGAGGTAATTCCGTTCATCTTTTTGTAAGAAAAAGTTTAGATGATTGTAATACGCGGTCCCTACTATAGGGATCGCGTATTTCTTAACCCCATTTTATTATGCGCAGCTTTAACAAAGTGATGCTCATAGGTCGGCTGACTTCAGATCCGATTGTCTATGAGGCACGCAAAGAGGGTGGCAAGCCTGTTACCACCTTTTCAATTGCCCTTAACCGCAATTGGAAAAACAGTGAGGGCATTTTGGTCGAAAAGACCGATTTCCAGAAGGTTGTTGCCTTTGGAAAGCTTGGCGAGATTGTGGCCAAGTATCTTAAAAAGGGCAAGCCGGTACTGGTTGCGGGGCGTTTGCAGGCAAACTCGTATCAGGCGCAAGATGGTTCAAAGCGCTATGTGACCGAAGTAGTTATGGAGGATTTTAACTTCATGGACTCGGCACCGGTTAAAAATGGAGATACCGATGCGGTTGATGCTGCAACAGGTGAAGTTCGCGAGGCCGTAGCGGCTTAGTGATTGAATGCAGTGGCGGATTCTAAAACGGAATTCGCCACTGCATATTCCGGCGCAACTGCGCGCGGCTCTTTTCAAAAGAGATTGGATGGGTTATTTGTTCGATCACTTCCAGCATATGTTGTGCTGGGCGCATGAGATGCGGAAAATATGACCGTGCAAGAAAATCTTTGTCTTTTGGGCCGCTATAGTTTGCATAAACTATTTCTACGAATTGTTTTCCATAGCTCCAGAGGCAGTTAAAGTCCTGGGCGGGATCGCCAATTTCACTGTCACCAAAATCGATAATCCCCGTGATTTTTTTTGATTCCTCCGGATTAAAAAGGATGTGGTCCGGCGCTAAATCGCCATGGAGTAGAACTTGAATTTTGGGATGATGCAGAGCGAAATACCATTTATGCACATGCTCTATCCAGTCAATCTCCCTGCGATTTAATTTCTTAAAAATAGTGCGCCGCATTTTTATTAATCTCTGGCGAGCCAATTCGGGATGCCACCACGAGCGCAGTGAAGGATGCACTACATATTTTTGAGCTTTTTTGAGGGGAATTTTATGCAATTCACTCAGAAAACGCGCCAATTGCTTTGCGATTTTTGTTTTGTGTGCCAAAGAGATTCCGCGCAAAAGATATGAGTACATTTGTCGTCCCGGCAACATCGCATAGCCGCCAAATGAAAAGTTATCCGGAATATAAAGATAGTTAGGCAGGGGAATGCTGATGTGCGGCTGAATTGATTGCACGAGTTTTATTTCGCGCTGTAGCAGAGAGATGTCGCGCGCTTCAGTGGCAAAGCGAAAAATAAGACGGTTATTTACAACCGCAACAACATGGTCCCAGCCCTGACGGTTGAGCCGCATAGAGCGGATTTTTAAATTTGGAAATGATTTTTCAATTTTTGTACGATACATTGCAAGAGAGTTCATAATGCTACAATACTACCAGCAATGCGCTTCTCAATCATCATCCCAACCTACAACCGGCTCGAAAAACTCAAACAGTGTTTAAAGGCGCTTGAGGCGCAGGAGTTCGATGCTCGCCGCTTCGAGATTATTGTGGTTAACGACGGCTCAACCGATGAGACGCAAAAATATTTAGAGTGGTATGCGAGCCGCTCTAAAATTCGCACTCAGATTTTGGAGCAAAAAAATCAGGGGCAGGGGGTTGCGCGAAATCGCGGTGTAGAAGTCGCACAGGGTGAACTTATTTTGCTTATTGGTGATGACATTGTGGCAACTCCCACTTTGTTAAAGGAGCACAGTCGCGTGCATGATTTTCATCCGGAAGAAGCGGCTGGGGTTTTAGGTTTTATTACATGGCATCCCAAGCTTCCGGTTTCTTCACTCATGCGCTTTATGGAAAGGGGAGGTGCAATTCTCGGGCGCTTTGGCGGGCATCAGTTTGCTTATGATTTACTAGAAGGCAAGCGCATGGCGGATTTTCGGTTTTTTTATACCTCAAATCTTTCACTTAAGCGTTCGCTACTGCAAAAACATAAATTCGATCCATGGTTTGCGGGTTATGGATGGGAGGATATTGAACTTGGATATCGTCTGCAGCGCGATGCCGAATTGAAGTTGTATTATGAACCGGCAGCAGTTGCATATCACGATCACCATATGTCGCTGCATGATTTTGAGCGCAGAATGTACAATATTGGCCAGAGTAGTCATCGTATTCATACAAAATATCCGGAACTTGGACGTGTTCCATCGCAATCCAAGCGCCGTTTGCTCGGCATGTTGAGCTCGCCAATCGCTCTTCGGCTGGCGCAAAACTTCAATGAAGATCTCTACTTTTACCTTCTTTCTAAAAAGCACTTTCTCCTAGGGCTTCAAGAAGGTTATAATAACCAAGATTAAAAATCGCTCTATCTATGAAAAAAAGATATCTGCTTCTTGCCGCTGTATTGATTCTCGTGCTTGTTTTGATTGCCGGATGCCGCAAAAAAAGTCCTACTGGAGTTGGCCCTGCAAATATCGTGGTATGGGGACTTGATGATCAGGATGAGCTACAAGGCGTTATTTCTGCCTTTCAAAAGGCGCGTCCCGGCTCTACGGTTACCTACAAAAAATTTAACGATCCAAAAGAGTATGAATCGGTTTTGATTAATGAAATTGCTGAAGGGGAGGGACCGGATGTTTTTTATGTACATAACACATGGTTTCCGCGCCACAGTAATAAAGTTGTGCCGCTTGTTTCCGAATCATTTACTCCGCAAATGTTCCAAGAGAGTTATGTGCGTGTGGCAGCACAGGACTTTCTGCAGCCCGATCCAGCTGACGGTATAAAGAAAATTTATGCACTGCCGCTCTTTGTAGATACGCTCGCGATGTATTACAACAAGGATCTTTTTGAGCGCAATCTGCCTGAGCGCGGCCGTCCTTCCGAATTATGGACAACCTTTCTTAATGAGGCTTCGCGTTTTTCAGAAGAAGATGATACCGGTGCGCTCACGCGTGGAGCCATTGCCTTTGGCAATGCAGAACATATTGCCAATGCCGCAGATATTCTATATTCGCTCTTTTTACAATCAGGTGTAAATATCTACGATAAAGATTTTAAGCAAGTTAACTTTAATCAGGGTGCGCAAGATGCATTTGAGTACTATTTAAGCTATGCAAAGCGCTCAAATAAAAACTTTAGTTGGAGTCCCGATGATTTCTTTGCGGATGAGGCTCCAAATGGTGATGAAGAGGCTTTTCTTTCGGGGAAGGTTGCAGCAATGATGGGGTATTCGAGCTTTGCGAACGAATTGAGTACAAAACTAAAGAATGTTAAAGCACGTACCGGTGCCGCGATTGATGCAGGCGATGTTGGGGTAGTTCCGTCACCGCAATTTTCGGGCAGCACTACGGACTTTAAAGCTTTTGCGAGTTATTGGGGTTTGGCAGTTTCACGTACAAGCGACATTCCAAATACAGCGTGGGACTTTGTGCGTTTTGTGGGTTCGCAGCCGCAGCTTCGGTTGTATGTAAATGCAACGGGCAGGCCAGCCTCTCGTCGCGATTTAATTTCTGAACAGCGCGGTAAACCTTTGCTAGAAGCATTTGTTGAACAACTGGGATACGCAGACAGTTACCGTCTGTACGATAAAGCGCGCTTTGATGCTGCGCTGGCAAAGGCAATTGATAATGCAGTAGGAGGGCAATCCGAAAAGAGCGCTTTAAACGATGCAGAAAAAGAGATCAATGATCTACTGAAGCTTCAGGCGCCGAAAGGATTGTATCCGTCAGTGAAGTAGGTGGAGCTTAACTTCTAGGCAAACTGTAATTTAGTCTTTGTTTCGGCAGGTAGGCCTCTCAAAAATTCATCGATTCGCATTCTTCGCTTTCCTTCGGGCTGAACTTCGAGGATTTTAAGGGTGCCTTTTGGGGTGCCAACTAACATATGATTTCCTGAATTTATAAGCATTTTCCCTGGATCAATTTTTTGTTCAATCTCCTCGGCTTTTAATATCTTGAGTCGCCTATTGTTGACAAAAGT
>PCVQ01000030.1:0-2169 GCA_002796025.1 Candidatus Peregrinibacteria bacterium CG11_big_fil_rev_8_21_14_0_20_46_8
CCGCCCCCAGAAGTACCAACTGCGGAAGGTAGAATACCTGGCAAACTACCACCAGCCGAAGTACCAACTGCAGAGGGAAGAATACCTGGCAAACTACCACCAGCCGAAGTGCCAACTGCAGAGGGAAGAATATCTGGCAAACTACCACCAGCCGAAGTGCCAACGGCAGAGGGAAGAGTGCCTGGCAAACTACCACCAGCCGAAGTACCAACGGCAGAAGGCAGAGTCCCTGGCAAATTACCCGAAGCAGAGATACCAACTGCAGAGGGAAGAGTTCCTGGAAAATTACCTGAGGCAGAAGTGCCAACTGCAGAGGGCAGAGTTCCTGGCAAACTACCACCAGCCGAAGTACCAACGGCAGAAGGCAGAGTCCCTGGCAAATTACCCGAGGCCGAAGTGCCGACTGCAGAAGGTAAACTCCCCGGCCGCCCCACGACTACTTCCACAATACCCTTACCTGATAGCGATTTTGAGAGACCTTTCGAACGAGGTACCGATACCTCAACCGATGCGCCAGTACCTCATCCTGAGGATTTTAAGCCTAGGGAATTCAAGAGATCCGGTGACGGGGATGACGAGCCACCACCAGAGGACGACGCTGAAGGCTCTTAATCTTGATTCTTGCCAGCGCCTATTTTCCAGGTGCCCCTTTCGCGAAAAGCGGGGATGGTTTGTTTTTTAGCCGCATTAGTAACTGCTGAAGCTGAAAGTTTATTCTTTTTTATGAACTCGGATAAAGAAATTATCTCATCACCTTTTAAGTAAGTAATTCGTTTGTGGAGTGATTCCGTTACCGCAAGCCGGACGATTCTTCCCATTGTCTTTGTTTCTTTTCTCTCTTTATAATCTCGGAATGCCTGATAATAAAAATCCTTTTCTTTATTTCTAATAATAATCCGGGGCAAGCCCAATGATAAAAGCTGCAGATTCATTAAAACTCTGCCGATTCTTCCATTGCCATCACAAAATGGATGAATGGTTTCAAAATCCAAATGGAATTTAGCTAACTTGTCTAAAAAGTATGTTTGTAAGTCACTCGAATATTCTAATAAGATCGAATCAATCATTCTTTCTATATGTTCCGGCGCGGGTGCGATGTGCGTTCCAACGCGTACATATTCACCTTTTTTTCTGAAGCGTCCGGCAATGGTATCATCGATGCCTCCAATCAGCATCTGATGAAGCAATACTATATTTTCTTTTGTCAGCTCTAATCGCTGATGATTGTTTCGCTTATATTCAATAACGCGTGCCAGATTTTTCGCCTCAAATACCTCGCGCACCGAAACTGCTCTCGAGACCTCTTGCTCCAATAAAATTTTCTCTGTTTCTTTCAGAGTTAATGTTGAATTTTCAATGGCATTCGAGTTGTACACATTTTCCGGAACTTCAACTTCATCAATCATGGCTAGGAGCGACTCTTTGCCTTGTTTCAGAGCGTCATATTTTGCTTTGAGCAATTGGATGCGCTTTTTTATGGATTTTGATGTGTCCATGTATATTCATTATACATATTCACCATAAAATGTCAAATTAGGGTGAATTAATTTAATTTTCGATACGAATTCATCTTTTTTTGTCTCACGATGCTTGACAAAAGTGTTATTTTTACATATATTGTCATTCTCTAATTCTTAGCCTATTTGATGTATGACAACAGGAGAAAAACAAGCAGTGACCCCCCGTTCAGTACAAGAAATTCTCACAGAGGCTTTGCAGAGTCCTTTGAAAGTGCGTCCAAATACTCCTGACTCTGATCTTTTAACCGGCAAATATTTAAGAAAATTTGTGGATGAGAATGGCGATGGTGTGCAACCTGAAGGATTCATTGCCCTTTTGAAGGGTGCTGACGGTAATACTCCTGATCAAGTTCGACTGTATAATAAAGAAGGCCACCAATCGTATATTCCGGCTGCCGATGAAGAAAAATGGGCTTATACAACGCGTGACAGCGCTCCCGAAGTACGATTGCATGATTCGGAATTTCTTCCAGTAGATCCCGCAGATTTTCCCATGATCCAGTTCATTCTCGATTCTGTGGTCATTCGAAGAGAAGGCGAACTTACTTTTGGTTTTGTTAGTAAAGATAGATTTTGGGAAACCGCTCTGATTGGGAGAGCAAATTTTTTAGGATGTCGTCCGCCGATACCGGCGGTGGCAAGCATTCAT
>PCVQ01000030.1:2187-8514 GCA_002796025.1 Candidatus Peregrinibacteria bacterium CG11_big_fil_rev_8_21_14_0_20_46_8
TTCCTTGAATATCAAAGAGCTTTAGATGAGTCCAACAGTCGAATGCTTCAACGCGAGATGGATATAGCTGAAATTTCTACTATTTGCCGTGATGCTAAAGAACAGATCGATGCTATTCTTCAGCAAAGCAAAGGAAGAGATGCAATCCCAGCACTTTTTAGAGAACTTGTTGCGAATTTAGTCGAAAAAAATACATTTGAATTTCCGCCAGTAGCAACTCCAACTGAGCTCTTGCGTAAAGCATGGCGAGGATATAAAGACCTTGATGACGCATTGAGCATCATTTTTAGAATTGTGGAGGATGCGAATCGAAATAAATATTGTCCAGATAGAGAAGCTATAGTTGGCGCTATTAAAAATCTTACTTGCGCACCAAATGATCCACAGGATTTTATTGGTAAGAGATTCATGCCAGTCGATAATCGTCATCTTGAAGACTACCTCGATGTCGATGCGGTCTTGGCTCTTGTGAATGGGAAGTAAACTACCCCTTGCACTCACGCCAACAGAGTGCTAACATCCCCATCTGCAAGATATCCCTAACCCTATCACACTATGTCAGATCCAAAAGCGGAGCTCGATAAGAAGTTCAACGAGTTCCTCAAAAAGATCAAGCCAATGGACGACCGTCTCCTTGTTGAGCCGGTAGAAGAGGATGTTACAACTGCCTCTGGTATCGTCCTTCCAGATACTCACTCAAAAGAGCGCCCGCAAAAAGGCCGCGTTCTTGCAGTTGGTCCAGGCAAATTGCTCGAAAACGGCCAGCGCGTTCCTATGACCGTTAAGGTCGGCGACACCGTTCTCTACAGCAAATACGGTCCTACAGAGGTTAAGCTCGAAGGCAAAGAGATCTTCTTTGTTGAAGAGAGCAGCGTCTTGGCAGTGGTGAATGCCTAACTCCCATACTCCAAATCTCCCATACTCCAAATCTCCCATACTCCCTAACTACAATCATTTATGGCAAAGCAAGTAGCATTCTCAGATGAGGCCCGCACAAAGCTGCTCGCCGGCGTTACCAAGCTGGCAGATGCAGTGCGTGTAACTATGGGTCCTAAGGGTCAAAATGTCGTGCTCGATAAAAAATACGGTGCACCGGTTATTACGAACGATGGTGTAACGATTGCAAAAGAGATCGAGCTTGAAGACGCATTCGAAAACATGGGTGCGCAGCTTGTAAAAGAGGCTGCAACCAAGACAAACGATGTTGCCGGTGACGGAACAACCACTGCAACCGTTCTCGCACATGCAATTATTTTTGAGGGACTTCGCAACGTTACCGCAGGTGCAAATCCAATGATGATGCGCCTTGGTATCGAGAAGGCGACCGATGTTGCCGTTGAAGAGCTCGCAAAGATTGCAAAGAAGATCACAACCGACGAAGAGCGTGCGCAAGTTGCGACGATCTCTGCACAAGACAAGAATGTCGGTAATCTCATTGCAACAGCACTTAAGAAGGTTGGTGAGCATGGCGTAATCACCGTTGAAGAGTCGCAGACACTCGGCATGGAAGTAGACCACACCGAGGGTATGCAGTTCGATAACGGGTATATCTCTCCATACATGGTAACCGACTCTGCACGCATGGAGGCGGTTTGGGAAAATCCAAAAATCCTCATTACCGACAAGAAGATCGCTTCGGTACAAGATGTTCTTCCGCTGCTCGAAAAGATTGCGCAGAGCGGCAAGAAAGAGCTCGTGATTATTGCCGAGGATGTTGAGGGCGAGGCGCTCGCGACATTCGTTATCAACAAGATTCGCGGCACATTTAATGTGCTTGCAATTAAGGCTCCTGGCTTTGGTGACCGCCGCAAGGAGATGCTTAAAGATATTGCTGCACTTACCGGCGCTAAGGTTATTACTGAAGAGCTTGGTCTCAAACTCGACAGTGTCGAGCTTGAGGATCTTGGTGAGGCACATAAAGTTATCGCTACAAAAGACACCACGACCATTGTCGATGGTGCCGGTAATAAGAAAGATATCGAGGCGCGCTTGGGCGAGATCGCTATCTTGATGGATAAGAGTAACTCTGAGTTTGATCGTGAAAAACTCGCAGAGCGCCGTGCAAAGTTGAGCGGCGGTGTTGCAATTATTAAAGTTGGTGCCGCGACCGAAGTCGAACTAAAAGAAAAGAAGCACCGTATCGAAGATGCAGTACAAGCAACAAAGGCTGCTATGGAAGAGGGAATTGTTCCTGGTGGTGGTGTTGCACTCTTGCAGATTGCACAAGCACTCGAATCGCTTACTGCAGAAGATGCGGACGAGATGACCGGTATTAAGATTGTTCGCAAGGCGCTCGAGTATCCTGCATTCCAAATTGCGCAAAATGCCGGCCGTGAAGGCGCAGTTATTGTGAACGAGATTCGCAATGCAAAGCCCGGTCATGGTTTGAACGCACAAAGCGGCAAGATGGTAGATATGATCGCAGAGGGTATTATCGATCCTGCAAAGGTAACCCGCACCGCGCTTGAGAGCGCTGCTTCGGTTGCTGCATTATTCTTGACCACTCGTGCAGCAGTTACCGATATTCCTGAAAAGGATAAGCCGGAGCCATCTGCCGGAGGTGGAATGGGCGGCGGTATGCCAGGCATGGGAATGATGTAAGCGTAAATTGCATCTCAGAAAAATCTAAGCGGCTCCACAACTATAAGCGGAGCCGCTTTTGTATGCTTTTGAGAATATTTTGTGCTATTCTTCTCACTCGATGAACGATATAAAAATTCCTTTATCGGGCGGCGGCCAGCAAAAGCCGGGTTTTATTACTAAACATCTTGAAGCGGCGGCTAAAACAGAGCCGCAAGCACATGCAGGCAGTGATGAGCCGAGTACAAAAGTTAAAGTTCACTTTGAAAAATTTGTCGAACTCATTGCTAAACACGACTTTGAAAAAGTGATGCAAAAGTACGGCAAAGAAGATATTGTCCTCAGTACAAATTTGCTGACCGAGCTTGCAAATGCCTATCCCGAAGAAGAGGTGCGCAACACACGTATGCCGGTAGTTTTAATTGTCGGCATTATTATCGGTGTGATTCTTACGTATTTGATTATTCGATTTTAACAGTCGCGAGTTCTTTTTTATGGCGCAACCAAAATACAAACGCATTATGCTCAAACTCTCGGGTGAGGTTTTGGGCGGCAACGGTTCGGGCGGCAATATCGATTCGTCGGTTTTGGAGAAGCTTTGCAAAGAAGTAATAGATGTCGCGGCGCTCGATGTTGAAGTTGCTATCGTTGTTGGCGGCGGTAATATCTGGCGATTTCGCGATTTTCAAGAGACCGGCATCGATCGCGTAATTTCAGACAATATCGGCATGCTCGCAACTATTATGAACGCCGTTGCCATGCAGAGTATGTTCGAACGCCTTGGCAAAGAGTGCCGCGTTGCAACCGCTATTGATATTCCACAAATTGCCGAACCTTACTTGCGGCGTAAAGTTATTCGCCATCTCGAAAAGAAGCGAATTGTTATCTGTGCCGGAGGCACCGGCAGTCCATTTTTTACCACCGATTCTGCTGCCGCACTTCGCGCTCTAGAAACAAATTGCGAAGTTCTGTTAAAGGCTACGAATGTCGAGGGTGTGTACTCCGAAGATCCCGATACAAATCCCGATGCAAAGAAGTTTGACGAGCTGACCTATCACGATGTATTAGAAAAAGAGCTCGGCTTTATGGATGCCTCGGCTGTCTCTTTAGCACGCGAAAGTAATTTGCCTATTGTAGTATTCAATTTGCAAAAAGAAGGTAATATTAGACGAGCAGTTTTAGGTGAGGCAATCGGCACGCTTATACATTAATTTTTTCTTCTATGGATCCAAATATCAGCAAAGCAGTACAAGAATTTAAAAAGACTATTGAACACTTGCGCTCTGAGTATTCGCGTCTGCAAATCGGACGTGCAAATCCATCGCTTGTTGAAGAGGTTCAAGTTGAGGCATATGGTACAAAACAGGCGTTGAAGTCACTTGCCGCAATTAGCGTACCCGAAGCAACCACCTTACAAATTCAGCCATGGGATCGCGGTGCATTAGGCGCAATCGAAACAGCAATCAAAAATTCAAATTTGAATCTCAATCCAATTAATAACGGTACGGTTATTCTTCTCAAAATGCCGCCGCTTACCGAAGAGCGCCGCAAAGATCTTGTGAAGTTGGTTCACCAGCATGCCGAGCATGCGCGCATTGCAATTCGCAATTCGCGGGGTACAGCCCATACCGCATTTAAACAAATGGAGCAAAATAAAGAGATGACCGAAGATGATCGGCGGCATGCCGAAAAGCAGCTCCAAGACGAGGTTGATAAGGCGAATAAAGAGATCGAAGAGAGTGCGAAGAAAAAAGAAGAAGATATTATGAAAGTGTAAATAACCAAATAACAAGCATCAAATGACAAATAATTTTCAAATATTCAATAATCAAAATTCCCCAATTTGGTTATTCGATAATTTGATGATCGAAATTTATTTGTGATTTGGCATTTGGAAAGCTTGATAATTTTCCAATCCATGATTTTTCTCACAATCCTCGCTGTCATCATCATTTTCTCTGTCCTCGTACTCATTCACGAGTATGGTCACTTTGCAGCAGCGCGCCGTGCCGGTATTAAAGTATTGGAGTTCGGTATCGGATTTCCACCGCGTCTGTACGGAAAAAAAATCGGTGAAACGGAATATACTATTAATGCGATCCCTTTTGGCGGTTTCGTAAAGCTCTTTGGTGAAGATGCAACCGATCCTAAAATTCTTGCAAACAAGCGCAGCTTTGCGGCGCAGAGCACTTGGGTACGCACCAAAGTAGTTGTTGCTGGTGTGGTTATGAACTTACTGCTTGCGGTAGTCTTGCTGACCGTTGGTTTTATGTTTGGTATTGAGCCGCTTCTTGTTACACAAGAAGATATCTTTACCCATATTGAGAGCGGCGTTGTACAAACAGCACCGGGCGTCTATGTTGCAAAAGTTGATGAGCAGGTGAGTGGTGTAGATGCAGGTGACCGCATTGTCGCGATCAACGGCGAGCCGGTTAACGATATTGCACAAATCGCTCCGTTGCGCGATAAGACAGCCCAAAGTGATATCGACGTGACGCTGGAATCACAAGAAAATTTTCAGCGGCGTACAGTGCATTTGCCGATACTCGAAGATGGCTCGTTTGGACTTGAGCTTAAGCCGCTTACTCCTTTTCCACGTCTTATTGTACAAGCAGTAGAAGAGGGGAGTGCTGCCCAGCAGGCCGGCCTGCGCAGCGGCGATATTATTCTCACAATCCATGACGAAGAGATATTCTTCCCCGAAGATCTGCATGCGGCGCTCGCCGATGCCGGGAGCGGTGTGCAGATGCAGGTTTTGCGCGGTGATGAGCCGACTGGTGTAAAGTACCGCTTTGACCAGCAGGCTCGTGTGGTGATTGCCGATGTATTTGCCGGTTCTGTTGCAGAGGAGATTGGACTTCAGCGTGGCGACATTATTACTACTATCAATACACAGGATATTCACTATCCCCAAGAGGTTCAGCAGATGATTGAAAAAAGCAATGGCACAGCCCTTCGCCTCCAAATTCAGCGGCAAGGTCAGGAAGAGCTTCTCGAAAAGACGATCACACTTGAGCCCCAGTCGCGTCTTGGCATCGCGCTCGATGCTATCGATTCATATAAAAATGCCGACTTCTCATTTTTCCGTACGAGCGTTGTTACCTCACTGCTCGAAGTTGGTAAGGTGCAGTACTCTCCGGGCGAGGCTATTCGGCAAGCGCTTTCGGAATCTGTTCGGCTTACCGGTTTAACCATTAAAGCTTTTGGCCGGACTCTCGGCTCACTTGTTTCGCAGTTTACCGTTCCTGCCGATGTTGGCGGTCCGGTACAGATCGCCTACTATACTCATACGTTTATTCAGGAAGGATTCTTTGCACTGCTTCGATTTACTGCGCTGCTCTCGCTCTCTCTGGCCGTTATTAACATCTTGCCAATTCCTGCACTCGATGGCGGACGCTTTCTTTTTATTCTGATCGAAGTGGTATTCCGCAGGCGCGTAAATGCACGGCTCGAAGCAATCGTACATACCATCGGATTCATGCTATTGCTTGGCCTTATTGCCTTGGTGACCTACAGCGATATCGTAAAGTTGTTTTAGCAATGAGATCTGCTAAAATATGGGTCCCATGACTGATACGAAAGAACTTTGGCAGCAGATTTGTGCGCATCTGTATCCGCAAATTAGGCACGATCAGTTTTTAACTTGGTTTGCCGATACCGCTATTTTGCGCATCGATAACGGCCTCGTTGTTTTGGGCGTACCTACGCAGTTTGCTCATGACTGGATCAGCAAGCACTACCGGAGCA
>PCVQ01000011.1:0-5426 GCA_002796025.1 Candidatus Peregrinibacteria bacterium CG11_big_fil_rev_8_21_14_0_20_46_8
GGGGATTGCGGGCCGCTACAATCGAATGCGAACCATCTGCACCCACAAGAAATTTTGCGCGCAGCTCGTATTTCTCACGCCCAATTTGATACACTACGCGCACCGGATACTCTTCTCCTTCATGAATTTCATACGAGAGCACGGCAGCCCGCAGCTTCAACTCAACATTTTGAGGCAGCGTCTCTGAAATATGCTTAACCAGCTGCGGCGTATCGGTGGTATAAATCCACGGCTCATCGGTGTACGAGAAAAAATGCTTTTCAAAATCCGGCGCCACCACACCGATCGCAGTCACTCGGTTTGGAATATACGAATCTACATCGCAAAAACTTTTAAAAAGATCGTAGGTTGCCTGAGTAATGAGTCCGGTTGTTTCTATTGCGGTGTCGAGCGCAGGCTTGCGATCCAAAATCACCGCAGTGCAATCGGCAGGCAGATGATGCCCCAATGTTAAACCGGAAAAACTCGCGCCAACGATGGCTACATCGATGTATTGCATGGAAGAAATGGATTAGAGAAGCTCTACTATAGCATATTTAAAATTTCGAGTTTCTTCCTAAATGCATCGGCAAACTCTTTGCGGCGGTCTACTTCATTGCATTTAAAGATGCGCTCATTCATTACTACGCCCGTGCCTTCCAACGATTTTTGGCCGACACGCCGGTGATCGCGCTCGTGCTGATAATCGAATAAAAAACGCTCAACATTTTTGTTGTACCATGTGCTTTGCCTGCCGATTGACTGCGGCTTGCCGTTTTCAGCCACGGCACTTTCTTTAAACCGCTCCAGGCGCGGATAGTACACTCCGTACGGCGCTACCCAGTGCTCATTGGCCCGCAAAAAATCGATATAGAGTTTTTTGCTGCCCGCAACAGGCACAAGCGTGCGCACAAAGTAGGCGAGATAGGGATCAAAATCGTGTGCCAGCGGCTGCAAATCCAGCGCATCATCGGTCACAAAAAAACTCAAACAAAAGCGCATCGCCTTTTTATCGTGATGCATGCGTACACCAAAGAGCTGCGTCAAAACTTTCATAAAGAATCGCGCACTGCCAAGCCGGCCTTTTTCCGCAATCACAAACAAATCGATGTCACTGCCGGCATGCACATTTCCATAGGCCAGCGAATTACAGACGCCGACAAATTTTACAAAAGGCGCGGCCGCAAACAACCATCTAAAATCGCCAACTCGTCCCCAGAACTTTTCTTCGAGCATCAGGCGCTTCCTGCGCGCATCGGCAATCTGCTCGCGGCCCTTCAAAACATAGTACGGCCCAAAGCGCACCACATCATCCATACGCTCCAACACATGCACCACATCGCGCATATCTTCGGCGTAAAATGCATAGAGATAACGCCAAAGCTCATCGAGTGAGAGCGGATGATCAAAAATATCAAAGTAATGAAGCGTTGCGCGGATCGAGTGCTCGAGACTTTTGATCTGATGCATATCGCCAGTATACGCGCTACAATGTCCACGTGAAAGATCTCATCAAATCCATGCCTAATAAGCCCGGAGTTTATAAGATGCTCGATGCCGAGGGACGGGTGATTTATGTTGGCAAGGCTAAGGATATTAAAAAGCGAGTTCAGCAGTACTTTCAGAAAAACTATCAGCACTCGACTCGAACAAAAAAATTACTCAGCCAGCTGCACGAGATTCAGTGGATAGAAACCGATTCGGAGCTGGAGGCATTTATTTTTGAGACGAATCTCATTAAAGAGCTGCGCCCCAAGTACAATATTTTGATGAAGGACGATAAGAGCTATGTATACATAGTGATTAATTTGGAAGAGGATTATCCTCGCATTCGTTTGATTCGCGCGCATACATTTCACAAATTTTATAAGCAAAAAAGAGGATTGCGGATTTTTGGGCCCAAGCTCGCCTCAACAAAAGTGTACGAATCGCTGCGGCTTGTTAAAAAACTTTTTCCGTTCCGGCACTGCAATTTAGATATCGAGTATGTGAAGCCGAAAGAAGCGCCGAATGATGATGCGTTGCGAATGGAGCCGCAGCGCGATTTGGTAAAAGTTACGAATAAAGTAATTGAATATCCGTGTTTAGACCTTTCTATCAAACGCTGTCCCGGCCCTTGTGTTGGCGGAATAACGCCCGAAGCGTATAAAAAAATTATTCAGCAAGTGATCGATTTTTTAAGCGGCAAGACCGAAGATATTGAGAAGAATCTAAAAGAAGAAATGCAGAGAGCCGCGCAAGCGCGACTCTTCGAAAAAGCTGCACGGATCCGCGATAAACTCTTTGCCGTGCAAAATCTTAGCGAGAAGCAGAAGGTCGAAGATCCCGAGCGCGTGGATACCGATGTTATCAACTTTGTGCTCGACGGGCCGCACGCCTTCTTTAATCTGTTTATGGTGCGAGAAGGAAAGCTCATCAATCAGGAAAATTTCATTGTCGATTTACCGGTTGAGAGCGTGGAGGAGGCGGAGCTGGTTGAAGCTTTTTTGACGCAGTACTACGAAAGAGCTGCGGATATTCCAAAAGAGATTTTAGTGCCCTGCCAGCCGAGCGATAACGATACGCTTCTCTCTTGGCTAGAAAAAGAGCGCGGAACCAAGGTACGTCTCATCATTCCTCAGCGCGGCAGTAAAAATAAACTATTGGATCTGTCGCAAAAGAATGCGACATGGTTCTCCAAACAGCAGCAAATTAAGTGGATGGCAAAAGAGCAGGAAAAGCAGGCGGCGGTAAGACTGGCGAAAATTTTAGAATTAAAAGATGTTGAATTGAAGCGGATCGAAGGATTTGATATTTCGCATATCGGAGGCGAGGAGACGGTAGCATCAATGGTCGTCTTTGAAAAAGGCCTGCCAAAATCGAAAGACTATAGATATCTGCGCATGCGCACTGTAGGGAAGAAGCCGGATGATTATAAAAGTATGGAAGAGGCGCTGGTGCGGCGCCTGAAATATTTATCTAAATTAAGCGATGTTATCATCAAAACACCGAATAAAAAACAGTATGAAGAGATTGTGAAAATTTGGACTGCGGAAAAAGGAGGATTTTTGGATGAAGAAAGAAAGCAATTTATGGTCGCGCTGCGCGATGACAAAATTGTCGGATTTGCGCGGCTCTTTGAGGTTGGGCCAAAAATTTCAGTTATAGCTAGTTTGTGGGTTGCGCCAGAAGAGAGAGGCCAACGCTTGGGTTATGAAATTATGCGTAAATTAATAAAGCGCTCTAAATTGAAACGCGTTTACATAGATACTGAAAAAGAACTCGAAGAGTATTACGCGGAATTTGGTTTTTTGCATCTCAAGAAAGTACCACAACCACTTTTAGACAGAATCAAGAGGATCAATGAAGCAATAGCGAAGAGCAAAAAGAAGATGAAAAAGTTTGAGGCAATTCATATGTCTTATGATGTGACCAAACACAAAGCCGACACAAGTTTTAGCGCACGGCCGGATTTAATTGTGGTGGACGGCGGCAAAGGCCAAGTAACCTCCGCACTCAATGCACTCAAAAAACTCGGCTTAGAAATTCCGGTCATAGGTTTGGCAAAACGCCTCGAAGAGATTTACCAGCCCGGCCAGGCGGCACCAATCCTCCTAGACGAAGGAGATGAAGCGCTCAAACTGCTCCAGCGCATCCGCGACGAAGCGCACCGCTTTGCAAATCAGTACACGCGCAAGGCGCATGTGAAGACTATGCTACAATCCTAAATACAAATGTCTACCGAAGATCAAATTTTTACTGAGAATATTTTAGAAAATTTTTATGCATTAAGCGAATCCGCATTTAATTTTTGGAATAATACCGAAGATGATATCTATCAAAAATATTATATCTCGCACTAAAAAATTTATTATTTTCATACTTTCAATACTTTTATTGTTGATTTTTTTTAGAACAGCAAATAGCGCAAAAATTAATACAGCAGAAGCAATAGCGACACATGCAGAAATAAAATATCCATCAGAATACAATTATAGGCAAACTCCGAATGACTGCGGTCCATTTAATGTTGCTGCGGTAGTGAGGGCTCTCAAAAAAGAAGATGCGGATTCAAAATATTTTGCCCAAGAAATCGGATGGAGACTGCCAAACAACTACACTCTGCCGTGGGGGCTCGAGAAACAACTTAAAAAGAATGGTATCTCAATAAAGACACCAAATCTAAAAAATCTCTCTGATCAAGAAAAAATACATTTTCTTAGAAAAGAATTATCTCAAGGCAATAGCGCAATATTGTTAATACAAAAAGATGAATTTCTGCATTATCTGACTATTTTGGGTTTTGATTCAGCTGCGAATGAATTTTATGCGTATGATAGTCTTCATGAAAAGAATACCGCTAACCCGTCTTTAACCCGCGATGACAATGCTGAACTCACGGGCAATGTGACTATAAATTCGGAAGAAATATTAACGCTATGGGGTGGTGGAGGGGTATTGATTTTCTATAGATGGTATGCAATTTTTGCCTCTAGCTAAATCGAATAATCACAAACGCGCCGGCAAAAATTAAAATTCCGCCGAGGAAAAAATATGCATTTAATGTTGTCTTATATAAGATAAGGCTGAAGAGAACGACAAAAAACGGATAAGCGATTTCGAAAATCGAGGCCGTTGGTGAGCCGAGCAATTTAATTCCCGATAAAATAAAAAAAGTCGCAAGAGCAGTTATTAATATCGAAAAAACTGTGAGCAGCATGTGCGCTTTGTCCGATTCTAACAAAGATTTTAAGGATGCCTGATCGGCCAAAACAAAGGGCAGGGTAACCAAACTAATGAGCAGAGCACTAAAGAAAGTTAGTGCCAGCGGCGTCAGTTTTGTAAGGATCTTCTGATCTAAAGCATACACAAGACCCCAACTTACCGCCGCAGCAATCGCATAGATATACCCTACATTTTTCACAGGAATGTTCTTATTATGGTGCCCAGAGAGAGACTCGAACTCTCACAGCATTTCTGCCACGCGATTTTGAGTCGCGCGCGTCTACCAGTTCCGCCATCTGGGCAAGGCGCGTTTGATTGTAACAGAAAATGCACAACTCTGCCTACAGGTGAAAACATGACATTCAGGTACATTAAGATTGCAGGTAGAAATCTGTGCACACACACAAATTCCCTGTACACTCTTGCCATATGTTCTGCGATGAGACCGAAATAGAGATTACAGCCGGGCGCGGCGGCAATGGAGCCATCGCCTTTCGGCGGGAAAAATTCGTAGCAAAAGGCGGCCCGAATGGAGGCAATGGCGGACACGGTGGCTCGGTCATTTTTCAGGCCAATGAGAATCTCAATACCCTTAGCGAATACCGAACGAAGAAAAAATTTAACGCTCCAAAAGGTGACAATGGCCAAGGCCAAAACAAGGCAGGCCACGATGGCGAGCACCTTATTTTGGAGGTTCCAATGGGTACGATTATCAGCGATCTGGATTCTGGCGAAGTGCTTGC
>PCVQ01000011.1:5434-31765 GCA_002796025.1 Candidatus Peregrinibacteria bacterium CG11_big_fil_rev_8_21_14_0_20_46_8
AGCAGCGACGTATTAAACTCGAACTGAAGCTCGTTGCCGATGTGGGATTTATAGGCCTTCCTTCAGTCGGCAAATCAACACTCATCAGCCGCATTAGCAATGCACGGCCAAAAATCGCCGACTATCACTTTACGACCCTCGTACCGAATCTAGGCGTAGTTAGCTTGCAAGACTGGGGGGGCAAAGCGGACCAAAGCTTCGTGGGCTGTGATGTGCCGGGACTCATAGAGGGAGCTTCTGCAGGTAAAGGATTGGGAATCCAGTTTCTTAAACACATTATGCGCAATCGCGTACTGGTGCACTTGCTCGATGTAAATTCGAACGATCCCGCGCAAGATTACAAAATCGTTATGAAAGAGCTGCGCGCCTTTGATGCGACTCTTGCGAAAAAGCCACAACTCGTAACCTTTAATAAAATCGATTCTGTCGATGCCGAAACTCTCAAACTGCAGCAAAAAGAATTGAAAAAAAATGTACGGGGTCTCAAAAAAATCTACGGAATTTCGGCGGTGAGCGGAGAGGGGATTAAAGAACTGCTGCACGATGTATGGAAGCTGCTGCAAGCAGCAAACAAAGCAGAAAAAGAAGCCGCACCCGCACCGAAACACACGCGCAAAATTTACCGGCCGCATTTGGATGAAGATCCGCGCAAATGCACCGTTGAATTTATTCGTACCCGCAAGCAGGACAAAGTCTTTAAAATCACCGGCAAACGTCTTGAGCAAATTGTAGTTATGACCGATTTTTCAAATGAAGAGGCCGTAGCGCGCGTTTATGATGTACTCGAAAAACTCGCGCTCGACAAAGAGTTGCGGCGTATGGGAGCACAACTTGGAGATGAAATTCGCATCGGTGATGCAAAATTAAAGTTCCGGCCTCCACAACCAAAAAAGAAGCGAAAATAAGTGGGGCATACTGCTGAGGCCCTATGATAAGATGATATTATGAAACTCATCGTCGGCCTTGGAAATCCCGGTAAAAAATACGAAGGCACGCGCCACAACGCGGGTTTTATGTGCGTGGATATGGTACAGAGAAAATTCGAGCTGCCCGAATTTAAGCTCCATAACAAAGCAGAAGCGCTCGCAGCCGAAGGCGAAGTTATGACGCCAGCCGAACTCACAAGCAAAGAAAACCGCACCGAGACACAACGCGAAAAAATCCTTCTCATAAAACCGCTTACCTTTATGAATCTCTCTGGCAATGCGGTGGCGCGCCTCAAAGATTTTTACAAAATTGCGCCTGAAAATATCTTGATAATTTACGATGATATCGATCTGCCGCTCGGCACTATCCGTATGCGCAAAGAGGGTGGTCCGGGAACACATAATGGCATGAAATCGATTATCGAATCTCTGGGCACAGAAAACTTTCCGCGTATCCGTATTGGCATTGAGAGCAGGGGAGTAAGCGCTCCGGCACAGCAGGACCTTCATTCCTTTGTACTCAGTCCTTTTTTACCAGAAGAGATTCCTCAACTCAATTCAGCAGTGGCAGAAGCATGCGAGGCAGCTATGGCATTTTCCCTTGCCAAACCCTAAAAAATCCCCTAAATTACTCGCGCTATGTTCGCAATCGTAGAAATTGGCGGCAAACAGTACAAGGTCCAGGAGAAGGACCGGATTGTTGTTGAGAAGCTTACCCTAGACGAAGGGAAGAGCTATAACGACGCCAAAATACTCCTTGTATCAGATGGAAAAGATACTATGGTTGGAGCCCCTTATGTGAGCGGCGCAAAGGTAGAGTGCAAGGTGCTTAAACAAGGTAAGGGCGAAAAACTTCGCGTATATAAGATGGTAGCTAAAAAGCGCGAACGGAAACTTCGCGGTCACCGCCAGGAGCTTACAGAGTTGGAAGTCACGAAAGTAGCTGCAAAATAGCCAGTAACTCAGGCGGTAAAGGAGCTTCAAAAGAAAGCTCTTTTTTTGTAGCTGGATGTTTAATTTTCAGCCGGCTTGCATGAAGAAAGTGACGCTTCAGACCATATTTCTGTTCAAAAAATTTGTTCAATTCCTGGTCGCCATATAAGACATCGCCAAGAATTGGATTGCCGATGCTCGCCAGATGCACGCGAATTTGATGTGTCCGGCCCGTCTGCGGAAAGCAGTGCACGAGTGAGAATGCTCCCTTCTCAGACATAGAGACCAACTCAACACGAAATTCGGTCACGGCCTCACGAGCATCACGCCGCCTGCTCACCGCCATCTTCTTGCGATCTCTCGTGCTGCGTGCAATAGGTGCCTCAATGATTCCTTCCTCACTTTCAAAGCGTCCGCGTACCAGTGCGACATATTCTTTGGTAACGCTCCGTTTTTCCCACTGCGCCGCCAGTGCACGATGTGCCGCATCGCTCTTTGCAACAACTATCACTCCAGACGTATCGCGGTCTAAACGATGCACAATGCCCGGCCGCAACACACCACCAATACCGCTTAAATCTTTGCAATGCGCGAGTATAAACGAAACGAGTGTTGGGCGACCTGCATCGGTATCGCTCGGATGCACACTCACTCCCGCCGGCTTGTTTATAACAATCATATCTTTATCTTCAAAAAGAATATCGAGTTCGCGCGCAACCGGCAAAACCTGCAAAACCTTCGGCTCGGGTATCTCACAAACAACCTCCGCCTCATCCGGAATCAAAAAACTCGGCTTCAAAATAACCTCACCACCAACACGCACCCGCCCGTCTCGAACCAACTTTTGCAAAAACGAGCGACTCAAATCCGGATACTGCTGTTGTAAATAGAGATCGAGTCGTTGCATCAGAATGTTAGTATCTCATATATTATTCCGATGCAAGTATGGCAGCTTCGTCTTCCTGCATTTGATGCATTAAATGTGCCCGGCGCGTAGAAAATAATCTCTCGGCAAGAAATGCAAGGAGCTCGACAAACTGCTCTGCATTGCCCGGATAACGACGTTTACGCTCTGCTGCTGGAGTATTAATATGAGCAATTATCAACTCAGTTGGAGGTAGCCCCTCTCCTCCAGAAAATACACTTGTCCCTTCTCGTTGAATGAGAGTCAAAATCATTTTATCAACCGGCTTCATAATATATGTATCAAAATCATCCGGCTTCATCATAATCCCATCATTCGGTGCTCCCACCAAAAGCTCCAACCATGCTTCTTTACAAAATGGTAAAAACTGAAGTTTTCTGGGCAATTCTTGGTTAGCTTGTTGCCAAGAAACATAATAGGCATCACTTGGCACTACCGCTCCACTCGGATAAATAGCAAAACCATTTATTTCATCAAGAGGTTTATAGCACCTTCCCAGATTATCTATACGCGACTCAATATCAAATATATCTCTTTCATTCGGCAATAATCTTTGCCGCTCTAGGAGAGCAAGTTCATGAATAGCTGCGATTCGCAAACGCTCTGCTGCTGTGGTGCCATTCACATCGTCATCTTTTCCTCCTCCTCTTGGAACCATAACGCGGCCGTCAATAACATGTTCAATCGCAGCAAAATATGCGGCATCTGCAATTGGATATAGCAATTGATCTTTAGGAATAGATGCATAACCATTGCCATTACTCTTTCCTCCACCTTTTCTGGCCGCACTGCGGCGACGGCGGGCTTCTGCAGTGGCGCTGGCAAGGGCGATTCTAAAATTAGTCATCGACTCACCAATCCAAGGAATATTAGCAGCAGGATCATCCAACGCATCTTCCAATAATTCTGCCATTTCCCAAAAATACGCTCCCTCCTCATCATTTTTATTCAATAATAACTTACTGTAACTTCTCGAAGTTGCACGATTACCCCAACCTAATAATTCGATTATTGCTTTTTGTGTAGAAACTCGCAACATTTCACCTGAAAGTAATTTAGACATAAAATTTCTTTGAGGGGGGGTAAGGCTGCTTCTACGAAACAAATCATGCACAGCACGTACACTGCCTAATATTTCAAATAAACGCCCTATACCGAGAACATCAAATGTAACTGTAGAATTTCTTCTAATACCTTGGCTTTTATGGCCATCTAAAGTCAATGACACTGCATTATGTGTAGCTAAAATTAATGACCAAGGCGTCCGCTGGCCTTCAAATTGCATATCTTCTTGCTGACTCAGAATAGCCGATGCACTCATTTGCGGCTCTTCATTTTTATCATCCACAGTAAATAAAACTCCGGTTGGAAAATGATATATATCACCGAAATCGCCAGTCTCTGGACCATCACCAGAGCCGCCGCCTCCTTTTTTGATCAAATCACCCGTTCCTTCTGCTCTTTGAAGACGTGGAGGTGGACGCTCATCATCCGGCTCCACATCATCGACTATAAGATTCCATGTCTCATGTGCTCTACTCATAATTCCTTGGTTTTTAAGCCGTTACGATGCCCATTCTTCAGCTTCTCAAGTTCGCGCTTGCCCGGCAGTGCAGTGCGCCATGCAACTTCGAAAATTGATTTCTGGGTACTCGCGATGCCTTCACTCTCAATGAGCACGGCAAGTAACTCTTTTGGTGTAATACGCACGATCGACATCTTGTTGTCATAAATATTGATCTCGTTTTGAAATACTTGAATATCTTTAGGAAGCCAGCGGAAAAATGAGTGCTGCTTGCCTTCGATGTCCGGATAATCTTCTTCAAGATATTTGCGCGCGGTCGGCGTATCAATTGCAATTGCGCGCTCATCCATACCTTTTTCCTGCGTACGGTGCTTGCCGTACCACAAGATGTAATCTTTGGTTGCTTGATTGCTAAACCAGGCATCAACGTGCGTAAAACATCGAATCGGTTCATTTGCGGTAAAAGTATCGTTCATGACTCGCTCAATTCCTTCGATGCCGTCATAAAAACGCACTTTCGGGCTCAAGCTATACGGATTAGTAAGATTTTGAAATTGTGGCAGCAGCTGCTCGAGCTCGCGCTGATGTGAGTTCAGTTCGCGTCTCTTTTTTTCAACAAAATTCAATAGGTACTCGGGAGAGACGGCGGTAAAGTACTTAACATTAGATCCCACATACTCGCTCACCAATCCCTTCTTTACCAGCGCCTCTAAAATAAGATATGTAGTTGGGCGCTTTAAACTGGCTTTCTTGGCAATGACACTAGCCGGCTGGGTTCCTAACTCTAAACATGCCAGATATACTTCGGCATCTTTTTCCGTAAGGCCTATCTTTTGAAGGACTGTTTTGAGCATAGATGGGGTTGGTTAGTTATCGTCAGTTACCAACAACAGCCAAAAGGATACAATTATAACTGCTTTCAATGCTGATGCAAATATATTTATTGAGCGTCATCATTTTCTGAAAACTAATCTCTTCGCCTCGCGCTTCGCCTGTCTCTTGCCTTAATATAAGCTATAAACGGAACATAAAGTGTATATAGCAAAAATCAAGTTTTTTTCGTTGAGCAAGATAGGTATGATGGTCTTGTTATGAAAAGAAGCGATTCACATGATCCAATTAAAAAAGTGCTTAGCCGAGGCGTGCAAGAGGTCATTGTTGCTCAAGAGCTCGAAAGACTGCTCCGGTCGGGCAAGAAGATAAAATTGTATTTGGGGATAGATCCTACAGGCAGACAGTTACATATTGGCCACGCCATTGCTTTGCGAAAACTGCGCGCCTTTCAAGAAATGGACCATCATGTAATTTTTTTGATTGGCAGTTTTACGGCGCTCATTGGCGATACCTCTGATAAAGAGTCCGAGCGCCAGCCGCTGACGCAAGAGCAGATCGATGAGAACTTTAAGACCTATAAAGAGCAGGCCGAAAAGATTTTGGATTTTTCCAAAGTAGAAATTCGCTACAACGGCGACTGGCTAAGCAAGCTTGGATTTGCCGACCTGCTCCAGCTGGCAAACAAATTTACCGTGCAACAGATGATCGAGCGGGATATGTACCAGCGCAGACTGAAGGCCGGTAAACCAATCGGTCTGCACGAATTTTTATATCCGCTCATGCAGGGATACGACAGTGTAGCGATGGATGTTGATTTAGAGATCGGCGGCAACGATCAGCTCTTTAATATGCTGGCCGGACGCACCTTGCAGCGCGATTTAAAGGGCCGCAATAAACACGTGATGACCGTGCAGCTCTTGGAAGGTACCGACGGCCGCAAGATGGCAAAGACAAATAACAATGTGATTAATTTGACCGACGCACCCGGCGAGCAGTACGGCAAAATTATGTCGATGCGCGACGAGCTCATTGAACAGTACTTTTTACTGTGTACCGATGTGGAGGAGGAGGAGATTGCAGAGATGGTGAGTGAGATGCAGTCAGGGGCAAATCCACGCGACTTCAAAATGAAATTGGCACGGGAGATCGTGACTATGTATCACGATGAGGCTGCGGCGAGTGCAGCAGAGGCCGAGTTTATACAAATTTTTCAAAAGAAAGATAAGCCGAGCGAGATTGAAGAGCGCTCGATGGGCGCGGACAAGATGAACATTTGCGATGTATTAGTAGCAAGTGAATTAGCGAGCTCAAAGAGTGATGCGCGCAGACTGGTGCAGGGCGGAGGTGTAAAGATAGACGATGTGAAAGTTGAGAATATTGCTGAGGAGATCGGACTGAGTACTGAAGCTAAGTTGGTGCAAGTTGGGAAGCGGAAATTTTTGAAGGTGAAGGCATAGATGCGTCTCCTAGAGGCTATTTTCCTGTCTTCCTGTATTCTGGTATTCTTGGATTTCCGATGCTCACCCAACCCCTCTCCAAAGCAATCCGCACCACGCCGACGCATCTTCGGCGGCTGAAGCAAATGGGACTTGAGAGTGTAGGGGACTTGCTGACCTACTTTCCGCGGCGCTACACCGACAAGCGCGAGGTAACGCCGATTATCGAAGTCAAAGACAAAGAGCCGGTGGTGCTGCGCGGAAAAATAACTTCTATTACCTCGAATGCGCGAAATTTTCGCCGGCGCATGAGTATTACCACTGCGCTCATTAGCGATGCAACCGGCACCATTGAGGCGGTCTGGTTCAATCAGCCCTATTTATCACAGCAGTTAAAGAAGGGGAGTGAGGTTTTTGTTGCGGGAAAGGCTCGCTTTCACATGAAGAAGGGGAATTTTGTTTTGCAAAGCCCCGAAGTCGAACTTGTTGCTGAGCGCCAAATTCACGCGGCGCGGATTGTACCCGTGTATCACGAAACCGAGCTCGATAATCCCAAAGCCGTGGGACGCATCTCCTCAAAGTGGATTCGTGAAAAGCTCTTTCCTTTACTGCCATTTGCCGAATATTTTGAAGAGTTCTTGCCGGAAGATATTTTAAGCGAGCACAATTTAATTTCGTACAGCGAGGCAGTGAGGCACGCGCACTTTCCATCGTCAGAAAAAAAACTACAAGAGGCCACGCACCGGCTCGCTTTTAATGAGCTTTTTTTGCTCCAACTTGCGGCTCTCTATAAACGGTATTGGTGGCGCAAAGAAGGGGAGAAGCATGTTAAAAAAATAACGCCCGATTGGGAACTGATTAAAAAATTCCTCGAAGGTCTGCAGTGGCCGCTTACCGGAGCTCAAAAACGCTCAATTTACGAAATCATCAAAGATTTTGAACAGAAATATCCTATGTCACGCTTGTTAGAAGGAGATGTTGGCGCCGGCAAAACCGTTGTTGCCGCAGCGGCAGCGTTCCATGTGATTCGAAGCGGGTATCAAGTTTGCTTATTAGCACCGACAGAAATTCTGGCGCGCCAGCACTTAAAAACGCTGAGAGAGCTTTTGACCCCTCATAGTATTCAAGTGCATTTGCTCGTGGGCTCTACGCCAGAAAAAGAAAAAAAAGAGATTCGAAGCAGTCTAAAATCCGGAGAGATTCAATTTGCGGTAGGAACGCATGCGCTGTTGCAAGAAAAAATCGGTTTTCAAGAGCTTGGACTCGCTATTATCGACGAGCAGCATCGCTTTGGTGTAAAACAGCGCGAGCTGCTCAAAACACACGGTTCGCCGCATATCTTGAATCTCACGGCAACACCGATTCCACGCACGCTCGCACTTATTTTATACGGCGAACAAGAACTCTCAATTTTGGATGAAATGCCGCCGGGGCGGCAAAAGATTATCACGCGCATTGTGACCGAACAAAAGCGCAACGATGCCTATTCATGGATTAGCAAACAAATTGAAAGCGGAAGGCAAGCCTTTGTAATTTGTCCGCTAGTCGCTGAATCGGAAAAATTAGATATTAAAGCGGCAACCGCAGAATATGAACGGTTGCAAGAACATATCTTTCCAAATCTTCGTGTCGGCTTACTCCATGGTCAAATGAAGGCTGCGGATAAAGAAGAGCAAATGAAAAAATTTGTTCAAGGAGAACTCGAGATCTTGGTTTCTACTGCAGTAGTCGAAGTTGGTATCGATGTACCGAATGCCACAATTATGGTGATTGAAGGCGCCGAGCGCTTTGGTTTAGCCCAGCTGCATCAATTCCGCGGCCGCGTAGGCAGGGGAATACACCAAAGCTACTGTCTCCTCTTCCCCTCTTCATATTCAGATACCGCAATGAAGCGCCTGAGTGCGCTCACAAAGTATAGTTCCGGCTTTAAACTAGCCGAAATCGACCTACAGCTGCGCGGACCCGGCGAAGTTTACGGAACCTCGCAGAGCGGTATTCCAGATTTAAAAATGGCAAGCTTTGGCGATCTGCCGCTTGTCAAAAAAGCCCGCGAAGCCGCTGAAAAAATAATCGAAAAAGATCCCGAGCTGACACAATATACGTCTCTGCGTGAAAAAGTCGCTGAGAACGCAAATATAGGGATCGATTTTTAGCCACGGTGTGATATAATTAACTAATGGCTTTAGAAAAACGAAAACGGCCCGAAAGTGAGCCTCACATACCCACAATAATAGAAAAAATTGTAGAAACTGTTTCACATGGCGTATACAGATTGATTTGGAAACCTTTTGTTGAATCTCCAATAAAAACTTTATCTTAAAAAGTGCGCAATATAAAAGATTCTACAAAAAACGCTGCAATGTACTGTATAGCGCGCGGACGCGAAATCCGCGGGAAATCAAAAAAGTAACTTTGCACAAGATATATTGTGCAAACCTTTATTTCGGATAACAGGTTACTATCCTCTCTTTTTTATACAAGTAAAAATTGATATTTCACGATATATCTATATAATGCCAATCTTCTATGAACCGCCCAGATACAATCCAAGATACAAAGCGAACTACAAAACGTCGGCCTGCAAGGCTCTCCCCTGCCCAACAAGTAACATTACTCCTCGGCATGGGAATCGGCGCTAGCATGGTTCCGCTCGTTCAGCACGCAGCCGAGCGTATGATGCGGCCGGCACCATATATTCCAGTTCCAAGTACCGAGCAGGCTATTGTCATCGACAATCCGTTAGCTGTGCAACCCCTCTTACAGACTGTGGAGCGCACCGTATCACTCATTCAGGAGAACTGTTTTTCGCTAGTCGAAGGCTGTCTTAAGAAAGATACTTGCGGATTTCAGACGTGGGGTAATACCAAAAGATGGCAAAAGCACTACGTGGGAAGCCCGCGTACATTTCCCAATGATGCACAATGCGTCCTCGAACATCAGCGTGATACCAATATTCTTACGATTGCATTACGCGTGCACGGGAAAATGAATGGTCGCGTAAGCTACAATATAAATAATCGTCGTACAGCAGCTGAAAATCTGCAGACAAAATATCTGGATAAAAATGGCCAACAAGAGGTAAGATGTGATTTTTTGCCAAAATTTACTTGTGAAATTTTAACCGAAACCGCAAACGGACAACGGGTACGACGCAGCTTTTCAGCAGATCATCAACTTTTCACTCAAAAAATACTTATCAATGCCAATACCGCCAATGAAAAATATGCCGCAATTCGAGCAGAACTGCATGCCAGACGCAGACAACGCTAAACCGCCAACAAGATCGACACTAAAAGATGTAACACTTTTCGCAACGCTCTTCGCTGCCAGTTTTCCTGCGGCGTATAGCCTGGGCTATTCGCAGGCGAAAGACAAGCGGGCCTATCATGATCATGTGATGGAGCGTTTGGGAGATATTCGCGAGGCAATTGATGCATATCTCAATAAAACGACAATTGAAGTTGCAGAAGGTACACCCAAACATCAGCAACTTGAGCAGGTCGTTTTAGATCGCATGATGCGAATTCAGGAACCTGCCCTTGCCATTCTTGATTTGTGTGCAAATACCACAGCACAATGTAATGAAATTACTGAGGAAGACGGAGAATACGCTGCGATACACCTCTCCTCCCATAAGGGCAAGCAGAACGCAAATTTTTCAATACACGGTCATCGAATAAGCTATGGTTTCGAGGTTCCACACACACAGGGAACAGCTTCGATACAGACAGATACCCGCAATCGAGTGCTGCGATTAGAGCTAACATTTATTCAGCCTCCCCGCATTCACGATGTACTTAAGTGCCGCATACAGGGCAAAGAGGGCCGGAATCCGTTTTTGAATTGCGAAATTGAAGTAGGTGCAGGAAAGCGAAAGAAAGGTGTTATTCAGCGGTTTCCTATTCGAGCTCCTAAGCGCCTTGCTGAACTGAATGGTAAGGCAGCTATAGCAAGAAAAAAAATTAAGCAGCTTATACCACGGTAAAGATTTCGTGTAAGAATAGCCAAAAACAACCGTTCTCTTGTACGCATGACTACATTAGATTCACAATTCGGACACGAAGATCAAAATATAGAAAAAATAGCAGCAAAATCTCGTAGTACTCCCGAGGGCACAGGCATATTACTCAGCACCGGCATTCTTGTTGGCGCGCTCAGCACGGTTGCGGGACGTGCTGCATTTGACCATATGAGTGATGCAGCCAACCAGCGTACACAGGCAAGTTCACTCGATATGGAAAGACGCGCCATAAGCGATATTGCAACCGTGCGAAAGGCATGTCATGGAGTGATTCATAGATGTTTAGAACAACCGGACACCTGTGAAGTCGAAACATTTAATGATCGGAAAGGCATCCAGCGCCTTCGTGTAGAGCAAGAGCTCATGCGAGACGGCACACCTGACCGGCAAACGTGCACGCTATCGCAGGCTCGCACACTCGCCTACTCCCAGCCAAGAGAAACTTTCGATGCCTCATTCGAAATTCCCGGGAAGGATCACGCATCGACCGGCAAAGTGGGACTCACATTTGCAGACGGCAACCTGCATGAACTGAGTGCAGCATGGAAACATAATGGAAGTGCTGTGAAAAACCATTGGACGCGCAATCCTTATCATCCGGAACAGATCGATGCAAACCGAGATACATTTGAAAATGAGCAAATTAAAAGTATTTTTGCCGCCAAAGTTAATCTCTCAAATGATGGCAAAGAGTTCGATATAGTGCGCGGTTCGCTGCGCGAGCGATTCGGCCACTACTTTCAAATGGTACATGGTCTGCGCATTGAGAAAGCCACTGCCGAATTAGAACGGCTTGAGCGCAAAAGAAGTAAAGAACGCAACGCAGAAAAAATTCAACGTGACATTAAAGAGCGCAAAGCGCGACGTATGATTCGACGGGCAGGTATTGGAGGTCCGGCTTCACGCAATGGCCGGGCTCACAAATCTCGCCGGTAAACAAAAGGCCAAAGTTCATTCCTAACAGGTTAGCAGACTGTACTGCTAACCTGTTTTTTGGTATAATAAAGAGATTATAAATCGAGCCAAAATGCCTAGAAAACAACAAAATGCACGGATTGAGCGGCCCGAAGAAATAGCGCCGTCTTTAGATGGGGCGGAAAAATCGCCCGAAATACTTGCTACAGAGCAAGCTCACACCGAGGCGCGCCGCAATGTACAGCTCGAAATTCTCGATGAAAAGTCGCAGGCGGTACTTATTGAGCGCCTGAGCCCGAACGAAACACCTGAGCGTCAGCCCGAAACAGCTGTACGCTTTAATGCTTCGCTCTCTATGGAAACCATTCCACAAATGCTGGAAGGCGGCGTCGACGCTGATCTTTTAAAGAATATTTGGGACAATCCGGAAGCGGTGGTCACTGCGCTGACAGGGGCCCGCAAAAAACATCCAAATAAATTTAAAAAATGGGATGGCAGTACACGGGCAGCATATGAAAAACTCATAGAAATTGCGCGTAACCGCACCAGTCCCTTTGCAGCTGCCTGGCAGCCGGAGTATGAAAAATTGCTGGCCACTACTCTGCCCCGCTACGAAAATGCTAAGACGCTGGTCGATCATCTTGAAGACGGCTGGGATACCGTAACCGGCACCGCGCGCGATGTTGTTGACTGGGCGCGGGAAAATAAAATGAAGGCGACGCTTATTGGTATTGGAATTATTGGTGTTGGCGCGCTGGTAAAAAATCTTTTTAGCAAGAGCACTGAAAAAAACGATGAACCGGAAAAAAGTGAGAAAAAAGAGAGCGGGCTGCTCGGCGGTCTTTGGGAAAAGGGCCGGAATTGGATTCTTGGCGGTGCGGCGATCGGAACCCTGGCAATTCTTGCAAAGATTCTTCCATTGGAAAAAATGGGCGCCTTTGTTGAAGAGATTTGGAAAGATTCATGGCTTGGTAAGAAACTTGCCAAAGCGGATGACAAAGTAGAGCAGCTGGAGAAGCAAAACGAGCTGTACGAGCAGGCAGCAAAAAAAATTGGTATTGATGACGTGGAGCTGCTCGAGATGCTGGGCGAGGAAGATTATGGAGAATTTGTCTCGTTTTTGGGCGCAACGAGCGGCAAAGTTGGAAATAAGATTGCAGAAACTTTTGCAGAAAAGACATGGGGCACATTTGCAGAGTGGGCGTCGGGTTTCGATTTATTGGGTGACAATGTTAAGCGCAAAGTTGAGCGTTATCTCAAAAAGCGTAAGGAGCGGCCCAAGGAGATTGCAAAGGCCGAGGCAAAGCTGCGCGATTTTTTTAAAAAACACGACAAACTCATCCGCGAAAAAATCTATCCAAATCACACCATAAAGCAAGTCCTGGAAGGACTGGGCCGCGAAGGTGTCTTTGGAGAAGAGTTTAGAAAACAGCCGATTCAAGTTGAGGAGCACGAGGTACCGGCAGGGGTGCAAAAAGATATTGCCCTGGCCTATGCCGCAGTGCCCGAGCAAAACGATGCTATGACAATATGGCGCAGAGTAGATGCCCATACAGAAAAACACAAAAAAAATATCTTCGACAATCAAGGCCTGGTGGCACGTCTCGAACATTTAGGAGACAGCAATCCCGAATATAAAGAAAAAGCAGAGGAAGTGCGCGGCCGCTATAAAAAACTTGAAGCAGAGCGCAATAAATTTCGCGAAGCGATCAAAGCAAAAACTCCGCTGCACGAACTGGAAAAAATGCAGGCTGCCTATCTTGAAATGGAGCTCGAGTTCGAAATGCTGTGCACCGAATACTATCAAGAGATTGAACCGAAACTACCGGCATGGGCTCCGCTCCCCTTCTTTGTGCGGCGGTATGCGCTGCTGGGCTCGCGCCGCAGGGCGATGATTCGTGAAAGAATTCGCCGCATCACAGCATTACCCAAAGATGCAGCTGCTGAAGCGCTCAAAGCAAAAGCACCGATTCCGGCACTCAAAAAAGCTGTCCACGAAGCCGAAGAAAGCCTCCGGCGCTACCGCGAAAAAAATGCCTACACTCCGGAAGGAGAGAAAGCCATGGCACATACCGGCTGGCATAGAGAGTGGCAAACAAAAATCAAAAAAGTTGAGGAGCTCAAAAAAACGCTGACGTATGAAGAAGCCCGAGCAAAGTTTGAAAAATTGCCGGCTCCACAGCAAACACCATCCGCACGGACCGCTTTGCTCAAAGCCGAATACGAGATGCATTTAGCGCGGCAGCAAGCCTGGAAGACAAATATAAAATATCTTAAAGAAGCACTCAGTGATGCCGGTGAAGATATCTCGGACCGCCAGCGTGTCAAACTCATGGACGATATTTTGATAAAAAAGAAAGCAATTCGCGATTCGTTAAAAGGTTTTGATGCGCGGGTACTAGAACATGTTAAAACACTTGGAAAGCATAGTACCGCAGCGCAAGAACTCGTGAAGCATAGAGACGACGTAGTGCGGTATTACGGTGAAACGGTTCGCGACGAACTTGCTTTTCGGAATGGGGTTATGGGTGAATCAAAAGGTCTTCGCAATAAGTTTAAAGAATGGATTCGTGAAGAACGCGAATCCGGATTTGTAAAATTTGCAAAAAATAAATACGGACGAGTTGGCATCATGACAGGATTACTGGCGCTCCCGCTCTATTTCCAATATGACGAAATTCAAGAAAAAAATCCCGATATCGAGTTTAAAAAACTCGTGGATGAGCTGGGGCTCTCTGCGGTACAACTGCTCGCTGATGTAATGCCCTTTACGTTTGGCGCTTCTGACTGGTACACACTTACGACCGGTAAAGAATTGGTGACGAAAAAAGAAGTAACAGGATTTGACCGCTACAGCCGCCTTGCTTGGGGAACGTTTGGTGCACTTCTGGATGCAGCAACCATTATTCCGGCAGTAGATGTAGTTGGTGCACCGGCAAATGCGATTATGCGGACGGCACGTGCTGCGGGGCGCGCAGGAGAAGGCGCAAAACTCATTCGCATGTGGCCGCGCATTGCAAAAGTAGCTGATGCAGTCGGCGGCTGGTCAAAATTTGGTGAATATCTCAAAGCCTATGCTCAAGCCGGCGGCAAGTGGGAAAAAGTAAAAGCCGTTGCGGGTATGACGCGTACTGCCGTGCCGCGTGCTATGGCCGCGACCATGGCGGGTTCAATAGCTTACGTTTACACCGTGGGGCCCGATGCAGCCAATGACTATGGCGAAGCTCTGCCCGCGGATTTAGTCGCAGAGATAGAGGCAGAAACAAAGCCCACAAATATGCAGCATCAATCAGAAAGTGAACCTCCAGCAGGGTAATTTTTAGAGAAGTTTTGTCATATACGTCCCCTCCAGCTCGTATCCTTGTTTGCGATAGTATTCTCGAATGCCGACGCCGGAGATAACAGCCATTTTTTTGTAGCCGTGTTTGCGTGCAATATTTTCGGCCTCGGCAACTAGTTTTTTTCCGAATCCCATGTGCTGGCTCGCGAGTTCGTCGCGCTCACTAATTGGGACTTGCGCACCGTAGGTGTGCAGTTCGCGCAACAGTGCCGCGCCTTCCAGCTCTTTAATAAAGTGAGGCGTGCCTTTGAGTGAATAAGAGGAAAACCGCAATCGCAGCAGTGCGCAGAGCTTATCGCGCGAAGCGTCATCGTAGCTCAGAAAAAATTCCTTGCCCTCGGATGCATCGTACTCTAATGTGCGCAGTTCGATATTTTTTGGATCGATCACTTCGTCGCGTATCTCGCGGCAGCGGATACAATTACACACAATCCCCTGCTCCTTCATCATTTTGTGAGCAACTTGGCGCAAATTACTCGTATGACTGCCGCCGATAATACTTGTTGCCGGAATATCACGAATCAATCGCGTAACGCGCAAGTAGCGGGGGAACATGGGCTTTACCGCAAAGATAATTTGAATCAGCTCTTCATCAGTATAGGGCCGGTGTTTGCCCTGCTCATACCACAACTTGAGCTCAGAAAAAGGCACAACCATACAGGGATAAAACTTCATCATGTCAGGACGATAAGCGGGATTATCAAAGAGCTCTTTAAACATTTCGATATCTTTTTCTACCGTACTTCCCGGCAAGTTTGGCATCATGTGATAGCTGACTTTAAAGCCAGCATCCTTCAAAAGTTGCGTCGCCTGGCGTGCCTCGGCAGTACCATGCCCGCGCTTTACGATTTCCAGAACATCGTCATAGAGCGACTGCACCCCGATCTCCACACGCGTACACCCAAGCTCGCGCATCTGATGAATCTCTTTTTCGTTAATCCAATCTGGACGCGTCTCTAACGTAAGGGCAACACAGCGGCTATCTGCGGTCTCATTTATCTTTTGCAGTTGCTGAAGATGGTTCCGTCGATCCTCAACTTGAATATCTTGAACACTTTTTTTATTCAACTTTTCACTTTTGTTCAACCCCTCAAAAATTCCGCTAATATACTCATACTTATAATCTTCCGGATGCGCAGACCACGTGCCCCCCATCACAATCATCTCGATCTTATCTGTAGGATGACCATTAGCGTGCAGGGCTTTTAAGCGCGTGCTCACTTGCCGCTCCGGATCGTACTCGTTAATAATCGCACGCATTACCGCCGGCTCGTTACTCAAATAACTTTTCGGAACATTTTGCTCGGTGGGACAAAAGACACAGCGGGCCGGGCAGCCAAAAGGTTTGGTCAAAATAGCCACCGGTGAAACGCCGGACAGTGTTCTAATACTGCGCTTTTGAATCAATCGGCGAAATTCAGGATTATCTTTAATCCTGCCGGTTTTAATCAAAGCGCGATACGCACTAATGAGCTCGGAATTAGGCGGCGGACTAATACCAAAGTGCTCGGCAAATTGCAGCTTTAACCTGTGCAGCTGGCGCGGAGTTTTAATACCACTCTCAAGCGCATCTAATACGAGATTTGCAATTGCAGCCATGCGGCGGTGAGTATACTACAAATGCGGATAAAATGCCTCATCATAAGGCAAAACCTCCCGCCAGGAACCTGGCGGGAGGCCGTTGCGTGCTAGATCCTGTACCGAAGATAGCCGAACTCATTCAGAGTTTCGACGAGCCTCGGCGTCGGGAAGAAGAGATCGATCCGCACACCGTCGCGGTACTCGCAGCGCCGCTCGAGCTGGCCGTCATCACACAGCCAGGCGAGGCCGCGCTTGAGGCTGGCCGTCAACGAGTACAGCGAGATCGAAAATCGCGGGCGGTTCTGGAAGATCAAACGGTCATGGCGGCCAAGGGTCAGCATCCATACGAGGAAGTGCCACTTGGCAGCTGCGTTGATCTTGAGCCACCGGGAGCTGAGCATTCGCTCGAGCTGGCCGCGACTCACACCGACCCAGGCGAACTCATCCGGCCGGCCGCACTGCTCTGCGTACTGAAGTCCGCTCGCAATGAGCAGTTCGAGGACCAGACGCTCATCTTCATTGAGACGAGCTTGGTCGAATACCGCATCGAGGTCGTCGATCTCGCGATCGAACTCGGGCATATCCCACGGCACGGGATCCAGCCGGTAGATGAAGTGTTGGGTGATGTGTGAGGTGGTGCGTGAAGTTCCGCACATATCTCTTCTCCTTGTGAAGGATCAAGCACTGCGGCATTGCAATGCGGGTGTACTATATGCAAAGGGCCTCGATTTGTTAAATTTTTAATAAAATTTGCAGATTTTTCATAAATTTGTTAAATTCTTAACAAATGACAACCATACAACAAGCAGTAATAGATATTCTCAAGCGCAATCCCCTGTTCCAAGATGCCCTTGCCGAAGGCATTGCGAACTACTCTTCTCTGGCAAGAAAAATTCAGCCTCTCTTAGAGAAACAAGAGTTAAAATCCGCCAGCGAAGGAGCGACCGTCATGGCGCTCAAGCGCTACTACACAACTCTCTCAAAGCAAGAGGCCCACTACTCGGTGCCACCGATTCGCAATATGGTCGTGCGCTCGAATCTTGTTGAGGTCGCCTTTGAAAATTCGGCCAATCTCACAAAGGTTCACAAGGAACTTCTGCACGAAGCCGCTGTTCACGAAGACTCCTTTTTTAACTTTGCCCAGGGAGTTTTTGAAACAACGATTATTGTGCATGAGAATCTGCAAGCGCGGCTTGAGGCGCTTACTAAAAATGAAAAACGCCTTGCCGTATATAAAAATCTCTCTGCGGTCAGCATTCGCCTGCCGGCACACACTGCGGATACACCCGGCTTGTACTATCCCTTTTTCAAAGCGCTGGCACTTGAAGGAATTAACTTTGTTGAGCTTATTTCCGTATTTTCTGAACTGACATTTCTTTTTGAGGACCACCAAATTGATAGAGCATTCGCCATATTCAAACGACTTACAAAACAATAGACGCTATACTAAGGGCATGGACAATTCGGAAGCGCGAATTCTTGAGAATGTTAAAAAGGCCTACGATACCATCGCAGATGAGTTCGACAGAACGCGCCGCAATCTCTATTCGCAGCTCGAAATTGTCGTTCAGCTTATCCCCAAATCGGCAAAATCGCTTTTGGATGCCGGTTGTGGCAATGGACGCCTTTTAAACTATCTTAATCCTCAGATCGAATATCTCGGCATCGACAATAGCCGCGAACTTCTCAAGCATGCAAAAAAACGATACCCACAGGGGCATTTTGAATATGGAGATATTTTAGCGTTGCACGCTATTCCTCAAAAATTTGATGTCATAACCTGTATTGCCGTATTTCATCATATTCCAAATAAAGAATTACAATTACAAGCCCTGCAAGAAATGCGCGAGAGATTAAATTCTAACGGACGCCTTATTATCACGGTATGGAACCTTTTTAATACAAAACTTAAGCGCTATATAGATTCCGAAACACATGATGCCAATATTCCATGGGGACACAGCAATACCTTTCGTTTTTTTCATGCTTTTACTGCGCCGGAGCTGCGTCAACTTTTAGAGCAAGCCGGATTTCAAAAAGTACGACAAAAGCGCGATCCTCAAAACCATATATTCTCCTGCCATGCGCCATAGGGTTTTAGATATTCCATTCGATGTTGTTACGCTAGAGCAAGCGCGCGACCGCGTGCTTGATGCCGTGCGAAGCGGCAAAACTCAGCGACATGTGGCAACGCCGAATCCAGAAATGCTCCTTGCGGCACAAGATGATCTACACTTTGCCGCGGTTTTACAAAATGCATGGATGAATATTCCCGACGGCATCGGAATACTCTGGGCCGCAAGCTTTGTGAAAAAATATAATAAAAAACGGGGCTTCAAGAAATTTCTGTACGCTCTCGGCTCACTCCTCAAAATACCCTTCTCCCCAAAATCCATCCGCACCGTCTTTCCCGAACGCGTTACCGGCACCGATCTTATGCAAGCGCTCTGCAATGCAAGTCAGCCATACAATGTTCGCATCTTTTTGCTTGGGGCAAAGCCTAATGTGCTGAAAAAAACAAAAAAGACACTTGAAGAGAAATTTAGCAAAATCAATATCGTGGGCACGTACTCCGGCTCGCCGCGCCAAAAAGATTGGCCGGAGATCAAAAAAAATATCGATAAAGCAAAACCGCAATTGCTATTCGTAGCCTACGGCGCACCGCAACAAGAGCTCTGGATTAACGATCATCTCAAAGAGCTGCCAAGTGTAAAGGTAGCTATCGGCGTCGGCGGCGCCTTTGATTACATCGCCGGCAAGCGCCTGCGTGCACCGACACTACTACAAAAGAGCGGAGTCGAATGGCTATTGCGTCTCTTGCAACAGCCATCGAGAATTAAACGCATTTATAATGCGGTGGTGCGCTTTCCGTTAGCGATTATTCTTCGACAGTATTCGAGCCGCTCGTAACTTCTCTCAAAAAAATTTGAGCCAACATTAACTTTCTGCCATATCTATTTTCTCTTTTTCCTGCTTCCCTCCTCCATCATCTCCGCCCTGCGCTCCATAGCCGCCTCAACAATAGGACGAATACGATCGACAACGGTCGAAACAATCGTAACCGGCTTAATTACAAATTCATTAATGCGCTCGGCGGTATCGCGCGTCTTTTCTAAAATCTTGCTCACATCGCGGAATATCAAAATCAAATAGATCAACGCAACACAGACAAAAATTGTTAAGAGCGCCACACCAATGGCAAGCACAAGATATAAAGTTGATTGAGGATCTGCTGGCATGGGAAAAGTATAGCAGAAGAAATGACCAATAACCAAGCATCAAATAACAAATAATACTCAAGTAACCAAATTTTCAAATAACCCAAAAATTAATCAAACCTTGTTTGGATTTTTGATTATTTGAAAATTGTTTTTTATTTGTTATTTGGCATTTGGAAGGCTTGGAGCTTTCTTCGCAACATCTCATTCACCATTTGCGGATTTGCCTGACCTTTGCTCTCCTTCATTACCATGCCCACCAAAAACCCGATTGCCTTGTCTTTGCCTTCGCGGACATCTTGAGCCGGTCCGGGATTCGCCTCAATCACCTTTTTACAAATCTCTTCGATTGCGCCGGTATCACTCACTTGTTTCAATCCTTTTTCTTCAATAATCTTTTCCGGATCTTCACCGGTTGTATACATCTCTTCAAAAACTTCGCCCTTGGCCTGATTGTTTGAAATTGTTCCCTCGTTCACCAAAGTAATCAACTTGCCCAACTGCTGGGGCTGAATTTTGCATGCTGCGATATCAATTCCATCTTCCTTTAAATGCTTGAGCAAAATCGTATTCACAAACGCCACGCTCTTTTTCGCATCTTTGCTTACAGCAACGACGTTTTCAAAAAAATCCGCCATCACCCGCGTGTCAGTCAAAATACCGGCATCTTCTTGACTCAAACCAAATTCCTGAATAAAGCGATGACGGCGGGCCAGGGGCAGCTCGGGAAGTTCCCCGCGCAAGTGCGCGACCTCTTTTTCTGTCACAACGAGCGGCGGAAGATCCGGCTCGGGAAAGTAACGGTAATCGTTGGCTTCTTCTTTGCTGCGCTGCGAAACCGTGACTTGTTTGTCTGGATCCCAGCCGCGCGTCTCTTGGACAATAGTGCCGCCGCTTTCTAAGATTTCTGTCTGCCTTTTAATTTCATATGCTAGCGCCTCTTCTAAAGCGCGAAACGAATTGAGATTTTTAACTTCCGCTTTTGTCCCAAACTTTTCCTCTCCAAGAGGGCGCAGCGAAACATTAATATCAAACCGCATCATCCCCTTCTCCATATCGCAGTCACTCGAACCGACATAGCGCATGATACGCTGAATTTCTTGGGCGTAGGCGCTCGCCTCCTCAACAGAGCGAATATCTGCCTCGGTCACAATCTCCATCAAAGGCGAGCCGCTGCGATTGTAGTCACAGAGTGTTCCGCCGCCAACATGCGTGAGCTTCCCGGCATCATCCTCCAAATGTAAACGGTTAATACGAATGCGCTTCTGGCTGCTGCCTACCATAATATCCACATAGCCATTTTGCGAAACCGGCTTATCGTACTGCGAAATTTGGAATCCTTTTGGCAGATCGGGATAGAAATAGTTCTTGCGGTCATACTTACTAAATTCAGGAATTTCGCAATTCAATGCGAGCGCACTCAAAATCCCCTTCTTCACACACTCCTCATTAATTGCCGGCAGCATGCCCGGAAAGCCCATACAAATAGGACAGACATTAGTATTGGGATCGGCGCCAAAGGAGTCGTTATCACAAAAGCAGAACATTTTTGTAGCAGTGTTCATCTGGCAGTGAATCTCGATGCCGACAACAGGTTCGTATTGCATACGGCGCTTATTCTAACACGTCTTGGATCTTTGCAAAGAAGTCGGACAGGGTCGCATTATTATCGATTACATAATCCGCTTTGGGAAGATTTAAACGCTGAATCAAAATCAGCTTATCGAGCTCGGCCTCCGGAATATTACGCTCGTTCCCCGCCTTCGCGAGGAGCCTAGCTTTTATAACTTTCGTAGGAGCGTCCACAAGCAAGATCGAGTCCACAAATTGCCCCATCTGGCCCTCATCGAAATAAAATGATTCAATACAAATAGATTTTTGTGCGCCCGCGCCGCCCTCCTTAAGTTGAACAATTTTTTTATGCACTAAATCGGTAATGACCGGCTGCATTGCCGCATTCAGCTTGCGCAACTGCAATGCATCTCCCAGCACCAGACTGCGCAAGCGTGCCCGATCAACCTCTTCTTCTCCAACAAATTCACTCCCAAATTCCCGCCGAATAATCTCATATCCCTCCTGCCCGCGCTTATATATATCGTGCACAAGCTTATCGGCATGAATCCACGCAAAGCCGTGCTCGCGCTCCAAATATTCACAGAGGGTGCTCTTGCCCGCACCGATAACACCGGTTACACCCAGTATGAGTCTCCCCGAATTTGAATGCCTAAGTCGCATAGTGCGCGTTTAAATGATGAAAGTGCCTGCATCGCCTCGCGCGGGCGAACTTCGTGATCGACTTCGTGCGCAATTCTATTCCGCAGCTTATGTGCCCGCCATATGCCATTGTTATCGGAAAAAAGCGGCCGCGCCTTTTTCATCATCTCACCCAGCGTGCCGACATAACCTTTTTTACGCAAAACATAGGCCAATAATTTATCGGCTTCGATAATCGATTGCGCAGGATCGGTCTCAACTTTAGCACTCAAACGCAGCCAGTTTTCTAAAACCAGCGCCTGTTCACCGCGCGAAAGCCGGCGTCTTCGCCGCACAAACAACTCAAAACCAATAAAGCCGGCGACCACAATCAAAGTGAAAATCACAATCTCCATACCGCGTATTCTACAATTTCTCTACTCATCCTCAAAGTCGATACTCGGAATTCCATGCTGGACCACATGCTGCTGAAGCATATCCGAAAGAATACCCTGCAATGCACGATGATCACGGAAACTCTTTTTACTTACAAAATCATCCTGTGCTTTGGTCAGCATATCGGCATTTCTCTTTGGCTTCCATGCATTTTTAAAGACAGAAGGATTACCGGTAAATTTATCGAGCTGAATATTTCCATAGTTTAAGAGTGTTGGCAGCACCCCGTTTACCTCATAGCCAATGCCTTGAATAATATGATATTCTATTCTTTGTGACATCTTTTGAAAAAATCCCTGCCAAAAGATTTCTACAATACTTTGATTCGTAACAAGCCAGACATCGTAGTACCAATCCAATATCTCGTAGAGAAAGCGAATGCCTCCGATACCCAACCATACGGCCGCAAAAAGAGTAATCTGAGGAAATAACCACCAAGCAAAAAGCGGCAAAAAAATCCCAAAAAATCCAAGTTTCAAAAAAATAACCGCCTCAATGGCAAAATGACGGCGAATTACAAAGATAATTTCCTCCCCCTCAGCCAGATAGCCTTTATAAAGAAAGTCTCGCATCGCGAAAAGTGTAACACCGAAAGTTATGAGCTTCAAACAATGGGCGGATAAGCACCCAAATCAATACTTTGTCCTCGACATTGCAATTAACATTATTGTTATTGTTGCTTTAGTATATGGCGTACGCAGCTATCTCATCTCACCCTTTCAAGTTTTTGGTCCATCAATGTGCAATACACTCAATTTTATCGATAACGAGTGCCAGAGATCATTTGGCGAATATCTTATTGTAAATAAAGCGAAATATCATTTAGGAGATGTAGCGCGCGGAGATATTGTAGTCTTTGAACCGCCCACCATTGCCGGTGATTTGCATGAAGAATACTATATAAAACGTATCATCGGACTGCCCGGTGATACTGTCTCAATCCGGGACGGACGCGTTTTTGTACAGCCGGCGGACAGTGACGAATCTATTCAATTAGAAGAGCCATACCTCAACGAACAAAATCGCAACAAAACTCTTACAAACGGTGCAGGACGCAACAAAACATATCCTCCCGTACCCGAAGGGCATTACTTTGTAATGGGTGATAATCGGGCGCAAAGCACTGACTCGCGGACATGCTTTGAACCATCATCGCGCAATGCCTGTGACGATCCTCACAAATATTTTATAGAAAAAAGTTCCATTTCGGGACGCTCTTGGTTCATCTTGTGGCCATTTGAACGTGCAAGGATCTTGCGCAATCCGGACTACTCAGCACTTCTGGAAAAATAAAGTTCAATTAAGAGTGCAATTGCAACCAAAAGCAAACCACTCCACCATGTTAAAGCTTTAAGCAAGAGAAGAAAAACTGCTCCAAGTGCACAAAGCGTGAGCAGGAGTCCTTGGCGAGTCGAGATACTTACGTGGTCCAGATAAATCTCGTCTTTGTGAAATATGAGCCGTATAGCAAAGCCAAGCAGGGTAAATGTTGCTGCAAGCGCAACAAAACTGCTTAAAAAAAAGAGCGCTAACGGAAGTGAGGCGACCGAACGGCAAATAGTTATTTCGCCGGGTGCAGTACACGGTTCCAGCTTAGTTATAATTATAGTAAATGCGCCCCAACCAATGAGCGAAGTTACCAGCATAATCAGAAAGTATTTTCGATGTGTCATAACTTGTTAGGTATTTACCCCACGATTCATATGCAGCGCCACACTCACGGCTATCATCAACAATCCGAGAATACCGTACCAAAGTGCAATCTGCATTTGACTTGCACTAACCTGCTGCAATACAAAGGATGCCGCCTGCAGCTGTGCTTCTGAAAAATCCGCACTCGCCGCAAATTCAGGCTGTTGTGGAATTTTGGTAAGCAAATGTGCAATATAGTATGTCAGTATGCCGATGAGCATAAACGGTATACCAATCCAACGGGCTATCGAGTCCCAAGGCTTCCAAATGAGCAGTCCGATAATTATCATCCCGATGAGCGTCGGCACAATCAAAATAAAGGCAACAAGGCGGTCAGCCCGTATAATTGACCCTATGAGTGCCACAATTTCTGGATACTCCGCACTTCGTACAACAATACGCGGCGGGAGATGTTTTGTAAGAATGTCTTCAGCCATTGTATGAAAATGCTCGCGCTCAAATCCCGGTGGCACGCAAAATCTGAACTGCGTTTCAATATCCTCTCCCCGCTCACATTGCGGCAAATTATCGGCAAGCTCGGGAACAATTGCCCTCAGCTCTTCGCGCAACGGTTTCAAATCGACTGTAATTTCATTCTCCTGATGCTGTGCGCGTAGTGTTTGAAAAATAGTTTCCACAGCACTTTCGAGAATCGTCTGATAGCGCTCTTGTGTAAGAACCATTGCGATTCTCTTCTTAAATAAAGCTTGATCCTGAGGATTTCGTGCAAATTCCTCTGAAGCAATCTCTACAAAAAGCTCATAGCTTGGCGGCACTACCGACGTCTTAACTCTCTCCTCATTTAAAAAAGTCTGCCGAAGCGCATACAGAAGAGTCATTGGGACCAATGTGGCCACAAATAGGAAGATAAAGATCACAGCAAAAAATTTCCGCATAGCGGGCACTATGATAGCAGAACTTTAGGCATTTTTGGGCACAATCTTCCAGACGATTTTTTTCTCCAATTGTCCATGCACGCGAAAGCCCGATGCCTTTGGATGCCCGCCACCGCCGAACTGCCCCGCGATATCCGAAACATTTACATCGTCGCGCTGCGTGCGCAGAGAACCTTTAACGTAATCATTATCTTCGGTAAGAAGCATGGTAAAGCGCGCTCCCTCGACGGTATTCATCAAATCTACAATGCCGCCCGTATCACCGCTATATGCATCAATTTCTTCAATATCATCTTGCGTTACAACAGAACTCACCACGCCTTGATCATTTAACCGCAAGTTCTCCAAAATAAAGCCCCATAAGCGAAGCTGCGAAAGCGTGGCATCACGGAAGAGCGGCTTCACAATCTCTTCAATCTTAATTCCCTGCTCCATAAGCTCAGCTGCAATTGCAAACGTATCTTGCGTAGTGTTTGCATGCATCATCCCGCCGGTGTCATTGTAAATTCCCGTCATAATCGCGAGCGCCATATCCCGATTCACTTTAACTGGCAAACGTTGTATCAATTTCCACGTAATCATCGAGGCGGATGAAGTTTTGGGATCGACAATATTCACCGTACCGAACAACTCGTTGCTGGCATGGTGATCGATATTCAAAATAGGAACTTTCTTTGAAAGAAACTCAGGGTACCGCTCATGAAAGCCGGTCATATGGGATGCGCCTGCGTCGCTAATGATAATAAGATCGTATTCATCCATATTAAAACTCGTGATAAAGCGATCACTCCACGGTAAGAATCTCAGCCTCTTCGGAATATCATCGATGCACGCTAAAATAGGATTTTTTCCCATTTGGTCGAGAGCCATTGCTAAAGCGATTGAGGCACCAAGCGTGTCTCCGTCTGGACGGCGGTGAGATACCAGCAAAATTCGATGGCTTTTCTGAATAAGATCGACTGCCTGGTCGAATTCTTGGGGGAAGTGCTTTATTTCTTGAGATTGGTTCATGAGAGCACGGAATTCTACTTATTTTAATAATTTTGTCAATAGTCGCTGCTTATTTTATTCAAATTTGCTACCCTTGGAATATGCGCAAAATTAAGGTTATCTTTATTGGAACAGGTTCACTTGGCTGCCCAATTCTCCACTCACTTATTAATGACGGTCGAGTCGAGCTTCCCTTTATAATTACAGGGCAAGATAAACCCCAGGGACGAAAAATGCAGATGCAAGCAAATGAGATTAAAAAACTCGCTTTATTGAATAATTTAATTGTTCACCAACCTGTAAAAAGCATATCAGAATTGAACAATAAAATTGTCCAAGCAAGCCCGGATTTCCTTCTCTTAACTGCATTTGGCCAACTCATTCCAAGCAGCACACTTGCACTCCCCAAGATCGCGCCTGTTAATATCCACTGGTCGCTTCTTCCTAAAT
>PCVQ01000023.1:0-25686 GCA_002796025.1 Candidatus Peregrinibacteria bacterium CG11_big_fil_rev_8_21_14_0_20_46_8
GCGCCGGGACCGGTGCCACCGGTGCTGGTGCCGGTGATTTAGCTCCTCCAGCCCAAAATACTCCCAGTACTATTCCTAGACCGCCGGATACTGGAGAATCTTCCGATGAATTTGCAGCATAGTTTTATAAATCCTTTCGGCGAAGCAATCGCCCTTCTCGGCCATTTCCAAAAACAGCTTCCATATTGTAATATGTTCACGTGAACACTTTTTGAGCTGCTTTTTAAGCAGAGGCGCCTTCGCCCCTACGGGGCTTCGGCGCTTGTCCTCGGAAACAACGCCTCAACCTTCTCAATGGTTGTTCCTTCTTTAAGCATGCCCCAATTAATATTGTCGGGATACAATTTTGTATGAGATATATTCAGTGCTCCTTGAATTTTTTCCGCAGTTTGCGGCATGTACGGCAGCAGCATCATGCTGACATGACGGATGATTTCTAACAAACGATAGAGCACTTTTAAAACCTCAGCCGGCTCTTTTTTTGCCATCTCCCACGGCTTCTTTTGCTCGATATATTCATTGGCAAAACTGAGTAAGTGAAAAACGCCTTCAATCGCAGCCTTCAAATTAAACTCATCGATATGTTTTTGATACGCCTTCCATGTTTCTAGCACGCGTTTTTCAATATCTTCATCTTTTGCAACAGGCGGCACTTTTCCATTCGAGTACTTTTGCGTCATAGTCAGCACGCGGCTTACCAAGTTGCCTAAGTTGTTTGCAAGCTCGCCATTATACAGCGCATCGAAGCGCTCGCGGCTAAAGTCGCCATCGTCGCCAGTAGGCACCTCACGCAGCAGGTAATAGCGTAGCGGATCGATGCCAAGTTCATCTGCTGCATCAAAGGGATCAATTACATTTCCCAATGACTTGCTCATTTTCTTTCCTTCGCTCGTAACAAAGCCGTGTACATAGACCGCACGCGGCGGCTTTTGTTTTGCAGCAATAAGCATCGCCGGCCAGTAGCCCGCATGAAAGCGAAGAATATCTTTTCCAATAAGATTTATTCCCGGCCAAAACTTTTTGTAGAGCTCATCATCATTTTCATATCCAAGCGCAGTAATATAATTGGTGAGCGCATCGCACCACACATACATAGTCTGCGACTTGTCATCGGGCACCGGCACACCCCACGATAAGTTTTTGCTCGGCCGTGAAAAGCTAATGTCTGTTTTTTCTTCCATGGCTTTATCGATCATCTCCAGCATTTCTGCCTTGCGCGAGCGCGGCAAAATCAACAATTCATCTTTTTCAATCAGCTCTTTTACTTGCGGCAGATACTTTGTGTATTTAAAGAAATAGTTTTTCTCTTTGAGCTTTTGCGGTGGTTTATTGTGATTGGGACAGTTGCCCTCGGGCGTCAGATCTTTTTCCGTAACATAGGCCTCGCAACCAACGCAGTAGAGGCCGTCATATTCGCTCTCATAAAAGCCGTCGTCGGCTGCAATTGCGCGCCACATTTTTTGTGCACCCCGCTTATGCCGCTCTTCAAATGTCATAATAAAGTCGTCGTTGCTGCAGTTAAGTCCGCTCGTTAAATCTTTAAAAGTAGCACTGTTGCGTTCCGCAAGCTCCATAGGTGTTATACCTTCTTCTTTTGCGGTCTGTACCATCTTTTGGCCATGCACATCGGTGCCGGTTAAAAAGTACACATCATCGCCAATAAGCCGGTGATACCGTGCCAAACAGTCGGCCTGTACGAGCTCCATAGCAAAGCCGATATGGGGCCGTGCATTGGTATAAGGGATTGCAGTAGTAATGTAAAAGTTGGCCATAGTGGGCGTTAGTATAGCAGAAAACGGACTCGTGCGAATGCCGTTCATCTTTTTGTAATGTGAGTGTGGTATAAGAAGCTTTCCAAGCTTTCCAAATTACAAATCACAAATAATATTCAATAATCTAATTATCAAATGAACAAAACAATTTATGACTTAGAGGAACGCACATATATTTTGCACAAAGGATAAAGTGCTTGCTTAGAAAATTGCCTTATTCAATTGAATATAACGAATTCAAAAAACAATTAATTCGATCGAGTGGTTCTGTTGCGGCAAATTATATTGAAGCGAATGAGGCTTTAAGCAAAAAAGATTTTCTGCATCGTATTAAAATTTGCCTGAAAGAGGCTAAAGAAAGCAGATTATGGTTGCGATTAATGTGTGATGATGAATCGGGCGAAAATTTAAAAGAAATTTACTTATTGCTTCAAGAAATAGAAGAGTTAAAGAAAATTTTCGCTGCGATACTAAATAAAACCAAATAGTTTGGGAGATTCGATTATTTGATAATTGGAGTTTGTTTGATATTTGGTGCTTGGAAGTGCTTGGTTATTTTTATTCTGCGGTCCTATACAGCGCATAATTAAATACCGGCAAAAACGACTTTCTCTCTACCTGTATATCTAAGCTTTGCATTGCATTGCCGGCCTTTCCGTCTGCAGTCAGAGTAATGTGGGGAAGTGTCAGAGGCGGCTGATTTTCCGGGACAATAATGCGATAATAGATATTTGAGAGGGATTTTTTTTCATTGAGGCTGATGCTGGCGGTTGGTGCAATCAGGTCGACATTTACAAAGTTGGTGAGGACGAGAAAGTTTTGTTTGTGGGTGCGCAAAAATTGGCTTATAGGGTACGGATTGATAATGTCGAAGACTATGCCACCTACCCCGTCCGCCCGCTTTTGGTAAAACTTGGCGCCGTTGTAACAGCCGTCGCGTGTTCCAATACATGTTGGGGTGGTTGCGCTGGAACCTTTATCGACAGGTACGAATTCATTGACAACTTCCATACTGCCATCGTTTGGAGAAATGCCAAAGATCTTCCAGCGGAGCATGTCGAGATCGTCTTGAATCAGTCCGCCGCCGAGCTGGGCAAGTTCCGGTGCAAAGTAAAATTCCACAACAAAATGTTCTATTTGGTCTTCGGGTGCTTCGCCGCTGAAGAGGGGAATGGTAACAGATTCATTCAGGCGCAGAATCTGATATGGCTGTTCGCTTTGCTGCCGCACCGGAAAATTACGGTCAGTTGCAGAAATTTTATAAGAATATGCAGCGCGCGGTGTTAGTGTGCCTTGTTGGGGGAGCGTGAGATTTTGTGTATCTTCAAAGCCTGGCGGTTTTTCTGAAATTGCCAGCAATCCTCGCTCAATGCCGCTCTCTGCAGCATAAAAAGCCGCGGTTGTGTCGAGCAATATGCGGCTGTCGACGAGTGCGTTCAGCAGCAATTTACTCACGCCAAGCGAGAGAAAAATCAGAACACTCATAGTAATAAGTGCAATCAGCAAGGCAGAGCCGCGTCGGTGGTTAATCATAGAGTGCATGTTTTCCGTAGGTACGTGAAGAGTAAGATGCTTGTAGCGTGATGGTATCGCTCACAAGACGGATACGAACAATGGGCTGTACTTGGATTGCATCATCTGCAGCATTGGTAGCTTCGAGAGGACTACGTACTGGTGCTACCGTAAAAAGAATCGATGTAAGAGGTAAATTCCCCGAATTGACTGCTTTCCAGCTTTCATTTGTTGGTGCTGCAAAGATACTGCGAGTGTTTGGACGTACTGTTGTAAATTGTATAAGTCTGCCATCCTCAAATTTATAAACTGTTCTTCGTAGTCCGTCCGCACTGATGAGCGGAAGAATCTTTTTATTACGGCCGTCACTAATCGATGACTCTGCACAGCTGATGTCTGTTTTTGCGCCCGGGCCTGGCTGCGCTAGACATGTAAAGTCGAGCGTATTCGCCCGAATATCATCTGCCAATGTTTCAAGCACATGGCGGGCATCGCGATATAGTTTTTGTGCTTCAGTGGCAGCAGCGTTTGCCCGTGTTACCGATTGAAAGCTGCTAAATGCAAAGCCCAAAAAAAACATAAAAACCGTGATGGCTACAATCATTTCTATTAGAGTAAACGCTTCTTGTTTTTTGGTTATTTCTCTCATTGGTTATTTGTGCAATTGGTTACTTGGTTATTTCTTCTATAGCGGTCCTTTCTTCCAATCGCTGAGTTCGGCTTCAACCACAGCTTGCTGCGGAGTTCCGCGAAAATTATATTCAACAACGGAACGTACATGCATAATCTCCGACTCCGGATCGGGAGTAGAGAGTTCAATCATTCGTTGATAGCGAATGGTCTCTCCAACGGTAATAGTTTCGGCACGCTCAATTGATCCCGCCGCGTTCAAAATAAAGAGAGGATGCATCTTTGGATCGAGCGTTGTAGCTGCTACGCTGCTACGCTCGGCGATGGCATACCTTCCATCTACAAGTCCGCTGCGCCAGCCGATATTTTTCAGCCAGTTGGTATCGCGCATGTTACGGATAATTTCCACCCCCTCTTCGGCAAGATGATGCGCAGTAAAGCGCTGCATTAAGAGTGACGACAGGCGATTTGAACTTGCTGCAAGCTGAATCGCGGCAATCATGGCAATGGTTAAAACGCCGATTGCAATAATGGTCTCAATTAAGGTAAAAGCCCGATTATTTTTATGAGAAATCATACCGGGCAAAGTGTACCACACTAGCCCTCAATCCGTCCGGTTTCGGCATCGAGTATAATACCACGGCTAAAGATCGGTTTTTTGCGTAGCGCTAAACTAATTTCAATCTCTGAGGCGCCATTCGAAAAATCCATATCCCCATGCGGCGGTATAAAGGTTATGCTGACATTTTCCAATGTGCTTTGTCCGCTGCGAATTTCCAAAATATGTATGCCCTCATAATGTACAAGCGGTACAAATCCTCCATTAGCGCTATCACAATTTTTTGCTTCTCCATTGTATGGCATACGTGTAATGCGCACACCGCTTCCGGCAGTAAATTCTACAACCGCACATTCTGAGGTGCGCCGTACATCGTTTCGAATTTCATGCAATGCCGCGAGAGTTTCTTCATGTGCTAATGTAATTTGAATATTCTGCCGGCTTGTTGTAAATGCACCCACGCCAATAACTGCGATAATCATAATTACCGCCATCACAATAACCAGTTCTAAAAGTGTAAATCCACGCCGCATTAAATTGTTTGTGTTAGCGAGAAGATAGGGGAGAGTACTGCGAGCGCAAAGAGTCCGACGCCGATACCGGTAATTAAAATCATAACCGGACCGAGCGTAGTTGTCATATTGCGCAGCGTATAACCGATTTCTCGATCGTAGTGCTCGCTGATTTTGCGTGAGATGTCCCCAATCGATGCAGACTGTTCCGCAATCGCAATCATATTTGCAACGGTTGCCGGAAAAAGAAATGGTGCTTCCATCAGGGTGCTTGAGAGCTGTACTCCCTCTTGCACACGTGCCAAAGATTCATATGTTTTAACCCGATAAATTTCATTTCCAATCGCTTCGGCCGTTAACTCTAATGCATTTGTAATTGATACGCCGCTATCAATCAAAACTCCCAACGTATCAACAAAGCGCAGTACATATACTTTTCGCAAAATTGTACCTACGACCGGAATGCGTAATTTCATAAAATCCCAGGAAAACTTTCCTTCTTCTGCATTGGTATAGACCAGAAAAGCAGAAATTCCCAAAAAGATGAGCAGCAGAGCTACCCACCAATAGCTAATTGTCCATTCACTCATGCTTAAGAGTATTTTTGTCGAAAAGGGGAGCGGGAGATCGCTTTGTGAAAAGATTTCTTTAATGCGCGGTACTACCCAAACGAGCATCGTTGCGATACCGGCAATAAGCGTAACAATAACCGCTACCGGATAAATCAGTGCCGATTTGATTTTCATCGAGAGGGCAGTGCGCCGTTCAAGCGCGGTCGCATTTTTGTGCAAAATCGGCTCGAGATTTCCTGTGGCTTCCGCCGACTTTAAAGATCCGCGCTCCGATTCCGTAAAAACATCTGCAAAACGTTCCATGCTCTGCGAAAGTGTGCGTCCATGTTCCAGCTCGTACGAAAGCGTTGCAATAATACGGCGCAATCGCGGGTGTGTTGTTTTCGTCCGCAGCAGTTTTAAAGATTTGTTGATTGAGATTCCGCTGCCAAGCATAGTCGAAAGCAGCCCGAAAAATTGTGCTTTTTCTGTTGCCTTCACGGTACTATGATCGATGAGGAAGTCATCGATCTTTTGCAAAAAAGAGCGCTCTTGCGTATTGGTTATTCCGTAAATGTAGATATCCTCATCCTTCTCGCGTTGAACTTTTTCGAGGAGCGCTTGTAATTTGCCGTGCAGTTCTTGATTGTATTTTGACATGAATCATTCCGTTTGATAAAACGCCTGCAAGGTCAGCGTTAAGGTTGCAAATTGGTTTCCGTCAATCACGAGGCCGCGGTCTACGCTGGCACTTTGCACAACCAATTTGCGGGGGTTTGTTTCGATCAATTTAAGAAATTGTAGCAAGCGTGCAGGCGAGCCTTGAAATCCTCCCGAGACTGTAATCGAAGGAATTTCACTGCTTTCGTTTAAGCTGAAGCTCAGTGCATTAAAGCTCACATCTGCTTTTGCCGAGATATCTGCCAAATCTAAAATGAGTTGATCTTGTGACATATCGCCTGGAATAGCACGCGCCAACTCTTGCGCCTCGATTTCCGAAATGCCTGCATCTTCACGGCGCTCCGCCTCTTCTTTGCTTAACTCCACAAGACGTTCGGCAGCTATGGCCAATTGTTCGCGCGCCTGCATGCGCTTTGCACGTGCGGGTACCGTATGAAAAAACAATACTAACAGTGTTGCACCGAGTAAGAGTAGTGCAATGGTTCCCTGGGAGAATTGTCGTTCATGAAGACTCATAAGCTTGTTTGTTCATACGTAATATTTGCAGAAAACCCAAGGACGGTTTCGCCTTCGGGAGTAAGATTTTTTGTAATTGATGGAACAAAAACCGATGCAAAACTCGGTTCGGCAGTAAATGCGGTAATAAGTCCGGCAATATCTTCAAATGGTGCTGGTGAGTCGCCGCGTGTATGCGCATTCAAAATCATCTTGCCGTCTTCACCTCCGCTATATGAGGTAAGTTCAATTGTTTGAACCGTACTGTCGCCGCGCCGCGGAATGGTATTTTCAATTTTTTCCACGATGCGCGACCAAAAGAGCTGTCCGCTCTCAATTATTTCTAGCTGTGCATTGAGAAGCTGCAGCTGAGACAGCGTTCCGGTTTCGGAAGTCGCTTCTTCTTGCTGTCTCTCGAGTTCCGCAATTTTTGCATTAATCGCATCTATTTCTTGCTGTGTCGTAAAACTCGACGCTTCAAAATAAAATGAGAATGCAATCGTAAGTACAAATGCAATAAGCGCCACTACCGAGAGTCCAATTTTCTTTTTGTTTTCGTTTTCTAACATTGTTTGGTTAATTGGTGCTTGGTTAATTGGTTACTTCCTTCACTATGCTGCCTTTTTCTTCTTCTTTGCATCGGGCACAACACGAACGCGTACGGTGCACTGCCCGGGAGTCTCTCGAGAACTTCTTTTTTGTAATCGCACGGCTCCAAGATCAAGTCCCCCTGCCGGCACTTCCATCATGCGCCAATGTTTCGGTTCATCATCGTTCGTTGCATTTCGTGCAACCATTGCCATAACAACAGCATCGTGCACATTGTGGCTCACTACCACAACTGCATCTCCAACCATAAATGTAACTTCTGGAGTTTTCTTATCCAGCACAACTTCCTGTGTGCCCTTTGGCGGCAGCTGGAATTTATTTTTATTTTGTTCCGTTCGAGACATCCAGAAATTCTAGCAGATTGTTGCTATCTCTGTAAAGAGCTATAATTACTATCCATGCCAAGAAAGGACTTTATAAAGCATAATCAAGCCTTTATTTGCAGCTCCTGCAAATCAGAAAATCCGCCTTTAGAGGGTGGAGAGCGGAATCATTGCCGCTCTTGTCTCTATTCGCTTCATGTCGATGCAGAGACACCCGGCGACCGGCAGAGTAGTTGTAAGGGTCGTATGGAGCCTGCACGTGTAGAATATAAAGGAGCAAAAGGTTTTATGGTTGTGCACCGCTGTGTACAATGCGGTAAAGAGATAGCAAACCGGCTTGCTCCGGATGATGACCAGACGATCTTAAGTAAACTCTCTCCATGAAAAAAGTAGCCACAATTCTCGAAAAATATCTTGGGCCCGGCGAAACGGTGATTGTCGGTGTATCCGGCGGTCCTGATTCCATTGCGCTGCTTAACTATGTGTATACTTTTGCGCAAGCCAATAATTGCACTATTGTTGTTGCACATGTGCATCACGGTTTGCGCGGAAAAGAGGCAGATGAAGATTTAGAGTTTGTTCAAAAGATAGCAGAAAACCGCGGTCAGCAATTTGAGTCAATTCGTGCACAGCTGAGTGGCAGCAGTGTCGAAGTAAAAGGCCGTAAGCTTCGTTATGAATTTTTCGAAAAGCTGCGTCAAAAATATAGTGCACGGTATATCATCACGGCGCATCATGCCGACGATCAGCTCGAAACAATTCTCTTTAATTTTATTCGCGGTTGCGGTCCAACCGGACTCGGCGGTATGGAAATCGAAGAGAATGGTATTTTGCGGCCCATGCTTGAGATCCGCAAGCAAGAAATTTTAAAGTACCTCAAGCAGCACAGTCTCGAATACCGTACCGATTCTACAAATGATAGTTTAATCTATACGCGGAATTTTCTGCGGCACGAAGTCGTGCCGCGCTGCGAGATGATTAATCCGGCTTTTACCGAAACGGTACTGCGGAACAGCGTAATTTTTAATGAATTTGATCAGTGGCTCCGCAATGAGGCGCAAAAATTTTTAGATAAAAAGCTGGAGTTTACCTTGCAGCAATATGTGCAACTGCCCCGGGCTCTGAAACTTGCGGTTATCCAGGAAGTGTATCGCTCCGGTAAAAAGTCACACTATGCCCTGCCTATTAAGAAGGTGTTTGAGGTAGAAAAACTCCTCGAACGCAATATCGGAAACAAAAAGATTAGATGTGGTGGCGGCGGTGTGTTTTACCTGAACAAGGGGGTGGTACGATTTGAGGCTGCATGATATACTCGTTGAGCTATGAAAGCTCTCAAACAGACACAATTTCCTAAACGGCCACAGGGAGGCCTTTCGACTTTAATCATCATTGCCCTGATACTGAGTGCAGTTTTTCTGTATATCAGTCCTTCCCAGAAAGAGACAAGCGAAGTTCCGCTCTCTACCTTTTTAGAAGGCGTGCGAAACGGCGAGGTCGAGAAAGTTACGGTAAAAGAGAACCGTTTGAATATCATATATGAGAATGGAACTGAAGCGTACGCAATTAAAGAGCCGAGCCAAAATGTAACCGAATTGTTAGAGGGAGTTCCGGAGGAGGCGCGCCAGGCGATTAAAATTGAAGTTGTAGATACTCAGGCGAGCAATTTTTGGATAAATCTCCTTATAAGTGTCGTGCCGTTCTTGCTCATCGTCGGCTTTTTTCTCTTTATGTTTAAGCAGGCGCAGCAGAGTAATAATCAGGCGCTCTCTTTTGGAAAAAGTAAGGCGCGCGTCTTCGATACCGAAAAGCGCAAGACCACATTTAGCGATGTTGCCGGTGCCGAGAATGCTAAACAAGAATTGGTCGAAGTTGTGGATTTTTTGAAGAATCCTAATAAGTATACGGCTATTGGTGCAAAAATTCCGCGCGGTGTGCTTTTGGTGGGTGCACCGGGTACCGGTAAAACACTGCTTGCCCGTGCCGTTGCCGGTGAGGCAAATGTACCGTTCTTTAATATTTCCGGTTCCGAATTTGTGGAGATGTTTGTAGGTGTGGGTGCGTCGCGGGTGCGCGATTTATTTAAAAAGGCAAAGCGTAATTCACCTTGTATTATCTTTATCGATGAGATCGATGCCGTCGGTCGCCAGCGCGGTGCCGGACTTGGTGGCGGCCACGATGAACGCGAGCAGACGCTCAATCAAATTCTTACCGAGATGGATGGCTTCGAGACCGATGAAAATGTCATTGTTATGGCAGCAACGAACCGTCCCGATGTTTTGGATCCCGCTCTGCTGCGCCCCGGACGTTTTGACCGCCGCGTTGTTGTAGACAAGCCCGATATTAAAGACCGCGAGGCGATTCTGAATGTGCATGCTCGTAACAAGCCATTGGCAAAAGATGTCGATTTGGCAAAGATTGCACGCCAGACATCGGGGTTTGTGGGTGCCGATCTTGAAAATTTGCTTAATGAGGCTGCACTGCTTGCGGCTCGCCACAATAAAAAGAAAGTGAATCAGAACGATATTGAGAATTCGATTGAGAAGGTTTTGATGGGACCTGAGCGGAAGTCGAAAGTTATGTCGAAGCGCGAGCGCCGCGTAACGGCGTACCACGAAATCGGTCATGCGCTGGTGGGTCACATGATGCCGGAGTGTGATCCGGTGCATAAGATTTCGATCATCTCCCGCGGCATGGCGCTGGGTGCAACGTGGTTCATGCCCGAAGAAGATAAGCATCTCTATTCTAAAAAGAAGTATCAGTCCGAGCTGGCCTCACTTTTGGGTGGCTATGTTGCCGAAGAGTTAACATTTGGAAAAGAAAATGTAACGACCGGTGCGAGCAATGATCTGGAAAAGGCGACCGACATTGCACGAAAAATGGTTACACAATTTGGTATGAGCGATCTTGGGCAGGTAATCTATGGTGAAAAGAATCACGAGGTCTTTTTGGGCCGCGACTTTGGCCATGTAAAAAACTATTCAGAAGAGATCTCTTCTAAAATCGATAAAGAGGTGCGCCGCTTCATCGACGAAGCTTATGAAACGGCCAAAAAAACACTGACCAAATTTAAGGACAAGCTCGAAGAGATTGCAGAGGTTTTGCTCGAAAAAGAGACTATCAGCAGAGAGGAGTTTTTAGAGTTCTTTAAGGAGAAGAAGAGGGTGGAGGTTAAGGTTGAGAAATAGAGTCGTTGACTATATTCATTTTTGTGCTATAGTAGCCTGCGATGGATAAGATAATAGGTATTGCAGGCGGCGTTGGACCGATGGCAGGGGTGTATTTGCATAAGAAAATCATCGAGAACACAGAAGCACAAGGAACTGATCAAGGTCACCTGGACGTCCTTCATGCTTCATTTTCTGCCGGCATTGCAGATAGAACAGATTATTTGCTTGGAAAAACAACAGTGAATCCAGCAGATGGAGTTGTAAAAATGGTTCAATCATTAATTGCCGGTGCTGCCTCACAAGATAAAAATTTAGTCGTGGGTGTCCCGTGCAATACCTTTCACTCGCCGCAAATTTTTGATGTATGTAAAAAAAGTCTTGAGGAATTAGGGCTCGATGTAGAAATTATTAACATGATTAGAGAAACAGGAGAATTTATTAAAGCTACTCTGCCGGATATTAAAAAAATTGGTCTGCTCTCTACAACTGGCACGCGTCAGGCCGGCGTATATGAGGAACTTTTATCACCGTCGGGATTAGAAATAGTACAGCTCGATGATGAGAGGCAGCTTGAAATTCATGATTCGATTTATAATCCCCAGTGGGGAATTAAATCGACCTATCCTGTTTCTGCAAAGTCACGAGGAAATTTTGAGAAATATATTCAAGCGTTGCGTGACCAAGGAGCAGAGGCTGTTATTTTAGGATGTACAGAGATTCCGCTTGCTGTTCCCGAGCAATCGTTTAGTGGTGTTGCTCTTATAGATCCTATGGTGGCTTTGGCGAGAGCACTGATTAAAAAAGTTGCGGAAGATAAATTGAAACCTTTGGCTTACTGAAGGGCCGCTTCTTCTGCTTCCAGTTTTCTTGCATTCTGGTATTCTTGTTTTCGATATGCCCAAAAAAATCACCCCGCAAAAGTCGGACGGTTCAAAAGCCTTTGTACAAACAAGAGTGCGGCATGACGATGATGTCTTCGGCGAGCTTGCCGTAGATGTCTTTCAGACTGCCGATGAAATCGTGGTCGTCTCTCCGGTGGCCGGTGTACAAGCCGACGATATTGCGGTGAGCGTCACCGAGGGCGTCCTCACTATTTCCGGTAGCCGCGGCTTTGAATTTAATATCGATGAGCGCGACTATGTAAGCAAAGAGTGTTTTTGGGGCAGCTTTAAGCGCTCGATAATTCTGCCCGAGTATGTAGACCCAGCTGGCATTAAAGCTACTTATAAAGAAGGAATTTTAACCGTGCGCATTCCAAAAGTAGAGCCGGTAAAGACCCGAATGGTACAGATTGAATCATGAAAATACGCAAAGCAATTTTTCCAGCGGCGGGCTTCGGTACGCGCTTTCTGCCCGTTACTAAATCGCAGCCAAAAGAGATGCTGCCCATTGTGGATAAGCCAGTGATTCAATATTTGGTGGAGGAGGCAGTAGCCTCTGGAATTGAGGAGATTATTATTGTGACCGGCCGTGGCAAGCGCGCTATTGAAGATCACTTTGATTTTTCGTATGAGCTGGAGCAAACATTGGTTGAGCGCGGCAAGCGCTCGCTTCTTGCAGAGGTGCGTAAAATTCCGCAGATGGCAAAGTTTGTCTATGTGCGCCAGCCTTTTCCGCTGGGCGACGGTGACGCAATTTTTCAGGCTGCAGAGTTAATTGGGGACGAGCCATGTGCTGTAATGTTCGGAGATGATCTTGTCGATTCCAAAGTGCCGGCCCTAAAACAGCTTATTTCAATCTACGAAAAATACGGCGCACCTGTTGTGGCATTACAAAGAGTTGAGAAAAAAGAGGTGGAGCGCTACGGCATTGTCGAGTGTCTTCCTGCGAGCAAGAAGAGCACAGCAAATAGTCGGTTGCATCATATAAAATCTCTAGTAGAAAAACCTACTCCGGCAAAGGCGCCTTCCAATCTTGCGGTAATTGGAAAGTACATTATCACGCCCGAAATTATGCAAGCACTGCAAAAAGTTAAGAAGGGTCGAGACGGTGAAATCCGCTTAATAGATGCGTTAAAATTAATTGCAGGTGAGCATGAATTATTAGGGTATGAGATTGAGGGCACGCGCTATGACACCGGCGATAAATTGGGTTTTTTGAAGGCGACTATTGATTATGCCCTAAAGCGGAAAGATCTTGGGCCGGAGCTGCGAAAGCATTTGAAGAATTTGTAAGTAAGTGAAAGTGCGCGATTCACTGTTGCTTCAAATATTTCAAAATGTGTTTCAAAAATATCTCGATATCTTTTGCATCCTGTTTAAAGTGCGCAAAGACTTTTTTTACATCCAGTTGAACATAATCGTGTACGAGAATATTTCGAAATCCGGCTGCGGGTGCAAATTTTTCAGCGAATTTTTTCGGCAGAATACCGGCTTGACCAAGAATTAAAATTGCATCTTTATACTCATTTGGTTTTTCCAAGGACTCTTCATTAATTATTGTGTTTGATATGTCCAGTACTGCTTCAAGAGAGAGTTGTAAATAGCGCTCAATCCCGCGGCGGAGAATTTCATCCGAAAGAAACTGCTTTTGATGTACCTTCTTTTGAAGATCGAGCAGTGCTTTGGTGAACCCCTGCAGTTGCTGAATCTTTTGAGCAAGTGTTAATTTTTTTCGCTCGGTCATACATTCTTTGTTAGATGTTCAAGATTCTTGCGCTCATAGTAAAGCCGATCAAGATATTTCATTGTGGTGCGTGTTTCAAAATCGACGCGCGCCTCATGATCATCCTCGAAAAGTAATTTGCCATCGCTAATAATATTCATCGCCAAGAGCGGCGGTGCCTCGTTCAGAATAACCACATCTACTTTATTTGTTTCATATTGCTGGCGTAATTGCGCCATAATTTCCAATTTGGAATCTAAAAAATTCTTTGCCGGGATTTTATCATTGAGAAGAACGCCAAAATCGTAATCAGAAAGCGGCCCGGCTCTATTCTGCGCCCGCGAACCAAAAAGATAAAGTGCTTCTACGCCTAATTTCCTAGGAAATTCCATATGTGCACTATAAAGGAAAAGCGACCGCCGCGAAACACCGGCAATTTTCGCTGTTTGTTTTAATGAAAATTTATGGTATAATTTTATAATAGTTTTTAAAACCGAATTATGAAAAATAAAAACCCATATCATTTGTTAATGTGTCGCCGGGATTCTAATATCCAACTTTTTGTATATGAGACAGGCTCTCCCGAAAAACCTCACCCAGATGTTGGAACGAGAGCCGAGAAAGCGGATACCGCGGATGGTACCGAAGGCGAAAAAGTGAAAAGCGATGCACAAAAATTGCTTGGTAGTGCGGCCGAACATTTGGAAGCGCTTTATAATCCGTCTCAGGCGACTTTGGAGAAAGCTACTGTTAATGAACCTCCCGCAAGTATCGCTCGCCCGATTGGTGAAGGGACAGTATTGGATTCGGTGAATTCACTTGCGGCAAAACAGCAAAAAGCTCAAGAGTTTTTAGTAAGTATGATTGATCGTAGTTTTGATAATCAGAAATTGACTGCAGAGGATTCAGCATATTTGCGGAATATAGTTAAAGATTTAACTGCCACGGAGCCAGGCGCAGCAGCAACAGAATTGCGGCAAAAAGTAATGTCTGATGGTCTTGCTAGTCGTATGGATCCAACTGCAATCGGCCGCATGGAGCAAGTCTTGCGACATTTCTCGGATGCAGTTACTACAAATGAAAAAAGGTCACAGGCGGGCACAAAACCTGCTGAAAAGAAGGAGAAGAAAGTTGTGTCCGCAAAAGCGCAGGCAAACTGGGCGGTGCGGAATGCAGAGAAGAACGGCACGAACGCTCCAGAATTGACCGCAGCATTTGGTGATCCGAAAAATGCGGAAGCATTTGTGGCAGCGGTAAAAAAGTTTCAAGGGGAAAAGGGATTAAAAGTTGATGGTTATGCCGGCAAAGCTACTATTGATGCACTCGAAGCATCGAAACCAGATAGAAATCCTCAAAAAGTTCCAGAAAAAGAACTTTCAGTTGCTGAATCGGTCGCTAAAACTAAGCCCGGTGATCTTCTTGCAATTAGTGATCCCGGCGGCACTTTAGATCCTAAATTAGGAGGTGATAAAGCAATGGTTAAGGTGCTTGAAACATATGATAGTGGAATTATTAAAGTACAGAGCGAAACTGGCGTAGTAGCAGTCCTGAAGAAAGAATTTTTGATACCAACTAAAAACACACCACGTGACTATGTTGAGCGTTTATATGCAGCTCAGGTGAGTGAAAAAAAGAAAGAAGAAGCCCGAGATGCATATTTGGCAGATGGAGTAGAAAAAGCACCTCGTGTCGAAAAGAGATTTGCAGCTCGATCAGAGAATCCTGATGATCAAATCCCTGATCTTAGAGGCGCAATATAATTTTTCTTAAACTAAAATCATGCACAAACATCTTCATCTCTGTCGCGGTATAGCAGAAGTATCAGTGTTAAAAAATCAGCGCTTCGTTTTTCAATTTGCGGGTGCCGATCCAGAGCTATTACGTCAGGCAGAACAAGAGAGGACAAAACCCAAACCGGAAAAACTTAAAGACGGGGATGCAGAAGCCGCGGCAAAAAAGCGAGCAGAAGCGGTGACTGGCGGCGCAGCGAAAATTTTGGAATCCTTTGAGGGACCAATTAAAGAATATCGCGCCACTATAACAAAAGCTCTTATTGACAGTGTTGATGATCCAAAAGCAAAGCAAGCTATTGCTGCTGCTATGGAGCACAGTGGTAAAGATTCGATGAATGCGCTAAATGCAAATGTTGCGGCTGCTATTCGCAATATTGATACGGCCGGTTTCGAAAAATTATATAAGCATCCATTACTCGTCTCTGTTATTGAAGGAGCTTCGATTCAGGAAATTGCGCAGAAAAAAAAGGCGGTCGATAAAGTTATGAGCTTTGGAAAAAATGCAGAACATTTTGAAAAGACGGTACAGCAAGAAGCGCGTTTACGCAGAGCAGGAGGAAAGCCTGAAGCGTATCTTGCACTCTATGTTGCAAATCCCGACTTGGCTCGTGCAAAAATTATCCATTCGGCATCGATAAATAAAGATTTAGCGGTGGATGGCATGTATGCCTTAAACCAAATAAATGCCGCAAAGGGAGATACTGCAAAAATTCTAGATGCATTAGTTCAGTACGAAAGTGTGCGCTTGGCGTATGCTCAAAAACTTGGAACTAAACCTGCAGCTGCTCCTCCTGCAGTTGCAAACCATGAAGGCGGAGGACGTGGCGCAGGACCAGGCAGATTGGCCATGGATACTGCTGAGGCTCATGGCAAATTATATCCGTCTACAACCGGAGCGGAAACAAGTAGGCGAATGCCGCCGGGAACTCCTGTAGTTCGTCTTCCGGAAGCTGCGGCTGGAGGCAAGAAGTCTCCAGAAAAAGCAGCAAAAGCGTCATCTTCTCCTGCTAAAAAACCTGCTACAAAACCCGCCGCAAAAGCGCCAGAAGTAAGCGGCGAGCGGCTAGATAAGGTGAAACTTGTGCCCGGCAGCAGATTGGTTGTTAAGTACGATGTTGCATCGCGGGATGCGAGCGGTAAATCCTTAAATCATCCTCAAAGAGCTGGCACAGAACTGATTGTTGTTGATCCCGCGGACAAAACCATGACCGGCTACGATAAAAAGCAGCACAACTATATAAAAGTTAAAGCACCTGGCGCCGGTGACGATAAGGCCTTTTATGTAGCCCGCGACTGGCTGCGCGTCAAAGATGCGAAGCCGGCTGCAGCTCCTGCGGTAAAGAAAAAAATGCCGGAACAATTAGCAGCTGGTCCACTGCCAAAAGAGGAAAATCCTGCCAAAGGAATGCGTCAGCCTTTAGAAAAGCCTAAAGAGCCGGCAGCCGATGCAGCAGAAAAATTAGGCCATGCTGTTGAAATGCAAAAAGCGAAAGTTGGTGATGTGGTGAGTGCGACACAGGAATTTGAGGTGCGAAGCGGGGATAGAATTATTCATACGATAGAAGAAGATACTCCAGTGCTTATTGAAGGGGTTCAAGAAAAAAACGGTGAGAAATATTTTCAAATTAGAACTCCTGAAGGAAAGCGTGCACTGATGCCTTCCAGTGCATTGGGCACTGTGCTTGGTATAACTGAATGGCGCGATTCCCGGGATCAGTTTGTGAAGAGAAGGTATGCGGCAGAGCTTAAGCAGTATAATGATTACACCCTGCGCAAAGGAGCTCGCGAGGTAATGATTGTAGAAGATGCAAAACGAGAACAGCCACAAGGTAAAGAGGCGTATGCTAAAGCAACAAAAAAAGCAGAATTAAAATTAGGTGCAAAGATTGTGCGGCCGGATCCGGTTTTGAAAGAGCTCTTTCTTGTTGGAAATGCAACAAAAGAACCTGTTGCGCTCTTGGCCAGAGCAGGTAGTGAATATTACAAGGTTGCAACCAATTCAGGCATTATGGGATATGTTCATTTTGAAGATGTAAAAAAACAACTTCTTGCGGGAACTGATGATTTAAGGGAAGAAATAGGTAAGCCACTTAAAAAAGCTTAGGAAATTCAGCATTGCATCTCAGATAAGATTCCGCTATACTGGTATGTTACGCTAGAAAAAAATTCAGCTTCAAAAATAAAAACTAACACAAACTCTGTAATGAATCCTTTCGATGCACACCAAATAGATGTTGCCGATGCCTGGCTGGGCGAGGCTGAAAAGTTAAAAATGACCGGCAAACATACAGAAGCTATTCGTGTGTGCGAGAAGATTTTGCTGAGCGATTTGGATTGTGTAGAAGCATTTGAAGAGATTGGCGATAATTATTTGTCTCTCAAAGAGTATGAAAAAGCAGAAAAGGCATTAAAGCGTGCGGTTCGCCTGGATCCGCATTCGGCAAATGCGAATTACCTCCTTGGATTTACATATTCTGCACTGGGCGACTGGATTCGTTCAATCGAATTTTTAGAGTGTGCCGATGGTGTGCAATCTAATCATCCCGAAATTTTGCGGTGCTTGGGCTGGTCGTATTTTCATTACGGCCAAAAAAAGCGCGGCATAATCGTTTTAGAGCGGGCATTAAACTTGGCCTGGGACGACTGCTTAATTTTATGCGATCTTGGTGTATGCTATTTAAATGAGAAAAATTTTGAACGCTCAATTGCGTTGTTCGAAAAAGTATTAAAATTAGAGCCGGAAAATGAAAAGGCGCGCGAGTGTCTTAAAGCATGCAAATTTTTTAAACGCGAATACGACCGTTTAAAGCAGCGGCATGGTGAGTAATTTATTATACGTTTCGGAAAGCCTGAAGTTTTTATAGCTTTGGGCTTTTGCTAGTGTAGAAAAATGTGATTGTACAAAAATTGCCTCTTATGTTATTGTATATGTCCGGGTCCTTAACAACTTGAGTGGTCGCCCCGCCTTTGGAGGGGAGGAAAGTCCGAGCTGCACAGTGCAAGGAAAGCCGATAACGTCGGCCGTGCTACGTCTTAAGCGTAGTATAGGGAAAGTGCCACAGAGACAATACGAGGTCGGCGCCTCGTTAACGCGAGGCAACGATCAAAAGGTGAAAAGTCCGTCCGTCTTTTATATGGCGGCGACGGAGCTGCTGCCGTAAGGCAGCATTGCTGGTAAACCCTTTCCGCAGCAAGGAGGAATGGAAGATGTGGGTCAAAGCGCGCGCTGCGCTCCACACTGCCCTCCGCGCGAGCCCCCTGGCAACAGCGGGCCTAGAGAGATGACCACCACGACAGAACTCGGCTTATGATAGTTGTCGAGGACCCGGTATAAAAATCTGTATAATACAGTTCGTGAAACGATCAGAACTCTTTTTCGGCTTACTCAGAATTCCTGTAGATTTTGTCGCCGCATATTTGGCACTACTTGCGGCATACTCGCTGCGCGCGCAGGATATTCTTCCAGAGTTTTTTAAAAAGCCCGATTTAGAGGTATTTCCCACTTTCCCTGAATATATTCGTCTCGCAATTTTTGGAGCCATTCTTTTTGTCATAATTCTCAGTTTTTTTGGACTCTACTCTTTGCGGGTCACTGACCGGCCGGCACGTGAGATGCGCAAGCTTCTCTATGCAAGTCTTATATGGCTTATGGCTGCAGTTTCATACTATTTCCTTATTCGCGACTTTCCATTTTCACGTCTTGCGCTTATTTATAGTATGCATTTACTTTTTGTTTTTGCAGCAATTGGGCGTGCACTCGTAGGCTGGTTGCAGCGTGCAGCACTCAAAAAAGGAATTGGAAAGCGCCGGATTGTAATTTTCGGAAAAAATAAAATTGAGAAGGAAGTAGCAAAGGTGCTTACCCAGAGCGGCACGGTAACCATCGTGGCGACTATAAACTCATTAGAAGAACTTCAAGCACTCATTAAAAAAGGTGAGTTAGATGAAATCATCCAAACAAAGGATTCGCGCGATGCTGCGGAAGAAATTATCGCACTTTGCCGATCCCATCATATTCAGTATCACTTTGTTCCAGATTTGCTCGAAGTGCATCGTAGCAATATTGAAATTTTTCCTATTGCCGGTATACCGCTTATTTCTCTCCGGCCAACCTCGCTGGACGGCTGGGGTACAGTCTGGAAGCGCGGCTTCGATATTGTAGGCGCAATACTAGGCATTATTTTGCTTTCGCCCTTTTTACTTATCATTGCCATTGCGATTAAGCTCGATTCAAAAGGGCCGGTGTTATTTCGTTATCTTGATGATGGCAAAACAAAAGCACTGCGCGTCGGTGAGCACGGCCGTACATTTCAATGTTTTAAGTTCCGTACCATGCAGACCGGTACCCATCACAAACGCTATACTGAGCTGGCCGAAAAAAATTTACGCAAAGGTACTCCGCTGGTAAAGATAAAGGACGATCCGCGGGTAACACGTGTGGGTAAATTTCTTCGTCGCTTTTCGCTCGATGAGTTACCGCAGCTTTGGAATGTGCTTCGCGGCGAGATGAGTTTGGTTGGTCCGCGTCCGCATCTGCCCGAAGAGGTCGCAAAGTACGATCGTAAGCATCTCTTTGTGCATACTATTAAGCCGGGCATTACCGGCCTTGCACAAATCAGCGGCCGCTCTGATCTGCCCTTTGAAGAAGAGGTGAGACTAGATACCTACTATATAGAGAACTGGTCGCTGCTGAGTGATATGAAGATTGTGTTGAAAACTATAGGTGTTGTGTTGCGTCCATACGGTGAGTGAGTAATCGGCGCAATTATTTCTTTGGTTCCTTGGTGCTTGGTTATTGATTATTTCTTCTGTTATACTCTCTTCCGTTATGCTTCAAAAGATAATTAATACGATTTTAGGTGATCCAAATCAAGCTGCACTGAAAGATTTAGAACCTATTGTTGAGCATATAAATAAAATTGAGCAAGAATACCAAGAGACCCTCAAGGATGAATATATTCCGGCGAAAACTGCGGAATTTAAAAAGCGGTTGGCAGAAGGGGAGTCGCTCGATGATCTGTTGCCCGAGGCTTTTGCGCTGGTAAAGACTGCCTGTCGCCGGCTTGTCGGCAAAAAATGGCAGGTGCGCAATGAGGAAAAAGAGTGGAATATGGTGCCTTTTGATGTTCAGCTCATGGGCGGAGTTGTTTTGCATCAAGGTAAAATAGCCGAAATGAAAACTGGTGAAGGTAAGACGCTCGTCTGTACTATGCCGGTCTATTTAAATGCGCTTACCGGGCGCGGCGTCTTTGTTGTAACGGTTAATGATTACTTGGCGCAGCGCGATGCAGAGTGGATGGGCGGTTTATATGAATATCTTGGGCTGACAGTAGGTATTATTCACCATGGGCAGTCGCCCCGCGAAAAAAAAGAGGCGTACGCCGCAGACATTACATACGGTACGAATAATGAATTCGGTTTCGATTATCTGCGAGATAATATGGCGGTCGATGTGCGCCAAATTGTGCAGCGTGAACTCTACTATGCCATTGTGGATGAAGTGGATTCGATTTTGATCGATGAGGCGCGAACCCCGTTAATTATTTCTCAGCCTGCAGAGGAATCAACCGCCAAATATCAGCAGTATGCGAAGCTCATTCCTCAACTCGAAAGAGAAAAAGATTTTGTTATAGACGAAAAACAGCGAAGCGCAACGCTTACCGAAGAGGGAATTGCGAAGATGGAGAAGCTGCTTGGTGTAGAGAATATTTATACCGAGGCCGGCTTTGAAGAGGTCCACCACATTGAGCAGGGATTAAAGGCCCACGCTATTTTTAAACGCGATACCGATTATGTTGTAAAAGACGGCGAAGTAATTATTGTGGATGAATTTACCGGCCGGCTTATGCCGGGCCGCCGCTATTCCGAAGGATTGCATCAGTCTATTGAGGCAAAAGAAGGCGTAGAGATTCGGCGCGAAAGCAAGACGCTCGCAACGGTTTCATTCCAAAACTATTTCCGCATTTTTGATAAATTGGCCGGTATGACAGGTACTGCAATGACCGAAGCAGAGGAATTTGCGAAGATTTACAATTTAGACTGTATCGAAATCCCGACAAATGTGCCGATTGCCCGCGACGACCGTGCAGATATTGTTTTTAAAAACACAAAAGGAAAGCTTATGGCAACAGCAAGTATGGTGAAAGAGTTGCATGCCAAAGGTCAGCCGGTATTGATTGGCACGGTATCCATTGAAAAGTCGGAGCAGTTGAGCAAGGTATTGCAAGCTGCGGGTGTGCCGCATACTGTTTTGAATGCGAAATTTCACGAGCAGGAGGCAGAAATTGTAAAAAAGGCCGGAGAAAAAGGAGCGGTGACTATTGCAACGAATATGGCCGGCCGCGGTACCGATATTAAATTAGGCGAGGGCGTACAAGAGCTGGGCGGGCTCTATGTGCTCGGTACCGAGCGGCATGAATCTCGCCGAATTGATAATCAGCTTCGTGGACGAAGCGGACGTCAGGGCGATCCCGGCGTGAGTCAGTTTTATGTTTCTCTCGACGATGAACTTATGCGACTTTTTGGCGGTGAACGCGTGCAGCGCATGATGACGCTTTTTAATATCCCCGATGATATGCCGATCGAAAATAAGACGGTAAGCAATTCGATTGAGAGTGCACAAAAGAAGGTTGAGGCCCGTAATTTTGAGATTAGAAAATATCTTGTGGATTACGATGATGTTATGAATAAGCAGCGCGAGATTATTTATGAGCGCCGCCGCCGCATTCTATTTTCTGAAGATTTAAAGAATGAGATTATTAAATTGATTGAAGAAGAGGCCGAGGCGGTTGTTATGAACGCAACTTCGGCACGAGAGAGAGAGGAGTGGGATTTTGTTGCAATCCGCAATGCGATCAATGCAATGCATCACGATGCAGCGCATCATGTGGATGTAACGGCTCTCGAGAAATATGAAACGAATGAGGAGCTTATTGATGCAATGAAAAAACATCTCTGGGATGAGTATCTGCGCCGCGAAAAAGATTTAGAGGATTATGAAGAGGAGCACGGTTCAAAGTTATTGCGAGAACTTGAACGAAATGTATATTTGCGCACGCTCGATGTCTTGTGGATGGAGCATATCGATACTATGCAAAAGCTGCGCGAATCTGTTGCTTTGAGCGGCTACGGTCAGCGCGATCCTCTGATTGAATATAAAGAAAAGGGATTTCAGCTCTTTGTGGAGCTGCTTGCTACTATTCGTTCAAATGCTGTACAGACGCTCTTTAAAGTGGAGTTCCGCCGGGAAGTTATACAAGAAGTTGCACCAAAACAGCGAAAAGTTACAATGCAGACGAACGAAGAAGATATCCAGGAAATTTTATCTGGTGAGCATGAGATTGACGGTCAAGAAAAGAAAGTACAGGGCCGGAATGATCCATGTCCGTGCGGCAGCGGGAAGAAATATAAAAAATGCCACGGGTGAAGAAATAACCAATTAATAATTAACCAAACACTATTATGACTGAACATTTACAGGGCGATGGGCTTACCAAGCGCGAGATGAAGCGCCAGCAAAAAATTTATAAACAACAAAAGCGCGAACGGAGCGCCGTTTTAAATAAAGCGATCATGTGGGTAGTAGCTATTTTAGTTGTCGGTGTTGTTGTTGTAGGATTGGCAAAGTTGCTGGGGCCTGCTTTTACACAAACACCGCTTCCCGATGATTTCGAGGTCGGCACCGTTCTTGCAGATGATTGGGTAAAAGGTAATAGAAATGCTGAAGTTGTTTTGATTGAATATGCCGATTTCCAGTGTCCGGCATGCGCTTCGTATTTTCCAATTGTGCAGCGCTTGAATGCTGAACTTGGTGACAAGATTGCCTTTGTTTTTCGTCATTTTCCCCTTCGTTCAATTCATCCCAATGCAGAGCCATCGGCACGTGCTGCAGAGGCGGCGGGCCGACAGGGCAAATTTTTCGAAATGCACGATATGATTTTCGCAAAGCAACATGAGTGGTCGCGTCTACCCCGTGCCGCAGGTACCTTTGAAGACTATGCCGAAGAGCTTGGATTAGATATGGATCAATATGAGAAAGATGTGAATTCCCAAGAAGTTATTAACCGGGTAAACCGCGATGTTCTTGGCGGACGTGCAGCAGGAGTCAACGGCACGCCGACCTTCTTCCTTAACGGGCAGCAAATTACCAATCCACGGAGCTATGATGAGTTTAAGGCGCTTATTGAGTCCGCCCTCCAAAACTCGTAAGAGAAGAATTTTGGGTGGTGATCGCAATTACAAGAAATCAAACGCGATCACCACTCTTGAGTTTGGTATTTCAAAAGAGGCGCAATATCTCGCGCAAACTCTTTTAGAATCCTCAAGTGAGGAAGCACGCCAGAAGATTGGTGATGCACTTTTGGACGAGCTTGCCGATCTTGCCGGAGTAGATATTGTACGTTTGAAAATTTCTAGTGCTCATCAGTATCATAAAAAGCGCAACGGGCGTGTGGTGTATAAACAGTATGGTTATTATAAGCCCGGTACAAAATATATTTACATTAATAATCGTACAGCGGTGCGCGGCCAGATAATCGCTCCCAAGACATTTTTAGACACGCTGCTGCACGAGTGGATGCACCACTACGACCACGTTAAACTCGGTCTGAATTCAATTCATACGAGCGGCTTTTATGAGCGGATTCGGGACTTGAAATATAAGCTGAATAGCGCGGGGCTGTAGTTCAATGGTAGAACACATCCATGGCATGGATGTGGTACGAGTTCGATTCTCGTCAGCTCCACCAAAATTTTGCGCTCACTCTACTTCAATATCCTCCGGAATGTGCTCTTGTGCAGTCTCCGGTGTAATAATTCCTTGCTGTACCAATTCGCCGAGATGGCGTTTCATCGTTTGCATGCCCTCTTGTACACCTGTCTCCATTGCCGATGGAATTTGGTGCGTCTTACCTTTACGAATTAAATTTCCAACCGCGTGATTGTTGAAGAGGATTTCAAAACCCGCGGCTTGTCCCTGGTTGTCTGCACGCGGAAGGAGTGATTGCCATACGATGCATCGCAGGCTTTCTGCCAGCTGCGAACGAACTTGCGATTGCTGTTCCGCGGGAAATACATCGATAATGCGATTGACAGACTTTTCCGCACCGCTGGTATGTAGAGAGGCCAGTACAAGGTGTCCTGTCTCTGCAGCAGTAATGGCAAGTTGAATTGTTTCAAGATCGCGCATCTCACCGACTAAAATAACATCGGGTGCTTCGCGCAGCGCGGCACGCAGACCGCGCGCAAATGAGGTTGTGTGTGTTCCAAGCTCGCGCTGATTTACCATTGAGCGCTGATTTTCGTGAATGAATTCGATTGGATCTTCAATGGTAATAATATGCTTTGGCTGGTGCATATTGATTTCATGCAAAATAGCTGCCAGGGTGGTTGATTTACCCGAGCCGGTTGGACCCGTAACCATCGCAATGCCGTTTGGAAAACGGGTAAGCTTTTTAAGCTGCGGTGGAAGATTAAGCTCTTCCATGGTCTTACATGTCGTTGGAATGTACCGGAGCACGGCACCAATACCTTTGCGTTGAAAGAAGATATTTACGCGGAAACGTGCAATACCCTCAACTTCGATGCTGTAATCCAAGTCGAGCTCGGTAAGAAATTTCTTTTGCTGATGCTCGTTGAGTGTTTCGAAGATATATTCGCGCGCGGCTTCTTCGGTAAGAACTGCATGCTCTTCAATAGGTACAATCTTGCCGCTGATTTTTACGTAGGGTTTGCTTCCCGTCGTGATGTAAATGTCGGAGGCGTTATACGCAACCGCTGTGCGAATGATTTTATCGAGTTTCATAATGTACGATTATATGGCGTTATGCCCCCTCTTTTTCATCTAAATCCCAACCTTGCTTTGTGTTTTTGAGGCGTGGACCTTGAACATCACCGTCTGCTACTTCTGTTGAACGTAATTTGAAAGATTGCGGTTTTTTCTTAAGCAGCGAAGCTCGAATTCTTGCAATACCGTAGTCGAAATCTGGAGTATTTTTTGCTAAATTGTCTTTGAAAACTTCCAGATCCAATTGTTCTTCAAATGCATGTACCGCATTTTTGAGTTGCTCAAATGTGCTCTTTGGATATTTATCGTGATAGTCATTCAAAAAGCGCTGCAGGATTGCGGTGTACTCTGCATTACTCAATTCCTTTGAAGGTGATTCTGCTACGGTCATATCATCAATAGAAATATCGAGATCTTTGCTTGGTTTTTCTTTTTGTGGAGCTGCTCCACGGTCTAAATATTTAAGTGCGATATAGGCAAGATCGCCGTCCGGTTCATTCTTTGGATTTGTTTTTGGATTGTAGATTTTTACAAAAGTTTCGCCGCCTATTTTACGCAAGCGCCCGCGGCCAAAAATGGCTACTTGATCTCCTCGGCTCAATTTGCCCAGTACATAGCCGGTTGTTGGATCTCTAAAATTAAGCCGATTCGCGTTCACATTCAGTTTTTGGTCAGGTTCAAATCCCTCTTCTAA
>PCVQ01000023.1:25847-25989 GCA_002796025.1 Candidatus Peregrinibacteria bacterium CG11_big_fil_rev_8_21_14_0_20_46_8
CTTCTGCCCGTGTCTCATACCAGTAATCATACACATGCTCTATCTTTAAAGTATGAAAAAAACTTTCAGTAACTGCATTGTCGTAACAATTACCCTTTCTGCTCATACTCTGAATAAAACAATAGTCCTTCAACACATCCCT
>PCVQ01000023.1:25996-26138 GCA_002796025.1 Candidatus Peregrinibacteria bacterium CG11_big_fil_rev_8_21_14_0_20_46_8
AGGCTCGCGTATTGGATACCCCTGTCAGAATGAAATATACATCCTTCGCCGGGCTTCCTTCGTCCAATAGCATGATACAGGGCTTTTATAACAAAATCTGATGAGAGTCGTTCACTCATAGCCCAGCCGATTACCTGCCGGG
>PCVQ01000009.1 GCA_002796025.1 Candidatus Peregrinibacteria bacterium CG11_big_fil_rev_8_21_14_0_20_46_8
GTTATTTTCGTAATTTTCTTTTGCCGCGCAAATTAGCAGTCCGTGCGACAGCACAAGAGCTGGCTCGTTGGGAAAAACTGCGCGAGCAGATTATGATCGAAAAGCAACAGCTTCGCGAAAAGGCTGCTGAAATTCGCGAACGTCTCAGCGAGCTGACGCTAAAAATTACCAAAAAGACGACCAAAACCGGCAAGCTCTATGGCGGCGTGCACGCAAAAGATATTGTTGATGCCCTAAAAGCAGAGGCAAAAATCGAGGTGCCGGAAGAAGCCGTACTCTTGAAAGAGCCGATTAAAGAGGCCGGTGAGCACGAAGTTGGTTTGCAACTTGCCGAAGACGTTTCTGCGACGGTCAAAGTTGCAGTCAGCGGCGAGTAAGCAGCTTGATGCAATCATGAAAATTCTTGCCCTGGATTACGGCACAAAACGCATTGGTTACGCAGTGAGCGATCCCGATCGCACCGTTGCTTTTGCGCGGGAATCGTTTGAGGCAGAACCTCAAGTGGATGCTATACAGCAAGTAAAAAATATTATTGCAGAAGAGGGGATAGGTGAGATTGTTATCGGTGCACCACTTGGTGAGGAGAATGAAGAGACGCCAATGTCACAGCGCGCCCGCGAATTTGGAGCACAAATTCAAGAAGCCACAGGAATCACTCCGCACTTTATCGACGAATCCGGCTCTAGCGATGAAGCCCTCAGTAAAATACCCCTCCGAAAAGACCGCCGCGACAAATCACTCCTCAATGCATTCGCTGCACAGGTTATTTTGGAGCGTTATATGAGCTGCTTGTAAATCTGACGCTTGTAAAAATCTGCAATCGGTTTTGAATGAATAAAAGTCGACTTGAGCCTGCCAGTGGTCGCTCGCTCTATCATCTGCACATAGTCATTGCCTTCAAATGCTGTTATCCAAAATGGTTTTTGATCGTCAGCAACCATAACTGATTTTCGATCTTCGTGCTGGTCACGCTCTGCATTAAAATCAACAATTTCGCGTGTTTTAGGTCCCTCACATGTTACTACCACAAAAGCATTTCCACCCTTTTTAAGTCGGGTTCCAACGAACTGTTTTTCAACTGGAATTAAATTATATGTCTCATTTAAATCTTCCCAATTTCCAAACGAGAGCACGCTATGCCAGCCTAATCCTGCAAGATCGAGATATCGCTGCACGCTCTCCTCTTCATTAAGCTCTTCAATACCACGCGTTGCATCAAAGCTACTTGGGCGTTCTGCAGATTCAATACCTTTGAGCAAACCAATTAAGCGCTTCTGTTTTTGCTGCTCATTCTCAAGTTTGCCGATGAGTTTTTTAAGCGATTTTACTACAAGATTATTTTTCCATGATGAATTTGCGGGAGCTATGAGTTCAAGTTTCTTCAAATTTTCAAATGCTCGGTACAATGTTGATTTACTAATCTTTAAAGCAGCGACAGCATCGGCAATCGAACAGCCCGGATGTTTTTGAATAAAGAGAAAGAGCTGAGCCTCTGCTTCAGATAAGGCAGCTCTTTTTAAAACTGACATGGTGCGTTGCTCGGATACCATAGAGGTATGACATTAAGACAATATCTACAACTTGTCAATTCCCATGGAAATAGGAATCTTTCTAATCTGTAAAAATGAAAAAAATCAGTCAAAAATGATAAGGCCGGATTAAAAAATCGGAAGAGATATCTACTATTCAAGTATATGCAAACCTGTTTAACCTGTAGGAGTCCATTTACCACTAACGCCGCCGACCACGCATTTTACGCGCGCCTCGAAGTACCTGCGCCACAGCACTGCGTATTATGCCGACGCGTCCAGCTTATGGCATGGCGGAATGAGCGAACGCTATATGGAGCAAGTTGCCAAAAATGTAATCGCACTATGGTTTCATGCTTCTCTCCAAATTCTCAATTGCACATTATATGCCCATCCTGCTGGTGGAGCGATGATTTTGATCCATTACTCTCCGGCCGAGATTTTGATTTTAGCCGTCCATTTTTTGAGCAATTTTGGGAGCTCATGCATGCAACCCCTATCGGTGCGCTTTTCATCGCCTCTTCCGAAAATTCTGAATACTCTAATTTTGCAGTAAACAATAAAGACTGCTACATGGTGACTGCAAGCGATAATAATCAAGACACCCTCTATGCCGACAATTCCAATGGCAACAGCGATTCATGCGACATCTCATTTGTGCATAAGGGTGAATTAAATTATGACTGCGTCGATCTTGTTGGATGCTATAGCTGCATAGGCTCGCAAAATCTTAAAAATTCAAACTTCTGTCGCTACTCACGCGATCTTATTAACTGCTCAGACTGCATCGGGTGTGTGGGCTTACGCAATAAGCAATACTGTATTCTGAATCGGCAGTTTACTAAAGAGCAATTTGAGAAAGCGAAAGAAAAAATGGAACTTCAAACACACACAGGAGTTGCACGGCTTATGGCTCATATGTATGCACTCGAAAAAAAACAACCACACAAATTTTCTCAAAATATCAATGCAGAAAGCTGCACCGGCAACTATATTGTAAATTCAAAAGACTGCCGTGAATGTTTTGACATGGAAAATTGCCAAGACTGCACATACTCGATATTTGGTGATCGAACCAAAGATGCATATGATATTTACGGCGCACCCGGCAGCGAGCTCGTCTATCAAAGTGTTGCTATTGTAGAGAGCTACAATATGCAATTTGACTGTCTGGCATGGCCTGGCTCAAATGATGTTTCATACTCATTTTTAACACGGGGAGCAAAAAACTCTTTTGGCTGCGTCTCTCTCAAAAAAAATACATACTGTATTTTGAATAAGCAGTATTCGAAAGAGGAGTATGAAAAATTACGCACCCGAATTGTAGAACATATGGAGCGAACAGGGGAATATGGACAGTTTTTCCCGCTCAAATATTCGCCTTGGTCATATAATGAAACTATTGCTCAAGATTATGCACCAAAGACAAAGGAGCAGGTAGCGGCACTCGGTGGACGATGGGAAGATAATCTCCCCGGTACCTTTGGCAAGCAAACGCTATCCAATATTCCAGACAACATCACAGAGGTTGCGGCATCAATTACAAAAGAGATTCTTGCCTGCACCGAGTGCGAACGGAATTTTAAAGTAATTTCACAAGAGCTGAAATTTTATAAACAGCAGGGAATTCCTCTGCCAATAAAATGTCCAACATGCAGATATCGTGCACGACTCGCACAAAGAAATCAACGCCAACTCATTGAGCGTCAATGTATGAATGAGCCATGCCAAAACCGCTTTCAAACAACCTATACAAAAGAGCGACCACAAATCATTTATTGCGAAACATGCTACTTATCTACTGGTGCCAGGGGGCAGAATTGAACTGCCGACCTCGGGCTTATGAGTCCCGCGCTCTAACCAACTGAGCTACCCTGGCCTACCAAAATTTGCGGGCGTACTATAGCAGAGTCTACCTGTTGGCACAAATGGAGGATTAATCATGAAGAACCATCACCGCAGTCGGACACACACGCCCATACTCCATTCTATCTAAATTATCCGCAACATAGGTCGCTGCCACATCTGCAAATGGCGGGCTTGGAGGATCACCAGAGCATTTGATACAAATATTATTTTCGTATTCAAGAATGCCAATAATACACTTGGCAAAGTGTTGACGGAGTGCATCTTCACCAACCAAAAATTGAGACCATAAGCGATCCTGCGGACTTTCAGGATCGCCAAAATCCCGCAACATTATAAAACGATTTTCTCCTTCCAGATTGTACTTAATAAGTTGATCTAACAAAGTCACCGCCCGTGTTTCAATATGGCGATTCAATAATCCACGTGCGGCCAATCTTGTTTTTGCTCGCTCTCGCAGTCTTTCAAATTCTTGTATCCACTTATATTCAGTATCACTGAGCGACTGTCCTGATGGAGCAATTTGTAATTCCTCGCGTGCGTCTCTAAAGCCCCTGGGATGAAATGCAATAGAAGCGCCAATACCGTTCATAGCAGCATATCCATCTAATAAATCAGTAACAGTACCCATTTGTTGCCTGACAAAAGTAAAATGATCATCAGGATTCTTCACTGCACCTTGCAACGCTTCGCGCCTTTTGCGTGCTGATTTTGCAGCACTGCCTCCAAATTTTGGCGCTGTTCTAAAAGTAATATTTGGAAAGCCTCGGCGAATACTTTGGATCAGCTCATGGGCATCAAAGGTAACCGGCCATCCAAAAACTACCGGAACAGCAATATTGATATCATCACGTACCTGTTCGCGCTGGGCAGCTACAGTCCGATGAATCGTAGCGAGATATTCAGCAAACACTTCCTTAATTTGTGGAACAACAGATTGCTCCAGGGGAAAAGTTTTTGATTCCCGAATGCGAATCTCATTTTTATCAGCACCTCCCACTACGGTTGTAGTGAGTTTTAATTCATCTTCTCTACGGCCGTAAACCGCAGATGCTATTCCAAATGCTTCCATAAGATAAAAAGAAAGGTCGGCATTCTATTGGAAAGTGACCTCTTTTTCAAGAGTTTGGTTGCGGGGGCAGGATTCGAACCTGCGACCTCAAGGTTATGAGCCTTGCGAGCTGCCACTGCTCCACCCCGCGACAATGATAATCTTAATTTCGAACCTGCGACCTTCCCGATTTGATCGGGACGAGCTGCCACTGCTCCACCTCTTCTGAGACCCCGATTCCATCGGGGCCGCGACGAGTGCCCAACAACTTTATAAGGTAAAGCGCTCTCTGTCAAAGAAAAACAAAAACCATTTTTGGGGATTACTTAGACTATTATAGTAATTTTGCGATATTTCGGCGGCCCGCTCCTGAGGAGAAACATACTGTTTGCGCTCGGGCGCCAAGATTATAACTTCCTCACCGGGCCGCACTAAACCAAAATTTTGCTTTGCGATCTTCTCCTTATATTCAGGAGAACTGTAGTATTCAAAGTCCGAAGCGAGCCGCTTATTTTCTTCTGCAAGCCGCTCGTTCTCTTGCGCCGCGGTCTCAATAAAACGGTCTATCTGATAACTTTTATAGAGCGAAGTTGTGAGCACATAGAGCATATATGCCAGCAGGATAAATTCGGCTATAAGAATTATCTTCGTTGTGCGAGAGATGTGTGGCGCTAACATAGCTTTAGTATACAATATCATCGTGGAAAAGGCGCACATACACTTCATTGGCATCGGCGGGTCGGGCATGAGCGCGCTCGCGGCAATTTTGCATAAACAAGGCCACACAGTCAGCGGCAGTGATCAGCAGCGCTCTGCCACAACCGATCATCTCAAAAAAATCGGGGTGAAAATTTTTATTGGGCACTATGCGCATAATATTCCAAAGCAGACTCAGTACGTTGTGCATTCGCTTGCGATTCCAAAATCGAATCCGGAGCTGCGCGAGGCGCGCCGCCGAAAAGTAGAGACCTACGCATATCCCCAAACCGTTGGCCACCTGAGCCGCTTTTACTACACCATCGCGATATGCGGCACGCATGGCAAGACAACAACTACAGCCATGGTTGCAAAGATCTTAATTGAGAATGGATTTGATCCGACCGTAATTGTTGGCAGCAAGTTAGATTTTTTGGATGGCCAGAACTATCGTGTTGGAAAAAGTAAATTTCTCGTACTGGAGGCATGCGAGTATCAAAAAGCATTTCTCAATTATTTTCCGAATGCAATTGTGGTCCTTAATATAGAGCCCGACCACTTCGACGCATTCAAAAATGAGCGAGAATACCACAAAGTCTTTGACGATTTTATTGCGCGGCTGCCGGACGATGGAATATTAATACAACCTCAAAAGCCGTCCGCACTTCCATTCAAACTTAAAGTGCCCGGCAAACACAATATGGCAAATGCCGCAGCAGCAATGAAGGTGTGTGAGACACTCGGCGTTCCGCGAACAAAAATCAAAAAAAGTTTACAGAGCTTTCAGGGTTCTGCGCGCCGCTTTGAAATAAAAGGCAAGATCGGCCGCACGATCGTTATCGACGACTTTGCGCATCATCCAACGGAAATCCGTGCAACTCTCCAGGCCGCGCGCGAAAAATATCCCAAGAAAAAAATCTGCGTGATCTTTCAGCCGCATCA
>PCVQ01000048.1 GCA_002796025.1 Candidatus Peregrinibacteria bacterium CG11_big_fil_rev_8_21_14_0_20_46_8
CGGATAATAACCTTTGAGCGCCTGATGGCTCATGATGTCAGCGTGGATTATTACTTTGTGTTTCGCCAGCGGTGCACATATTTCTCGAATATCCGGAATTTTCATTTTGTTCATAAGTATACAATCTACGGCATTGCAGACACTCGGCCGCTTTACTTTTGAATTTTCTATAATATCGCGGGCCATGATGGTATCGGCTCCTTCATCAACATAGATGTGCACAATACCGGCGCCGGTCTCTATAGTTGGCATCTTTGCATGTTCACGTACAAAGTTAATAAGATTCTGGCTGCCGCGGGGAATGACTAGATCGATATATTTGTCGGCATTCAAAATTGCTTCCACCGCTTCGCGCTCTGGAGGTGCGAGATAGCAGACCTTGGTGTCAATGCCGTGCTTTTGCAGTACCGTGTGGATGAGATATGTGATCGCTGCATTGGAATCTTTGGCGTCGCTGCCGCCTTTGAGCACACAGGCGTTACCGGATTTAAAGCAGAGCGCAAAAACATCGAATGTTACATTGGGCCGCGCCTCATAAATCACTCCAATAACACCAATCGGCACGGTCGTTTTTTGCAGATGCAGACCGCTGGGAAGATCGCGCTCTTCTAAGATAATGTTAAGCGGAAAGGGGAGTTGCGCCACATTACGAATGTCATTTGCGATAGTGCGCAGTCGCTCTTCGGTAAGTTTGAGCCGGTCATATTTGGGATCGTTTGTCTCCATGCGCGCCAAATCTTTTTTGTTGGCTTCTAAAATTGTCTGCACATGCTCCGGCGCCTCAGCTGCATCGGCAAGTGCATGTAAAATCGCATTAACGTTCTCCTCATCCAGCTGGATAAGTTTTCGGTTTGCGGATTGCACTGCGGCCAGTTCCGTATCGAGATTCATGGATTGTAGTATAGAGGAGCACTTCTTAACTCTGCAACCCGTCGATCAATCTTATACTTTTTGTGTGTTGGATCAGGTTCACTCAATACGCGCCAATTACTCGGCAGATTCTCTTCATTTTCTATAAATCCGGCTTGCACAAAGCGCTCATGCCCAGTACACAGTGCGACGATGAAGTTTGGATCGTGATTTTTTCGCAGCGCAAACCGGCGCGTGTGATGGTAGATGGTCGCCGGTTTGTTGCAGTTGGAAAATTCACACGTGCCACCAGAGCGCGCATTGATAATCGCGTGCACCACAGCCGGAATATAGCGCGTGGTGATGTTGTGAGTTTCTTTTGTATCCTCTTCTTGCTGTGTGCAATTTTTACAAGTTTCAACAATTTGTTTGTGCTCTGTTTGCTTCGTGTGGCCGTTGCTCTGTTTTGATTCAAATTGCTCTGCAAACTTAGCCATCACCTCATTCCAACTCAGCGGTTGTTTGCATTCTTGTTCGAGTTGTTGCTTGATGAGTCGCATTTTGCGCTCGATGTGCGGATGGAGTTTGAAAGATAGGTTATTCCAATTGAGCGGATGATTTGGGGCGTATGTTGGTGCCAGATTTTTATCGGAATGTCCGTTTTGATTGCAGTCTTGCCAAATAATACTGTTATTTTTTGCATTACTCACGTGAGAAGTTTTTTTGATTTGTTGAACATATATCTCAAGTGCGCGTGTGCTGAGCTGCAGCGATTTTTGAGCTAGATTGGCGTCATTAATTGTTGAAGCAATTGAGGCAATTTTTTCAAGTTTGCTCCAGCCGACCTTACCATTTTCAAGAAGACTTTTCAGTGCCGGCTTATCTTTAAAGTTTTCTCCTAGATTAAGGACTTTGTTAATTGACGCTTCACTCAGCCCACCTAATTGCTTCGCAAACTCATAAATAGAGTGGAAGCCCTTCTTTTTATAGAGTTGGCGTCGCTGCACCTCTGGCAAAAGCCCCGCGAATTTGCGGGCCCATGTGCGAGCATTGAGTCCATAGTTTTGGCACTTTTTGTAGAGCTCCGAATCGGTGAGGTCTGCTAAGTGCTGCTCCGTTTCTGAGATTGATGCTCTTGAAGCAGGGGCCTTAAGGATATCATTATGTACTGCAGGCATATGTGATGGGGATTTATGAGTATGAATATATACTCATATGATAATGCCGGTTTTCTTTTCTGTAAAACAAATACTGTTGTTTTAGAGTGTCGACAATTCGTTAGGGATTGTGTAACATAGTTGCCAATCCGCGGTGGATTATTCCCACTCTACTCATGCGACAAAATCTGCTTCTCATTAAAGGCTACGGTCCGCCACACGCTGACCGCTTTCAACATCACGAAGAAAAAATTGCAAAATCTGCAGGGCTGCATGTTTTTTATCCGCAAGATGTTCCGGATTTCGTGGATGGCGCCCGCCCAACAGTTGAAGTTTTTTGCGAATTTTTTAGAAAGCTTATTCAAGAAGCCGGGCTCGAACCGGATCGTACGATCGTTTTGGCGCACAGCCTTGGTGGCAATGGATGGTTGCGCATTCTCGAAATGCAAAAAGAGATGCGCGAATGCCTTACGGTTCTTATTGGGACACCATTTAAAAATAAAACCGGTCTGGATGAGATTGCAGATTTTTTCCCAAACCCCAAGCTCAATTTAACTCGTGAACAGCGGCGCAATATTTTAGTTGTCGGCTCAGATAATGATAGAGTTATTCACGAGCGCCCATCGGTGCTTGCGCGGAGATTGCAAGTGGAACACGTTGCGGTGCCTGGCGCCGGTCACTTTATGCCTGCAGCACTTCATCAAAAAAGGGATGAGATGGATTTAGGAAAGGAGTGGTCAAATGTGCGCGGTTCGATTGGCAGGCGATTTTTGCCGTATTGAATTTTGCGTGCTTTGCGGAAATGATCGCCTCTACATCTTCTTCATCTCATCACTTCTTTTTAGCGCGGCATCCACTCCGGCGTTTAAGATTTTTTCCATGCCGTGTTCTTCAAAGGTTGCGATTGCGCGTTCGGTAACGCCGCCTTTACTGCACACAGCGCGGCGCCATGCTTCGGCATCGCGGGAAGCATGGGCGGCCCCCGCCGCACCGTCGTTAGCCCCCTCCGCACCAGCTGCCAACAGCGCCGCCGAGCCAATATATGTTCCTTCTGCCATTTTGCGCGCGTCATCTTCCGAAAATCCAAGTGTACGCGCTTTTTTGGTTAACAATTCTGTCAGATAAAAAAAGTAGGCGGGGCCGCAGCCGGTAATTACACTGAGGCGATCCAGTCCATCTTCATCATCGACCTGTACTGCTTCTCCAACTGCTTCGAGCATGTGCTGCACATATCTTTGATCTTCTTCGGTCGCGCTGTTAGAGGCTACCCATCCGGTTACACCTTTGCCAACTTGCACACCAAGATTCGGCATAATACGCACCACGCGTGCCGAATCTGTTGCAGCAGAAATTTTTGCGATCGGTACTGCGGCCATCATAGAAATGAGCAGTTTCGTTGTGAGTGCCCCAGCACCTGTTTGCCGAATCAACTCGTCAAACGCCTGCGGCTTCACCGCAATTAAAACCGCATCCACTTTCTCTAACATCTCGCCCGGCTCGTTATAAAAATTTTTTGCACCAATTGCAGCCATTTTCTCATTGTGCTTGTCACACAAATACAAATCTTCGTGCCCTAATTTTTCTGCCAATCCCTTATAAAATGCGCCGCCCATATTTCCTGCGCCAATGATGCCGAGTTTCATAGGAAGTAAGTTACTTTATAAACAAATAGTCATAGTGCACCAGTTCTTTTTTCCCTTTCTGCCCAAGATATTCGCGTGCCCGTCCGGAATCGTACTGCGCCATGCCAATCCCAATTTGCGTTCCTTTTTCATCGCAGATTTTTATCACATCGCCCTTCGCAAATTCACCTTCAATTTTAATACACCCAACCGGCAGCAAACTCATAATTTTTTCTTGCGAGCGTAGTAGTTCAGCAGCGCATGTATTAACCAATACAGAACCCTTTTCATTCCCTTCCGCGTGCGCAATCCAGCGCTTCATCCCGCTTGCGTGCTTGTTTGTAACAAAGCGTGTGCCAACCGGCTTGCCGGCAAAGATATCCCGCAAAGTATTTTGATCTTTTCCATTTGCAATGTGCGTCACAATGCCAAGTGTCGAAAGCTTGCGTGCAATACGCGACTTTGTAAGCATACCACCGCGGCCAAAGGACGATTTGCGCGGAGAGATAATTGATTCAAAATCGGTGCGCTTGGCATCGATTTCCGGAATAACACGCGATGCAGAATCATGCGGATCGCCGTCAAAGACGCCGTCGATATTACTCAGAATAATCAGCGCATCTACATTCATCATAGCGGCAATCAGCCCCGCAAGCTCGTCGTTATCGGTAAACATAAGCTCGCTAATGGCAATGACATCATTTTCATTCACAATAGGAATAACCGCGTTGTGCAGCAGCGCCTCAAAACAATTTTGCATATTGAGGTAGTGTGTACGGTCACGGAAGTCTTCTTTAACGGCAAGCACCTGTGCAACCGTAAGATCGTGCGAGCGGAAGAGTTTGGTGTAGGTGTCCATGAGAGGAATTTGTCCTACTGCGGCCAAAAGCTGTTGATGAATAACGGCGGCCGCTTTTTTTGGTTTTAGCAATGGCCGGCCCGCACCAATTGCACCGGACGATACCATAATTACATCGGCTCCGCTCTTTTTAATCGTGCCGATTTGCTCGACAAGATGGGCCATGACATCGGTATCCAAAAGGCCGTTATCGCGAGTGATAACATTGGTGCCAATTTTAATAACGATTTTTTTGTATGCTGGTTGGGCGATCATGCAGCCATACTATACTATATTATTGCGCCTTTCGCGGCTCCTTCGCTATTTCGAAAAGATCACCAATAACTTCTCTCAGCTCCGCCATTTCTCTTTCTTCATGTTGGCGCGTTTCTTCGGCAATTTGTGCTTGCAGCTCGCGCTGGGTCTCTTTGATGATTGCGATTGATTTGTCTTGTACAGGAATTTCTTCCGGGGATTCTGCTCCGGCAATGCACTCGAAGAGTGCATGCGCATTGGGATAATCTTTGCGCAGCGCGGCAAGATCTGCGCGTTGAGTTTGACTAAGATTTTCGTCAGTAAGATCCCCAATTAAACCTGCAAATTCTCCGCTCAGTATTTGTAGCGCGATTTTTGGATTATAGAGTGTCGCCATACGAACAAGAAGTTCGCGCAAAAGGCAGGTATCTTGCAATACGCCCACAACTTCAAAATTGGGATCATCCGGCAGCGGATCGATCTCTGGATTGCTGACGAAATCGATAATATCTGTAGGATATGGATCGCTGATTTCCAGGAGAAGCTGAAGTACTCGCTGCAAGGCCCTGCCATGATTTTGTGCTATTGCAATAACATTTTGTTCATTTTTTCCGAAATAGACAGCGGCCTGCTCATTGTAGCCCCGATCACTTTGAATCTCGGCATATGCATCGTGAAGAAGTGACAGGCGACCTTCAAGAGTTTTTGCAAGGCTTGGATTTTCCATGCCTTTAGAATACTATTTTTTTCTCTTTTGTCGAATTTTATTTACTACCCCCTCGGCAATCTTCCGCTCTTCATCGGTTGGAATGACCAGTACGCGCTTTTTGGGGAATTTTGGAAAATATTCGAGAATCCAGCGGCGGAGGTAGTGCGCGCCAACGCCGGTACCGGCGGTAAAGACAATGCAGTCGAGACCTTTGAGCGCTGCTTGATAGGCACCGATTTGCTTTGCAATTCGATAGGCAAACCAGTGGAGTGTGCGATGTGCGGCGCGTTTTTTGGTTGCGCTTTTTTTGCCTCGGTACGCCGCCCATAAATCGCGCACGTCAGAACAAATTTCCGAAACACCCAGCAACCCCGACTTTTTGTTTAACAAATTTTCTACCTCGTCCGGCTTCATGCCCTTCTCAATCAAATAAAAAATAATTGCAGGATCGATGTCGCCGCTGCGTGTGCCCATGGGAATTCCTTCGAGAGGTGTAAATCCCATGCTCGTGTCGATGACGCGGCCGTTTTCTATTGCAGCGACAGAGCAGCCGTTACCCAAATGGCACGTTACCGTTCGTTTT
>PCVQ01000057.1 GCA_002796025.1 Candidatus Peregrinibacteria bacterium CG11_big_fil_rev_8_21_14_0_20_46_8
GGGCAGGAGGAAGAAATCTCAATTGACGACTTGCCATTTTAGGCGCGTCGATTCTTTCCATTGCCATCAGCAAACTCCCACGCCATTTTAAAGATTGCCCGCTGCGTATCGGCAATGGCGTGAGATTCTATGATCATGCCAATAATTGGCTGGTCTTTAAATGAGATGATTGAGACTTTATCGTCGTAGATATTAATTTCATTGCTAAAAAGAAATTGATCGTTGGGTACTAAGCGTATTTCACGATGTGCGGCTTTGTCTTGCTCGTGAACCGATATGCCGTGTTTGTCGTGCGGTGCAATACCGCGAAGAAAAATCTTCTTTTTTGCCCGTTTGCGCACATACTCTTCATCATAGCTTGGCCAGTAGTGGCGCACCTCGCCGGAATTACAGTAGTTGAGGATTTCTGTCTTGGCGCGCAGCGTATCTTCATAAATTGCCTTCATGCCTTCTAACCCTTCAAAGTAGCGTATGCGTGGATGAATAGCGTCGCCGCGCAGGCGCTTGAGGTCGGGCAGAATACTTTTAAAGTCACGGGCGCGCTGTGTAATATCCGCTGCTATTGCAGCGGGATCGGTGGCATCGTACGAGCGTGTTCCCTCTTGGGTCGTCGCATTTACCATTCCGCGCTGCATGAGTTTTTCTAAAACGTCGTAGGTAGTTACACGGTTGATGCGCGCCCGCCGTGCAATTTCGGAAACAGCACTTGAACCAAGCTCCAAACAGGAAAGATATACCCGTGCTTCTTTTTCGGTGAGGCCAAGATTTTTTACAATATCTAAGTGATTCATCAAGCTAGTTTTTGTTGTAGAAAGCTTCGACAGTGGCGACAGGAAGCGTAGCGATCCTGTCGCTAAAAAGCAAGTTGCGGATATTGCTGTCAGATTATGAGAGGTTGTTGGTATGTCCGACAGTAATGTGGCTCTCACAAAATTCTGCTTGCTCAATCGCATTCTTCAACGGTAAGAAGAGTGCGGCAGCACTATATTTTAACCCAACTTTTGCATGGCTACTGCAGCAAAAACGTTTCAGGTTGGCAAACGTAAATTCGCACCGCTTCGCCGCGAATTATCAAAAAACGGACACGTGCCTCACATTGTGAAGCATGCTGATCCAAAGGCGGTCGAAAGTGTAGAAAAGATGATTAAAGCGCGCGGTATAAAAATTGTTGATTTTCGCTTTGTCGATCTCCTTGGACTCTGGCAGCACTTTTCGATTCCGGTTGAAGAGTTATTAAACTACAAGACGCTCGAAGATTCGATGTGGGTCGATGGTATTGGTTTTGACGGCTCGTCAATCCGCGGTTTTCAAGCAATTGATGAGAGTGATATGATGCTCATTCCCGATCCAACGAGCGCATTCGTCGATCCGATTTTGCAAATACCTACTATCAATATTATTTGCGATGTCTATGATCCGATTCACGGCGAGCCATACAGCCGCGATCCCCGCTATGTTGCACGTAAAGCAGAGGCGTATCTTAAAACAACGGGCATTGCCGATCAGAGTTATTGGGGACCCGAAGCGGAATTTTTTATTTTCGACCATATTTCGTACGATCAAAACGAGTCGAGCGGCTACTACTTTATCGATTCAGAGGAGGCAGATTGGAATACCGGCAAAGGCGATGGCAACGGCAGCGGCCGCAATTTGGGCTATAAGCCACGTATGAAAGAAGGATACTTCCCATGTCCGCCGCACGATACATTGCAGGATATTCGCAGTGAAATCATTCGCGATTTAATTGATAGCGGAATTCGCGTAGAGGTGCATCACCACGAGGTGGCGACCGGCGGTCAGTGCGAGATCGATATGCGTTATAATACGATGACGCGCATGGCCGACCAAGTGCTTATGTACAAGTACATTATTAAAAATGTCGCCCGCAAGCATGGCAAGGTCGCAACATTTATGCCAAAACCGATTTTTAATGACAACGGTTCGGGAATGCACTGCCATCAAAGTTTATGGATGAATGGTAAGCCGCTCTTTTACGAAGAGAAGGGTTATGCGCATCTTTCGCAAATGGCCAAGTACTACATTGGCGGGTTGATTAAGCACGGGCCTGCGCTCATGGCATTCTGCGCGCCGACAACAAATTCGTACAAGCGTCTGGTTCCCGGATTTGAGGCGCCGGTAAATTTGGTTTACTCAAAGCGCAATCGCAGTGCTGCGATTCGTATTCCAATGTACAGCGAGGCACCGGCTGCGCGCCGTGTCGAGTTCCGCTCTCCGGATCCAACATGTAATCCATACCTCGCCTTTGCTGCAATGATGATGGCTGGCTTGGACGGTATTCAAAATAAAATTGAGCCGGGTGAACCGCTGGAACAAGATCTTTTTACTATGGATAAGAAAAAGCTGAGCAAAATTAAGACGATGCCGGGTTCCCTGAGCGAGTCGATTGATGCGCTTGAAAAAGATCATGAATTTTTGCTGAAGGGCGGAGTCTTTACGCAAGATCTTATTGATACATGGATTACTTGGAAACGCGAAAAGGAGATCGACGAACTTCGTCTGCGTCCGCATCCGCACGAGTTTTATATGTACTTTGATGCGTAGGCAATAGAAAGGCCGGTAGGGCCGCTTCATTGCCCTTTCTTTATATGGCCCCGCCGAAGCAGATGCTGAGGCGGGGCTTCGTTATATTCTAAGATACATTTTCCCGTCCGAGCATAAAGTGCAGCAACACGATGACGCTCAGCAGCGCGGCAAAGTAGCACCATACCGACTGCCAGGTCATTTTGTATAAAAGAAAAGCGAGGATTAAAGATGCGGCGGTGGCTGCGGAAAAAATCCGTAAGTATCTATGGCTGGAAAAGAGACCGCTGCCACAGACGGCTGCGGTATATGCAGCAAGAATTAAAACAATAGCTATAGAATAGCCGCGTGTATCGGTTGTAATGTAACGAATGCTGCTATTGAAGATTTGTACATTCGGCTCATTATTGAGGAGAATAAGTAATAAACCAAAAGTTACAAAAATGCCAAGTACCGCAACAAATTTAAAGAGTGATTTGAGGCGCGGTTTTTTTTCTACAAGATAAAATGCATACGGCACGAAGGTGGGCCAGACTAAGTAGGCAAAAAAGAGGAAGCCATAACTGAGGAGTGTTGCATACTCACTTGTTGTGCCCACAAGCCAAAGTATTCCTTCGATTGTTTGTTGAATAGCGAAGAAGAGGGGAATGAGGGCAAGCGGAATTTCTCTGCGTTGTTGTACATGCCCTAAACTCGCAGCACCGGTGACTCCCAGTGCGCCTGCTGCTACAAAACTTGCTTCAGCGGAAAAACACATACATATATTGTACGCCTTTTTTGTCTGCGATGTTTTTTTCAAGGGGGGCGGTAAATGCACGTGTGGTCCGTTGTTAAAAACGGAGAGACACAGAGGTGAGAACCGCCCCCTTGCGCAATGCTCTTTAATTCCTGGCTGCCCCTAAATTTTTTTCCTGGACAGAGGACTATGAAGAGCGGTAGAGAAAGTACGTCGACGAGGCGTTACTTTCTGATTCCGTTGCGAGCGGAACGGTTCTCCCTACCGTTCTTAGGTGGTGTTTTTTGCAGACCTTGCCCACCAAGGTCTTATGTGTTTTTGTTTTTTGTGGGTATGCACGTGAGTGCATAACGCAATTTTTTTTCTTGTGTTTTTGTTTGATCCCTCACATATTTGGGAGGGAGCTTTTCAGGTGGGAATGTAGTCGTGCATTCCGCGCTTGAAAAGTAGGGAGGAGAGGGGGGCGATTTGGATGTGTTGCTGCTCGGCCGTTCGCTCGCCACGCTTTCCCCGCTACTTTTCAGGAGTTTTTTTTGCTCGCAATATTGCGCTGATTTTGAAAGAACAATAACTCTAAATAGTACCATAAATAAGAGATTTATTCAATCGTCTGCGCCTGCTATACTACCGCCCGAATGTCTGGAAAACTTTTTCTTATTCTCGGCCCGTCCGGTTCAGGCAAAGGCACGGTAATTGCCCATTTAAGGGAAGCCTTTCCCGATGCGGTATTTCCGATTTCGTGCACTACACGCACCCCCCGCCAGGGAGAAAAAGAGGGCGATGTTTATCATTTTATTACAAAAGAGGAATTTAAAAGCCGTATTGAACGCGGTGAATTTTTAGAGTGGGCGATTGTGCACAGTGATAACTATTACGGCACCTTGAAAGCACCGATTGTGCAGGCATTGGAAGCAGGCAAAACGGTCATTCGTGAGGTCGATATGCAGGGTGTGCAATCGATTCGTAAAATTCTCCCGCCGGAGCAGGTTGTTTCCATCTTTATCACCGCCCGCTCGTGGGAAAATTTAAAAGAGCGCATTGTGAAGCGCGCGACGATTTCTGAGGAAGAGCTTGCGCATCGCAAAGCCAGCTTTGAGCGAGAAATGGAGTTTTCTAAGGAGTGCGACTATGTGGTTTTTAGCGAAGATGGGAAAATACCCGAAGCAAATGAAGAGGTAGAGCGGATTATTCGCCAGGAGATAATATAGTGGCTGGGGAGGAGGGATTCGAACCCCCGGTGGCGGGACCAGAACCCGCTGCCTTACCACTTGGCTACTCCCCATGAGCGCGAGCATACTAGCGTAAATAGTCGTCTTAATCGAGTCGATTTTACATGACCATATTAGTTTTTTGCCACCTTCATTACCGTCTCCTCTCACTTCTTCCTCTAACCCGACTCTTCGCATATCCACGTCCACCACCATATCTTCCGCCACCACCACGTCCTCCTCTCCCAACCGCTCTTGATGATCGCAGCCCGGTTTTTTCACACGCAATATTTATTTTAATCCTATTTATGGTGGAGCCACCGAAGGCAGCTAAAACTTTATCCTTTAGTTGTTCATCAATTTCAAAAAGTGTGTACTCTCTGCGAATCTCAATATTTCCAATCTCTACTCCTCTCAAACTCGGATGACTGTTTATTGTGTCTAATAAATCTTTAACATTTAAATTTGCGTCGCGGCCAACATTAATAATAAAGCGTGCGAATAAGATTGAGGAATTTCTCGGGCCGTCTCGCCCACCATCACGCCCACTGCTCACATTTGAATTCAAATCATCCGCATCTTTATAATGTTCAATAAATCTGTTGAACTCTTCCGATACAAACTTCTTAATAAGATCTTCTTTACTCATGTCCTCAAATTTCTTGTTAATGAAATTAATATACTTTCCAATTTGTGCTTCATTAACTTTGATGTTGCAGATTTTGTCGACTAAACTGAATAACTGTTTTTCGCAGATCTCATCACCTCCCGGGATTCGTCCCTTTTCGAAAGGCTTACCGACTTTGCGCTCCAAGTGTTGGATCGTATGTTTTTCGCGCATATTCACAATGACAAGTGAAATACCTGAACTGCTTGCGCGCCCGGTACGACCACTTCTATGAACATAGGCCTCTCCACTTTCCGGGAGATTATAGTTAATAACGTGCGTTAAATTTTTTACATCGATTCCTCGCGCAGCCACATCCGTTGCAACAAGCAATTGAATTTTTTTATCGCGAAATCTATTAAGAACGTGGATCCTTTGCTCTTGGGCGACTTCACCATGAATCGCTTCGGCTGAATAATGATCGGCAATTAGTTTGTCTGCAACAAGTTGAGTTTCGCGACGTGTTCTACAAAAGATTAGTCCATGAATATCCGGATTAACATCAGCAATTCGTCGCAATGCTTGATATCTATCTTTTTCGTGAACGACATAGTAAAAGTGCTGAACATTGTCGGCTCCTTGATTCTTATTTCCAATAGTAATCTCTTCCGGCTTTTTCATGTAGTTATCCGCAATTCGTCGAACTTGATTATTCATAGTTGCTGAAAATAACAGAGTTTGTTTGCTATTTGGTGTGTTAGAAAGAATCGCATCAAGCTCTTCTTTAAATCCCATATTCAACAT
>PCVQ01000002.1:0-2497 GCA_002796025.1 Candidatus Peregrinibacteria bacterium CG11_big_fil_rev_8_21_14_0_20_46_8
GCCGGTACGAGAGATCACAATTATTGTCGATAGCGCACTGTCAAATTCCGATGACAGCCGCGGCGTAAATCTTAGTGCCGTTGTGCCCAAGTCAAATAAAAAGCTGCGCAAAGTCCCAAAGCGTCAAGAAGTTCGTGTTGATGATGAGAATGTGAGTATCATGTTCAACAAGAAGTACGGCCTCAATAAATTTATTGTTGGCAAGCATAATCGCTTGGTGCATGCCGCTTGTCAGGCGGTTGCGGCAAATCCCGGAGAGCAGTGGAACCCGCTCTTCATATATGGCGGGGTAGGACTTGGAAAGACGCATCTTTTGCAGGGAACGGGTTTGGAAATTTTGCGGAATAATTCCGATGCTATTGTGGTCTACCTTACGGCGGAGCGCTTTTTGAATGAGGTGGTCGACGCCATCAAAAAATATAATGCCCACGATTTTAAGGCGCGCTATAGAAATGTTGACTGTCTGATTATCGATGACATCCAGCTTCTGGCCGATAAAGACCGCACCCAGGAAGAGTTTTTTCACATTTTTAACGAGCTCTATAATTCGAACAAGCAGATTATTATTAGTTCCGATAAGCCGCCGAAAGAGCTCGCCGGCATAGAGACGCGCTTGCAGAGCCGCTTCGAAATGGGAATGGTCGGAGAGGTGCACTTTCCCGATTACGAAACGCGACTCGCCATTTTGCAGAATAAGTGTGCGGAGAACGAGGTCTTGCTCGATCCCGAAGTGCTTGATCTTATTGCCCGCACCGTTTCCAGCAGCATTCGTGAGTTAGAAGGAGTTTTGAATCAAGCGATTGCGCAGATGCGCCTCGAAAATATGACGCCTACGGTAAACTCCGTATCGCGTCTTTTAGACAGAGCACATAACAAGATGGCGCCGCCTGCTCCAAACGGACATGTCGAACTCTATTCCAATGTGCAAAAAACAGCATCGAGTATTCGCAATGCAGAAGATGTTATAGAAAAAGTGGCTGAATATTTTCGCATCGAAAAAGAGGAGTTGCGCGGCACCATGCGTAAGCGCGAAATAATGATGCCCCGTCAAATTTGCATGTATCTTATTTATGAAGTATTAGGCCTCTCCTATGACACAATCGGAGACTACTTCTCCGGCCGGAATCATACGACTGTCCTACACTCATATAATAAGATAAAGTCACGGATGAGAGAGGATAATAAGCTCGTGCAAGATATCTATGCGCTAAAGCGCGAGATGGGGGTATAATACGTTGCATATGTATCATCACAGACCAGCAGTTCGGCATCATCGCAGAAAAGGAGGCTATTTCCTCCCATTTCTGTCGATTATATTAATCGGTTTGATCGTTATTTTAGCCTTTCAAATTGTAGGATACTTTATCGATAAAAATGTGAAGGCCTTTGAAGATAAAGTTGCAGTGAATGTTATTGCCGGTAAGGCCGATATTAAAATTTGGGGGGTCGATCAGTGGACTGCTGCAATCGACGGTACCGTTTTGACCGAGGGTGATGCATTGCGCACCTCGCCGGGTTCGCGCGTAGAGCTTATGTTTCTCAACGGGAGTGTAATTCGTATGGATGCCGATAGTCAGATTGAATTTCTTGAACTCCAAAGCCGTGAGGCAAATGACATGGCGCGCGTTGCATTGCGGAATGGTCAAGTTTGGGTAAGAAGCAATGGTGACAATACGATCCATTCGGTTATTAATATTGAGACCGAAAATCTCCGAGCAAAGGGATTTAATACAATTTATGGCGTGAGCAAGCAGAGCGCCGATTCGGTGCACGTACTTGATGGTGTGATGCAAGTCGAAGTGTTAGATACAGAAAATAGTGAAAAGGTACTGGAAGTAGTTGAAGTAGAGTTTGGACAAGAGGTTATGCTTACCGATTCACGTTTGCAGGCGGTGCAGCAGCGCCGTCCGGCGCAGCTTGTTGGTTTATTGCAAGATGAGTACCGCGACAGCGAGTGGTATCGCTGGAATCGTTCGCGCGATACAACCGGCGCCGATTCGGTAACTGTCGTAGAGGCGGTACAGCAAAAGAATCAAGATGAGGAGCGCACGGCGCGACCGCTTGCCAGCGAGGGAGGCTCGGAATTAGAGCCGACCGAGCGCCAGCAAGCGTTTATACAACAAGAAGCAGCGCCGGTAGAGGTGGTCGCGGAGTTTCCTTCGCCGGTTGTTAGCTCGCCCGAGCTTTTGAACTTTACAACGCAGAACGGTACGGTCACTATTTTGGGCTCTACCCATCGCGATACCCAGAGTCTTGAGGTAACACCGCGCCAGGGCACGAATCAAGATCCCTATATATTGAATAGATATTCGCCCGGCCAAATACAGTGGTCGTATGTTGCGAGTTTGGGGTATGGCAATCTTGTAAATGGTGAGAATCGCTTTTCGATTGTGGCGATTGGACGCAATGGACAGCGCAGCGAGCCGACAGAACTTAAGTTTACCCATAATACTTCTTTGCCGCCTGCCGATCTTTCCGCACCCGTAGTATTAAAAAT
>PCVQ01000002.1:2536-5895 GCA_002796025.1 Candidatus Peregrinibacteria bacterium CG11_big_fil_rev_8_21_14_0_20_46_8
CATCGGTCAGGGAATTGCGCGCGTTGTGGTCAATGGATTTGCATTAACCCGCTTTGTGGCAAACAGCAAACAGTGGTCCTACCGGGCTGCCCCCAAATACGGAAATCTTACAAGCGGTCTAAATACTTTTGAAGTATACGGCGAAGATATTGCCGGCAAAAAAACGCCAATAGAGACATTTACTATTGAGTACAAGCCGCCGGCTAAAGTTGAGGAAGCGACGGTGCCGGAGGAATCAGGGAATTCGGTAGATGCGGGGACGGCAGATGTTTCGATATAATTCTACAAATGTTTCCGGCGGTTTTCGTTGTGCTCCTCGTTTGTTACCGCATAGTACACAGTGCCTTCGGCATCGGTAAGATAAAACCAGTATGGGGAAGATTCCGGTTCTATGGCTGCCATGATTGTTGCCAGCCCGGGATTTGCAATCGGCGTCGGCGGCATACCGCGAAATTTACGTGTGTTGTACGGTGTGTTGGATTCGAGATCCGCACTCGTTATTGTCTTATCTTTTTTTCCATATAAAAGAGTTGCATCGGCTTGCAGTGCCCAGCTATTGTCGAGCCGCTTCCAAAGAATCCCGCTTACCAGAGCGAGATCTTTTGGTGTGCGTACTTCTTTTTCAAGAATGCTCGCCATAACTAAAATATCGTGTTCACTCCTGCCGCTCGCAGCTATTTTACGGCGCACATCCTCAGTCATCTTCGATTCAAAGTTTACGCGCATTTTGCGAATAAGCTGATCCGGCGTGAAATTTTCAGTAAATATAAAATAGGTATCGGGAAATAATCGGCCTTCATATTGCGCAGCTTTTTCAATAAATTTGCCGGCGGTTATGAGTTCGCGACCGGCAAGCAGTGCATCGATATCGTACACCGAATAACCTTCCGGTATTGTGATGGAAATTTCTTCCGGGCTCGATTGTGTAAGGGCTTGGAGTACATCGCTGAGTGATTTGCCTTGTGTGAGCGTGTGTACTCCGGAGCGTATTTCGCGGTCAATGCCCTTCACCCGGGCAACAATTCTAAAAGCGAGAGGAGAGCGGATGATTTTTTTTGCGTGTAGCTCGGTACCGATGTCTGCAAGGGATTCGCCATTTTTCACAACAATGCGTACATCTTCTTGTCCGGGTTCAGTGGCTGAAAAGAGCGACAAATAGCCAAACCCACCCAAAATGATTAAGGCAAAAATGAGATAGGGTAAGATTTTAAATCTTTTATGGGGCCGCGTTTGTTTAATTCGGTAATTCACTTGGTTACTTTGGTGCTTGATTATTGTCTGCCCTACGCTCCTATTCCCATCTCGGCCCATAAATCTTTCATCTTCGCACTCGCAACTTCTTGTGCCTTTTTCATCGCTTTTGCAAAGGATTTTTTTATTGCCTCAAGCATCTTGTTTTTTCCGAATTGATCTGCCTGAAATGCCGCCCAAGCCTCATCGCTTATAGTAATATCCACAATTGCTAATTCACCATCCAGAACAATAGTCACACCGTCTACTTCGGCCTCAATGTGGACCTTTTTAAGATCCTTTTTGATGGCTTTAGACTGCTTTTGAATATTGTAGAGATTTTTTGCTTTATCGAAGACTCCCATAGTTTGTGCATTATTTATTATTGGCGCCCAAAAGTCAAAAACGATTTGACGGTAATATGTAAATATAGTATAATTTAATTAGAGAATCAGAAATAAGTAAAACAAAAATAAATTTTGAAAATGGTTTTAATGAGGCCATTCGACTCCCAATGCATTTCGACCTATCTCATGGAAGAGCCTTTCCTTTCGTGAGGTACTTTTTTATTTCCTAATTTTTTATTTTTTAACATAAACACCAATATGTCAAAACAACGAAGGCAACAAGGTGTACAGGCACATCATCTGTACATCGGCGCAGGCGGTGTGCTCTCTATAGCAGCACTCGTTTTGTCGCTCAGTTTCGGTCTGTCACAGGCTCAGGATGGTAGTGAACCACCACCTCCGCCTCCACCACCACCGGAGGATCAACCACCTCCACCACCACCGGAGGATCAGCCACCTCCACCGCCACCAGGCGATCAGCCACCTCCACCACCACCGGATGGTTCACAGCCACCACCACCATGTGATCCGTCACAGCCGTGTCCACCACCACCAAGCGGTGATCCAAATCAGCCACCACCATGTCAGCCAGGACAACCATGTCCTCCACCGCCAAATGGTGATCCAAATCAGCCGCCTCCATGTCAGCCAGGACAACCATGTCCTCCGCCACCAAATGGTACGCAGCCGCCACCATGTCAGCCAGGACAACCATGTCCTCCGCCACCAAATGGTACGCAGCCGCCACCATGTCAGCCAGGACAGCCATGTCCTCCACCGCAGCCAACGGGTGGCGTAGGTGATTGTTGGAATCCTAATGATCCAGCATTTGCAGGGCAAGAATGTACGCAAAAGCGCGCATTTGAGAATGACAGAGGTCAGCCCGCTTTCCCAGGACAAAACTTGCCGCCATGTGCTCCGGGGCAAGGTCCATCACCAGAAAATCCATGTGATTCTTTCCGACCACAGCATGGTGCACCGGGGTTTGATTTCACAAACTTCGTTCCGGGTTCTGGTCAGTGTCCTGCACAAGACATAATGTGTGACGGTCAATGTCGTCCAAGCGAGATCTGGGATCAAGCAACAAACGGATTCCGTCCTGCAACATGTGCAGACTTTAACTTTGGCCCAGGCGGTCCAGGAGGCTTTGGCTTCCAGGGTGGCTTTGGTCCGGGCGGCCCAGGCTTCGGTCCAGGTAGCTTTGGTCCAGGCGGTCCAGGAGGCTTTGGCTTCCAGGGCGGTTTCGGTCCGGGTCCATTTGGTCCGGGTCAGGAAGGTCCTGGTACACAAGGTCCACGTCCGCATGAAGTAGACTTCATGGATAAATGTAAGTACAACCCATATGATCCTTTCTGTGCTGCCGGTTTCGGTGGTGCGAACTTCGATCAGCAATATGGAGTAGATTTTGAAAATGTTCAATTCGATCCAAATCAAATTTTTGCTCAGCAAAATGCTGGTCAGCTTCGCCGGGAACTTCGCAACGATGCGCGTGAGTTCCGCCGCGATTGTCAGGATTTGGGTCAGCAGCTTAAAGATGTGAAACGTGAGGCTGGTGGTCTTGCAATTCCATCGATTGGTGAAATTGAAACAATTAAGAATCAGTTCTGTACCTTTGCTGATAAAGCAGAGGCACTTGGTCAAAATGCAACTGAAGAAGAGGTAGGTGCAGTTGCAGCAAATCGCGAGAAGCTCTTTAGTCTTCGTGAGACTCTTTATGGCGGGCCAGATGGTACGCCCGGTAAGATTCGCGAACTCGACATTGCGCGTGAGATCGGCTTCTTA